>JABRVU010000145.1:0-15531 GCA_039961895.1 Phycisphaerae bacterium | reverse complement strand
CCTACATCAAGGAGCTGGGCGGGTTCGACATCGCCGTGGCCGGCTACCCCGAGGGCCACCCCGAGTGCAAGGACCGCTGCCAGGACTGGCGGCATCTGGCCGAGAAGGTCGCCGCCGGCGCCGACGTGATCTTCACCCAGCTCTTCTACGACAACGGGGATTTCTTCGCCTTCCGCGACTATCTGCGCGACAAGCTGCACGTGCAGGTGCCGATCGTGCCCGGCGTGCTGCCCATTCTCAGCACCGCCCAGATCAAGCGGTTCTGCGGCCTGTGCGGGGCGACGCTCCCGCCGCACGTCCTTGAGAAGCTCGACGCCTACGCCGACGACGACAAGGCCGCAAAGCAGTATGGAATTGATCTGGCCACGCAGATGTGCGACGAACTGATCCGCAACGGCGTGGACGGCATCCACTTCTACACCCTCAACCACCCCGATTCGACCGCGGCGGTCATGCGGAACCTGCGGCTGGCGTGAGGCGGGAAAGCCGTTTTCCCGACGGGTGTGACGGAGCACGCCGCGCGGGTGGCACGACGGTTCGAGACCGGGCCGACTGAAAACGGACGACCGGCTGCTTACTGGAAACGTCCCTCGCGGAGCTGCTCGATGATGGCGGCGTTGATGGGGGGCATGGGCAGCTCGGCCAGCTCCTCGAAGCTGACCCAGCGGACCTGCGTGACCGCCGGGTCGCGGGGCACGGCTTGCTCGCCGTCTACCGTCCGACAGCGGACCAGATGGAGGGTGACGTTCCCGCCGGCCGCGCTGCTCCAGAGCTGCCCCATCACCTCGACGGGCTCGATGCGCAGACCGGTTTCTTCGGCGGTCTCGCGGACGGCTGCCTGCTCCGGAGTCTCGCCCGGCTCCATCTTTCCGCCAGGGAATTCCCAGAGGCCGGCGAAAATCCGCCCGCCGGCTCGCCGGCTCACCAGCCAGCCTTTGCTGCCGCGAATCAGGGCTAATGAGACGTGGGTGTGCCCGTCCATAGTAACTCACGCATCATAGTGCGGTTACGAACGGCGTCAAAACCTTGCAGGGGCTTTCGTAGGATCGTATGTCGAAAATCCGTCTATCGCTTGGACCGAGTGGGTATTATTACCCAATCGTGGAATGGAAAAACCTGTGAAATTCGCATTCCGACGGCAAAATCCGGTTGGATCAGGAGTTGTGGCGCTGCTCCCCGGACGGGCACCGGCGATTGTACGTAAGTCATTGTTTTTCATGATATTAAGTTTTTTGACCGAACTCCTCACTTTCGCCGATGGATTCGTTGACAGGGCCTTTGGAGGCGTGTTATAGTCATCCCCATCAGCGGGCGTCGGTGCAGATCGGCGCCAGCCCATGCAATCATTCGGATCTCGGCTGTTTTAGCCGTGGCGCACTTCCGGGATGGGACGTTGAGTCCTGGCCCGGAAGTTTTATTATCTGCACACCGAGACCGCGTCGATTCCAACGTTCCGAGCTTGGTCCGCCGATCATGGAGCCCGCCGATGCGTCGTTATCTCTTCCTCAGCTGGTTCGTGGGTGGTTCGATCTTCGCTTCGCGGGCCTGGTCCGCCGAACCGATCACCACCGCTTCGCTGCTGGAAGAGATGATCGACATGAAGCGGCTGGCGGAGTTTCCCGAGCCGTTCTTCAGGACGGTCCAGTTCTCCTCCTATGATCGGCGCAGCACCCAGCCCGGCGGGCCGTTCTGGTTCGCCAACAACGACGGGTTCGGGGGCGAGCCGATCCCCGCGTTCGAGGCGGTGCTCAAGCCGGCCGAGGACCGCGCCCCCGGTGAGTACCTGATCTGCGACGTGAAAGGGCCGGGGGCGATCGTGCGGGTCTGGACCGCCCGGATCAGCGGCAGCGTACGGCTCACGCTCGACGACGCCGACCAGCCGGTCTACGACGGGCCGGCCGAGCCGTTCTTTCTCTCCACCTATGCGGCCCTGAAGGTGCCGGGCGTCGAGGCCGGCGTCTTCGAGCGAACCTTCGCCCAGTTGAACGCGGCCTACTGCCCGATCCCGTTTGCGAAGCGCTGCCGGCTGGTCTGGCGGGGAAATCCGCGGACGACGCACTTCTACCAGGTGCAGGTCCGCCAATACGAGGCGGGAGCGCAAGTCTCCACGTTCCAGCCGCAGGATTTGAAGACCCATGGCGAGACGTTGCGGCGCGTGGCCGGTGTGCTCGCCGACCCGCGGAAGGCGTGGCGATATGCGTCCGGGCGCGAGCCGGTGGCGATCTCCGCGAAGGTCGGGCCCGGCGAGCAGACCGAGGCCCTCAAGCTCGTGGGACCGGCCGCACTCGAGCGGCTGACGCTCAAGGTCTCGGCCGGCGACCTCGACCGCGCCTTGCGGCAGACCATCCTGCACGTGTTCTGCGACGACTATCCGCACGGGCACGTACAGGCCCCGGTCGGCGACTTCTTCGGCGCGGCACCGGGCATCAACCCCTATGATTCGGTCCCCTTCACCGTCGAACCCGACGGCACCATGACCTGCCGATACGTCATGCCCTTCGCCCGATCGCTGCGGATCGTGCTCGACAACCGCGGCAGGCAGGCGGTGGAAGTCAGTGGGTCGGCCCTGCCGATGGACTACGCCTGGAGCGACGAACGGTCCATGCATTTCCGGGCCCGGTGGCGCGTCAATCACGACGTGACCGGCTCGAACGTCGTCGTTCAGGACATGCCCTTCCTGGTCGCCAACGGGGCCGGCGTGTACGTGGGCACCGCCCTCATGCTGCTGAACCCCGCCGCCGGCACGCATCCCAGCGGAAGCTGGTGGGGCGAAGGCGACGAGAAGATCTTCGTGGACGCCGACGTCCGCCCTTCGACTTTCGGCACCGGTTCGGAGGATTATTTCAACTATGCCTGGTCGATGCCGGACATCTTCGCCTATCCCTACTTCGCCCAGCCGCGCGACGACGGACCGGCCAACCGCGGCTTTGTCACCAACAACCGCTGGCACGTGCTAGACCGCCTGCCGTTCCGGCAGCGGGTGAGCTTCTACATGGAGCTGTTCTGCCACGGGACAGTGCCGGGGATGTCCTACGCCCGCATCGGCTATCACTACGCCCGGCCGGGGCTCATGGACGACCACGTGCTCATCACCGACGAGGACGTCCGCCACCTCGAGCTGCCCGCCGACTGGCAACCCATCGCCTTCCGCGGCTCGGCCAACTCGGTGTTCTGGCAGGCCGAGGAGCTGCTGGCCGACAAGGCCGCCGCGGGCCTGGGCCACGTGAAGCACAACCTGTGGGCGGGCGGTCAGATGCTCACCTGGAAGCCGGCCCGGGGGGGCGATACGTTGTCGTTCAAGGTTCCGGTCGCCCAGGCCGGGCGGTATGCCCTCCACATCGTCGCGGCCCTCACCCCGGATTCAGGGCGGATATCGGCCACCGTGGACGGCAAGCCCGCCGGCTTCGGCGGACAGGCCGGCGTCATCGACCTGGCCGTGCCTCATCGAATCCTCTCGCGCGTGTTCGACTCCGGCAACCTGGAGCTGCCGGCCGGCTCCTGCACGCTGACCCTCCGCTACGAGGACGAACCCGGAAAAACCATCGGGATCGACTTCATCTATCTGCAAAAACGCTGATCAATGACGTAAGGACTCAACGGCGGGCAGGGGTCATGATGACCCCAAAAAGGCGTGCGGCACCCTGTAAGTCTTGGCGCGGTCAAGGGTGCCGCAGCGAGTGGAAGCCTGTGTAGGTCGGTCCGACTCTTACTTCACCGCCGAATCGAGTCCCACTTCGACATCATCGTGGTGATTCGGACCCACCTTTATGTTTATCTTCGGTCAGGCGGTGCAGCCGCGCCAACGGCCGGCTCCGCGTTCGGTATTATCGACATCTCACAACAGATTATACCGCGCCACTCCGGTCAGGGTAGCGAAAATCGACTGGATTCCATGCATTTTTTAGACCATCTTATCAGCCGCGGCACGGAAATAATCCAAAGCCCGTGGCTGAAGCGGATTAGCAAACCGGTCATCCTGTTCGCAAGATCGACCTCACGTTGCTCGGCAGCGACAGTGCGTACGCCAAAGTCCTTTTCGGTCAACTTCGGGCTGGGAACCGGACTCAGACGATCCGCTTGTGAGTTTTCTCACAGGCCGCACCCGTCGGCCGGCTTGCATCGGAGGTTCGCCAGGCTTACAACCCTGCCAGGTCAAAGGTGAGGTGCTTTCATGATGCAACAGGTTCTTCAACTGCTGGTGATCGGCGGGTTCTCATGGTTGGTTTGGGGACCGGCTCCAACCCTCGGACAGGGACGCGAGGGCGATCCCGTCGATGTCGCCCCATTCGGGCAGGTCATGTCCTGGGAGGCCGACGGCAAGGATCAAGGCATTCTCTGGGAGGACGCCCGTGACATATTCCGGGTGGTGGTGGTGTTCGAGGGCGGCTCGCCGCCGCCGAATCCCGGAGCTGTCCGTCTGGAATACTGGCAGTCGGGATGGCCGCAGCGTCGCATCCCGCGCGATCAGCCCTCCGGCGCCGGCGGTTCCGGCTGGCTCGACATCGGCGACTGGTACAACGGCCGATGGCGGCCGGCGGACACGAAACTGGAGGTCAGCGGCTCAACCTTCGCATTCAGCTTCAACCCCTTAAATATCAAGGAATTCCCGAATATCAAGGACTTCCCGGCGGCCTACCGGACGACGCTCAAACTCCGGATCGTGGGGGAGGCCGCCCTGCCGAGGATCGAACGCTTCCAGGCTTTTACCGACTCGGTATACAAGCCATTGGCCTTCGAGGTGGAGTGGGGCGGGACGGCCAAGGAAGCCCAGGCATGGGACGGTCGGCTCGAGGTCTTCAACGGCCGGCTCGAGGGGGTTGAGCCGCTCGCCGAAGCCCAGACGGTTCAGGTCGGGCCGGATCAGTCCTGGAGGTCCACCGTCCAGGGGGCCACCGCTGGCATCCGGGCTCGTATCCTGTACGCCGAACCGAAGGGCTACAACTCGTTCGACGAGACGGTGGTCACGGTCCGGGCCGCCCATGAGACCTTTTCGTTTTCGGCCACCGACCTTGTCAAAGCCGGGCGGATCTTCATCCCGGACTTCGGGGTTCTGGTCCGCAAGGCCGGGGAGAACATCCCCTATGCTCGGGCCGAGCAGGTCTGGCGCAACCGGGGATCGAAGGACAAGGACCTGTATTCCCGCGTGTTCGACATGCCGGAGCAGACCTTCACCCAGGCCTGGAACGACACGCCGGCCAAGGCCCCGCACTACATCCCGATCAGCTTCGAGGGCAGCCGCCAGCACTTCCGGCTGGACGAGGAAGGCAACGTGGTGTGCTTCAAGCACTGGCAGCTTCGGGTGAAGGGCAAGGACACCGACCGGTGCCAGTGGGAGGGCAACCTGCGATATCGGTTCGGCCTTCCGGCCGTGCCCCCGCGGGAACGGCATCTGGTCGACGGGTACCTGCCGATCATGGTGGGGACCTGGGAGGCCGGGGGGGTCCGGTATACCCAGACGGTTTTCGCGGTGCCGCTGCTGGGCATTCCAGCGGCCGGGGGGCGCATCTGGGCCGACGACACCCTGGTGCTCATGGCCCGGATCGGGATGGAGAAGATCGGACCGGGCCGCGCGACCGCCGAAGCCAACCTCAAGTTCAGTACCGCCGCCAAGCGGGAAGAGAGCCTGGTCCTTCAGGATGACCTGGCGTTCGTGGCCGCCGATACGCCGACGATGCTGCGGATGCGGATCAGCGCGCCGGACCCCGCCGGGGAGCCCTATTCCCTGACCGTCGTGGACGGCCGGATCGTCTACCAGGCCGTCCTCACTACCGAGAAGCCCTCCCGTACCCTCGACGTGGCCATCCCCTATATCACCCTGACCGAACCCAGGGAGTTCGCCGTTCTGCGCGGGTTGCGGTTCGATGAGCAGCTCAGCGCAGTGGGCGGGTACTGGCAGCGGCGGATAGCGGCCGGCTGCCGCATCGACACGCCCGAGCGGATGATCAACGACTTCTACCGGGCCGACGCCGCCCATCTGCTCATCAATACCGAACGCGAGGTGGGGGTCAGCGACCGCTACATGCCCAAGGTGGGAACCTTCAATTACGGCGTCTATCCCAATGAGTCGTGCATGATGCTGCTGGACCTGGAGGTGCGTGGGTATCCCAAGCTGGTCGAGCGGGCGCTGGATTCATGGTTGCACTACCAGGGGACGGTGCCGCTGCCGGGAGACTTCACCACCGCCGACGGCGTTTTCTACGGCGCCGGGCGGTACGAGATGGGGGAATACAATCAGAGCCACGGCTGGGTGCTGTGGATGATGGGCGAACATTACTGGTTCACCCGCGACCGGGACTGGCTCGCCCGGGCGGCGCCGAGGATCATCAAGGGCTGCGACTGGGTGACGCAGCAGCGCCAACACTCGACGCGGATCGCCGCGAAGACGCCCATCCGGGCGATCGAGCGCGGGCTGCTGCCGATGGGTCGGCTGGAGGACATCGGCGACTGGCGGACCTGGCTGTCCACCAACGTCTACACCTGGTGGGGCTGCCGGAACGCGGCCCTGGCCCTGGAGGCGATCGGCCACCCCGAGGCCGGGCGGCTCAAGGACGACGCGGCGGGTTACCATAAAGACCTGCTGGCCGCTTATACCGAGGCCATGCGCCGCTCGCCGGTGGTCCGGCTCCGCGACGGAAGCTGGATCCCCAAGGTTCCCTCCGACGTGCATCGGCGAGGCCGGTCCTTCGGGTGGATCACCGAGACGCTGGAGGGAGCCATTCACCTGGTGCGGACCGGGGCCCTCGAGCCGCACGATCGCCTCTCCACCTGGATCATCAAGGACTTCGAGGACAACCTCTACCTCTCCGAGCAATTCGGCTACGAGCTCAAGGGGCCGGACTTCGAACGCTTCTGGTTCAGCCTGGGCGGGACCTCGATGCAGGCCAACCTGCTGCACAACCCGGTGCCCTACCTGCTGCGCGACGAGCCGAAGCACTTCCTGCGGGCCTATTTCAACGCCTTCGCGGTGAGCTACTTCCCGGACACCCGGATGATGACCGAACACGCCCTGCCCAACATCGGGGACTGGCGCGGCGACCACTTCAAGTCGTCGGATGAATCCAACTCGACGTACTGGCTGCGCTGCATGTTCGTGCAGGAGCGCGGCGAGGAGCTGCTGTTGGGCTACGCGGTGCCGCGTTACTGGCTGGCCGACGGGCAACGGATCGGGATCAGCAACGTGCACACCTACTTCGGGCCGATGAGCATGAGGATGGCGTCCTCGGCGGGCCGGGGGACCCTCGAGATGACCGTCGAGCCGCCGCGGCGCAACCCGCCGAAAGTGATCCGGGCCCGCTTCCGCCACCCCGACGCCCTGCGCATGACCCGCTGCGAGGTGAACGGCAAGCCTTTCGACCGGTTCGATCCGGCGGATGAGAGCGTGGAACTGCCCGGCGGCGGCGAAGCGCTGCGCATCATCGCGTATTACGACCCCGCGCCGCCGCGGGGAAAGTGAACAACCGCCCTCGGCGGGAACGCGGTGCAGTCCCCCAGGCAGCGGCGCCCCGCAGTTGGAGCGGGGGCGGGCGGTGCCGCCGGTGTCGTGCCCCCAGGCCACGCGCTGAGTGCTTCCCGGCACTCCCGGCCGGCGACGCGCGGTTTCATGGCCGGTGGGCCTGGATCGCCCACCCCAGCCATTCGCAGGCCAGCTTCATGTCCGCGGGGTCCACGGTCGGGCCGCCCCAAAGGCGGAAGCCCGGCGGAGCCTCACGGTAGCCGGCCACGTCGTAGACGGCCTTCTCGGACTCCAGCGCCGCCGCCACCTTCCTGATAAACGCCTGCTTGTCCTCGTCGCTCATGGCCGTGAACCACGGCGCCGTGACCTTCAGGCAGATCGAGGTCGAACTGCGAATCTCCGGATCATCGGCCAGGAACGCGATGCCGTCCTGGGTTTTCAGCCACTCGGTCACAACCTCGAGGTTGGCCCGGCTTCTGGCGAAGAGCGCCTCGAGCCCGGTCCGGCCGGCAAAAGTCAACGCTTGCCCCCATTTGACCGCGTCGATCCAGTCCTCGACGCACAACATCGACGGGGTATTGATGGTGTCGCCTTCGAAGATCCCACCCATCAGCTTGCCGCCCTTGGTCATGCGGAAGAGCTTGGGCATCGGCCAGGGAGGCTGGTAGGTTTCAAGCCGCCGCACGGCCCGCGGCGACAGAGCCAGCATGCCGTGGGCCGCCTCGCCGCCCAGGCACTTCTGCCATGACCAGGTGATCACGTCCAGCGATTCCCAGGGGATGGGCATGGCGAAGACGGCGCTGGTCGCGTCGCAGAGGGCCAGGCCCTGCCGATCGGCCGGCGGGGCCGCTCCGTCGGGCATCTTCACGCCGCTGGTGGTGCCGTTCCAGGTGAACACCACGTCGGTGTTCCAGTCCACCTGTTTCAGATCGGGCAGCCGGCCGTATTCGCTGCGCAGCACCCGGGCCTCGAGCTTGAGCTGTCTGGTGACGTCCGTGACCCAGCCTTCGCCGAAGCTCTCCCAGGCCATGACCGTGACCGGGCGGGCCCCCAGCAGGCTCCACAGGGCCGCCTCGAACGCACCCGTGTCGCTGCCCGGCAGGATGCCCAGCAGGTAATCGTCGGGCAGGCCGGCCAGCTTGCGGCTGGAGTCGATGGCCAGCTTGAGCCGGGCCTTGCCGCCCTTGGAACGGTGCGAGCGGCCCAGCCAGGCCTCGGACAGCGCCGCAGGCGACCAGCCCGGGCGCTTGGCCGTCGGACCGGAGCTGAAATGCGGACGGGAGGGTCGGGTCGCGGGTTGATACACGGTGCCGTTCTCCGTAGGTGGTTGTACCTGGTGCCAAGGCCCCCGATTCTCGGGTCGAATCCGTTTCGTGGGCGGTATCGGATCGTCCCTCAGCATACATCCTTCCGCGCCGGACGGTCAAACCGATGACGAACCCGATCAAGGTGGATAACTTCAATCCGATCACTGCACGGTGATGCCACTGCCTAGCACTGATTCTGGCGTTCGCATGGCTTGGCAGATATAATGATTCCGTTCAAGCTTGTGGAGGCTCACGATGGCTGTCCAGCACGTCGACCCGGTCATTGAGCGTCAGGCGCGCCTCTTGGCCGTCGATAATCGTGCGGCTGAACCGGATATCCAGAAAATATACTGGTTCCCCCACGACCGGGAAGTCCGGCTCGTCGAGCTGACGGACCAGGTTCCGCAGAGCCTGGATGGCGCTGTTCATCCGTTCTACTTCCGCGCATCCGAGCGGGACGATCTTGCCGCCCCTTCGGCCATCGCGATGATCCGCTCCGACGAGTACGGCGTCCTGACTCTGCCGGCGGAGTGGGGCGACTGGAGCGACGCCGTAGAGCTGTGAGTTTCCGCATGGATTGGCATGACGCATTCCTGGAGCAGGCCCGGAGTGATCATGCCATCCTCCAGCGGCTCGCCGACCCGGCCGTCGAATACTGCCACCGCCTTCATTACCTCCAAATGGTCGCCGAAAAACTGGCCAAATCAATGCTGACCCCGCCGGGTAGCCGTGAAGCGCCTCCTTCCAGCCATTCGGCTTTTGTACGGATGTTGCAGGTCCTGAAGACCAGACCGGAGGTGCGAAGGCAGCTGGGCTTTGAGGAAGCGGCTCAGTTCAAGCGATACATCGACTCACTGCTGGCCTTGGCGGCCAGGATCGAAGGACTGGCACCTGCCCAAGCCGGATTGATCAGACCGAACCCGGAATATCCTTGGCGGGATCCGCCCACCGTTCAGATTCATGCACCTGCCCGCTTCGATTTCCCCGAGTTCGACCCGCGCGACGCCAGGCTGATCAAGCTCCACGGCCTGATCCGGGATCTGCTCCGCATCGCCCGATGACCCCGGGCGGCAGGCCGATGCCACTTCGGCCGCCCCGAGGCCGGCAAGGCGACATCAATCCACGAACCGCAGGGCGAACACGTCCGCGTCCTTCATCACGAAGCGGAGGCGAACGGGCTGGCCGGCGAGTCTGCCCAGATCGTGGCCGGTCTTCCAGGTGACCACGCGGTCCAGTTCATCACCCCAGATTTCGGTGGCTTCGGCCAGGGTATAGCCGGGCAGGGGACGACCGGTGGCGTCCTGGATTTCAACGCGGACGCCGCCGACGGCGGAGGTCGAGAAGTTCATGGTCAACCGCCGGCCGGTGAAGACCAGCGGGCGGGTGGTGAACTCGCCGCCGGCGTATCCGGCGTTCACGGAGACGAAGCCCTCCGGCCGCAACGTGCCCCGCCGGAGCCGGGGGATGATGGTCCCCTCCGGGTAGTTGCCGTAGTGCTCGGACCAGTAGATGGACAACTCTTCCGGTCCGGTCTGCACCACGCCCAGCGCCGGCGTGCTGTTGCCGTGGGCCCCGCCCCACATGGACGGGTCCAGGCCGGGGCGGATGAAGGCCTCCAGAAAGGCCCGGTTCCAGTGCAGCCCGTCGCGGCTGGACATGAACACGGCGTCGGAGAGCCCGTCGGTCTTACGCCGCTCGAGGCCGACCCAGTTGCGCACCGCCGGGGGCACGAACCGCATGGGCAGCCCGATGTAAAGGTGCGGGGCCCGCAGATACGGCTGCATGGCGTTGGTGTAGAACTGCTCGGGGGGGGTGTCGCCGAAGTCCAGCAGCTCCGGCTTGCTCCAGCTCACGAAATCCTTCGACAGCGACCGGGCGACGCTGCGCATGCCCTTCTGGGCTTTGCGCAGGAAGCAGACGTACTGCCGGTTCACCGCGTCCCAGCAGGCGGTGTTCTGCGAGTCGAAGGCCCCGTCGGTGATGATGGGCTCGTCGCGCAGCCGCTTCCAGTGCACGCCGTCCGGCGAGACGAAGGCCATGAGGATCTTGGGCCGGTCGCCGCCGGTGTCGGGCACCTTGGCGGACGTGACCGCCTTCCAGCGCTGGTCGGGCGGGGCGGCCGGGTTGGTGTCCAGAAAGGGGCAGAAATTGTGCGACTCGAAATAGGCCTTCTCCTTGCCGGTCCAGAAGATGTTGTTCTCTTTCGAGCCGCGGTACTCGATCAGGCCCAGTTTCGGGCGCGTCCAGTGCACGCCGTCGTCGCTGAAGGCCAGACAGGAATACTCGCGTCCCAGGTCGCCTCCGCCGCGGTAATACAGGCGAAACCGCTTCCCGTCGTGCAGGACGGTGACGTAACCGCTCATGGCTCCCTCCCAGGGGGCATCGAACGTGAACACCACCTCACGGGGAGTGGGGGGATGCAGCCGGAGGGCGGCGCCCTTCAGCTCCGCGATCAGCGAGCCGTCGAAAAACGGCTCCAGCCGGGAACCGACGTTCACCGGCTCGACGTCTTCGGCCTTCAAGGCGACGGACGCCAGGAAGGGCAGTAACGCGAAAGCGGCATTCGACCATTGGTTCATTCCCTGGGCAAACATCGTGCGTCTCCATTCGATAAGGCCCCGCGACTTCATCATCATCATCATCGCCGCGTCAGGCCCTCGCGCGGTATCGTACCCGCCGGCAAGGCAACTTGACAGAGTGGCCCGACGCGGGTCGGGCTGGGAAGGTGTTTCGAGGATCGTCGGCTCAGATGCAGGCCCCGAGGAAGGCCCCGTCGCCGGTGTCGGCTCCCGCGGGCGGGGGCGATCCGTCGGCATCCTCGCCGCGCGGATAACGCACGATGAAGCGGGTGCCCTGTTCGCTGGAAGTGCTGAACGTGACCGTGCCGCGCAGGTAGCGCTCGGTCAGCAGCTTGATGCTGTAGGTGCCCAGCCCCCGGCCAGGACCCTTGGTCGAGAACGAACGCTGGAAGACCTGGAGCTGGACCTCGCGGGGCATGGTTCCGTCGTTATGCACCCAGAACTCGACCCACTGGCGTCCGGCGAAGCACCCCACGGTCACGTCATGGCCGGGGGGCGAGGCCTCCAGCGCGTTCTTGACCAGGTTGCTGAGCACCCGGGACAACAACGACCGGTCGGAGGTGAAGACGACGTCGGCGTTGTCGGCGTCCAGCACCACCGCCCCGCCGGTCTCGACGTGCGACTGGCAGTGTTCGAGGACTTCGTTGAGGACCTGGCGCGTGCTCACCGGCCCCCACTGCACCTTGAGGTCGTTGCGTTCGGCAAGCATCAGATCGCGCTGGGCGCGCAGCTCGCCGGCCAGTTCCGCGATCATGCGGGCCAGCAGCCGGCTCAGTTCCGGGATCTCCTCGGGCTCGACCCGCTGGAGCAGCTCGGCGTAACCCAGGATGCTGGCGGTCAGGTTGAGCATATCGTGGAAGAACAGCCGTTCGAGCGCCTGGCGGCGTTTTTCATGGCCGATGTCCTGAAGCACCAGGAGGGTGAACGGCTCGCCGTGCAGCCGCAAAGGACGGGCGACGGCCCGCAGGTCCAGGGCCCGCCCGGTGGAGGCCTGGACGATGTGGCACTCCTGCGTGTTGGCGGTCCCCCCCGAGCAGATGCTCAAGGCCCGGTAGGTGCCGCACATCCGGCAGGCCTCGGTGGCGCCGCACGTGCTGTGCTCGCATTCCCAGGCGCGGGCGCAGTCGAGCACCTCGCCGGGCAACGCCCCCAGAAGCTGTTCGGCGTTGTCCAGGCCCAGCGACTCGACCATCCAGCGGTTGGCAAAGACCACCTCGCGCCTGCCGTTGAGGATCAGGATGATGTCGGGCAGCGCGTCCAGCAGGCCGCAGAGTTCGGGCAGGGTCTTGAAAAACGCGGCGTGTCGGCGCAGGGCGGGGTCGGTCTTTCCGGCGGGCGCCCCCCGTCCGCGTCCCTTCAATCGCGAATTCACGCTGGGCAAGGCCAAGGTGACCTCCGGCCTGGACCGGACCTTCCATCCCGCCGGCCACGGTCCAGCGACGGATATTATATCGCGCGGACAATCCCGAAGGATACTGAAAACCGGCCGCTCCCTGCGTCACTCCCGCCTGGGGCGTCACCCACACGGCGAGTCGGGGCAGGACGCACAAGAGAGGCCCGATCGCCGCGAGACCGGGTTCGGCGGGCGAAATAGGGTGCTTCAGTACGCGAGGCGCACGCGGGCGTAGCGTACCGTCCGGTTGGAGTCGCCGAGCAGGTCGATGGTCTCGGAAGGCGCGCAGCCCGCCCGCACGCCGGCCGTAAAGAAGTTGGTCAGCGGCACCTTGAGCGGTACCGGCACGAACGGCCCGGTCGTCCCGTCCGGTCGAATCTCGACCAGGAAGTTCCGGTCGGTCCGTTTGTTATCGGCGTCGCGCACGACGGCGTGCAGGAACACGAACAGCCGCCCGGCGGGCGTGACCTGGAACCGCCCTCGTCCGGGAACCGGGCTCGATTCATCACCTTCCCTGGCCAGCAGGATACTGCTTTGGCTGATGACCCGCCCCTCTCTGATCCGGGCGTAGTTGAGCGCTTCGCTCTGCTTTTCGTCGGGGAAGAATTTCTCCCGCAGGCGCGTGTCGATGGCCCGCTCCGTCCAGAGGACGTGCGCGACGCCGCCCGGATCGGCCCATAAGTCGCACGGAAAAAGCCACCCGCAGGTCTTCTCGCGGCTGGCCACCTCCACCCAGGGTCTGAAGTCCTTCGCAACCACGTCCGGCGTCCAGGTGAAGAACAGCCGGCGGAAGTCGTAATCCCACTGGCGCCCGGTGAGCCGTTCCTTGTACTCTCTCCACGCCGGGTTGGGTTCGACGATGTCGCTGACGCCGCAGAAAAAGACGGCGCGTTCACGAAGCTGCACCGACGGATAGCAGACCCGGATCGGCTGGGGCTTGGCGTAGTCCGCGCCCCAGGGCCAGGCGAGCCGGCCGTTTCTGCTCCATCGGCCGTCCCGGTCGCAGAACGCCCACTCCGCGTGCGTGTAGCCGATGTTCTGGAAGAGGATGTATTCGCCACGCGGACCATCCACGGCGAAGCTCCGGTAGGAATGCTCGGTAAAGGCGGGTTGACCGTCCCAGACCGGAAGGATCGTCCGGAACGGTTGTTCCGGCCGGCGGGCATCGAAGCGGAGGATTTGGGGGCGGGCCGGACCGGCGTGGGCGTCCGGCGGGGCCAGAGTGGGATTGACCGACATCAGGACGCTCCCGTCGGACAGCACGCCCAGCGGCGAGGGCTCGCGCGTGCGGCCGGCCGGGTCCTTCTGCTGAAGACGCCAGCCTTCCGCCGTACGAGCGAACAAGAGCCAGCGCGCGTTGTTGAGCGGCCTGGCCTCCGGGATCTTCTCCATCCCGCTGACCAGCACGGCCCCGCCGCTGCGGACGATACACGTGCAGCCGGCGCACCAGGACGGGCCGGCGCCGTTGTCGAACTCTTCGTAGCGATAGACCTCTTCCTCGGCTTCAACGATGGCCTTGAACGCAGGCTCGGCGGCCGACGCGCCATTGCAGCAGAACATGCCCAGGGCCGACCACAGGATGGAACGGGTTCTCATGGAGTTGATCTCCCATGACGGTTTGCGGCCATTATCTGATCCCGGCCGGTCCGGTCCAGGGTCGGCGAAAACGGCGGTCCGACACGCACCCACCCGGACCCCGCTGGGCGGCGCCCGTCCTTTGACCTGGACGGCGGGATGCACTACGATGGTGGCCCGTGATCGAGGATGCGACGTCTCGACGACCCGTCGTGGCCGCGGGGCCTGCCAAAGTGCGTCCGACAAACCCGTGTGGCGCCGGCTTCTTGCCGGTGTGAACGATGGGTGATGAGGATGCACTCCAGGGCCGACCTGCCTGATTCCGTTCGTCATCTCGCGCATGGGCCTCGTTCCAACCCGTTTCCAGCGTCTCTTGCGAGGTATTCGGCATGTTCCGAAGCATCATGGTCGTGTTTGCCTTTTGTGGTCTGGTCATACCGCCCGCTCGCGCGTTGGGGCAGGACGGCGGCGCGGCGACGCGCCCGGTGATCCGCCCCGCGCCGGTGTCCACGGCCACCCGGCCGGCCATCGGCACCCGCCCGGCCATGAACTTCAATCCCCGCCCGCCGCTCGTCGGCACGCGCCCGGCGCCGGATGAGCTGGCCTTCACCCTCGACGGCAAGAAATTCACCGAGGGCGACCTCGAGAAGTGGCTCCGCAAGGTCCTGCCCTCCGGCCCGCAGGCCCCTGGCGAAGACCAGATCACCATGATGCTCCAGCGGGCGCGGACCCAGTTGATCAACCTCATCGTGGACGACGAGTTTCTCCAGGCGGCCGCCAGGAAGAACAACGCCCTCATCACCCCGGAAGACATCGACGCGGGCGTGGAAAAGCGGGTTCAGGCCGTTCTCAAGGCCCAGAACATCAGCCGCCAGGAGTTCGACGAGCGCATCCGGCAGTCGGGCAGCACGCTCGATCAGCAGATCGCCCAGCTCAAGACCAACTACTACCAGCTCCTGCTCCCCCTGCAACAGGAGAAACTGGGGCGGGTGTTGTTCAAGGACGTGCAGGTCAGCGAACAGGAGCTGAAGGACTACTACGCCGACCCGCGCATGGCCCAGCGTTTCGCGGCCCAGGTGCGGGCCAGCCACATTCTCATCAAGCCGTCGGCCACGGCGCCGGCGGATATGCCGGCGGCCAGGGAAGCGGCCCGAAAGAAGGCCGAGGCCGTCCTGGCCCAGGCCAAGGCCCCTGGCGCCGATTTCGCCGCCCTGGCCCAGGCCA
>JABRVU010000144.1:0-1822 GCA_039961895.1 Phycisphaerae bacterium | reverse complement strand
GCTTCCAGCCGCTCGGTTTTCGGGGTTTGATGACGCGCCTGTCACTCGTAGCGCAGGGCCTCGACCGGATCGAGGCGCGAGGCCTTGAACGCCGGGTACAGCCCGCTGAGCACGCCGATGCCGATGGCCATGGCCAGGGCGTACATCACCACCCACTGAGTCGTGTAGGTGATGACCAGTTGCTGGGTGATGGTTTCGAGCAGGTCGGTGAAGGCGTAGCCCGCGCCCACGCCCACGGCCCCGCCCAGCAGGCTGATGACGCCGGCCTCGATCAGGAACTGCTCGAGGATGTCCCAGCGCCGGGCCCCGACGGCCATGCGCACGCCGATCTCGCGGGTCCGCTCGGTCACCGACACCAGCATGATGTTCATGATCCCGATCCCGCCGACCACCAGGCTGATCCCCGCGATGCTGTAGAGCACGAAGCCCATGATCTTGGTGAAGTCCCCGAACTGCTTGCGCATCTCCTCCTGGCTGATGATGTTGAAGTCGTCCTTGGCCCCCTGGCGGAGCTTGATGTTGTGGCGGCGGCGCAGCTCGCGCTTGATCTCCGCCGAGGCCTGGTCCAGCCGCTCCGGCCCGTTGACCCGCACGTTGATCGCGGTGATCCGCTTGACCCCGAAGACGCGGTTCATGCCCGTGCTGATCGGAATGTACACCTGCATGTCCACGTTGCGGAAGCCGATGTTGCCCTTCTTTTCCATGACCCCCACCACGCGGAAGGGGATGCCCTTGACGCGGACCGACGACCCCACCGCCGGCAGGTTGCCGAAAAGCTGCTGGGCGACGCGGTGCCCGAGGACCACCACCTTCTGCTCGGAGATGACGTCGTCCCTGGTGATGAAGCGGCCCTGGTGCGGGGCCACCCGGTAGCTGAACATGTCCGCGTAGGCCTCGTTGGTGGCCAGGACGGTGGCCTCGGTATTGCGCGACTGGCGCTTGATGGTGGCCCCGCCCAGCACCTCCGGGGCGGCGGCCTTGATGCTCGGGCAGCGCTGCCTGTCGCGCAGGGCCTCGGCGTCCTCGACGGTCATGGTCTGGACCAGGCCGCCGGCCCGCCCGCCCTGCCGGGCCACCGCGGGCGTGACCATCAGCGTCTCGCTGCCCAGGGACTCGAACCGCTGGCGCAGGTCGCGCTGCGTCCCCTCCAGGATGGACATGGCCGAGATCACCGCTCCCACTCCGATGATGACCCCCAGCGTGGCCAGCAGCGAGCGCAGCAGGTTGGCCCGCAGACCACGAAGGGACATGAGCAGAATCTGGAGCAGGAACATACGCTACCTACTATGACGGCGCTGGATTGCATCTGTAGTGCCGGTCGTGGGGGTTTCCGGCTTTCCACGGCCTGCACTCACGGCAGGCCGCTACGAGATAGCGCTGTCAGCCTAAAGGGTCTCAGGTTTCCCGTTTCCAGTTCCCGGTTTTTGGGGCCGTGACCAGGAGGCAAGCGCGGCCAACCGGGCGGCTCTCCAACAACCGGGGACCGGCAACTCTCAACTCCTCACCGCCCTGGCCACCGGCACGCGCGGTTCGTGGGCGGTCTCGGGCAACGCGGTCTGGACCCCGCTGGCCAGCAGCTCCTGCCGATAGCCGTGGTCGATGCGCCGGTCCTCGAGGATTTTGCCGTCCTTCATGCGGATGACGCGCTGGGCCTGGGCGGCGACGGCCGGATCGTGCGTCACCAGAATGATGGTCACGCCCTCGCGGTGCAGCTCGTGAAACAGGCGGAGGATCTGCTCCCCGGTGCGCGAATCGAGGTTGCCGGTGGGCTCGTCGGCCAGCAGCCCCGGCGGGCGGTTGACCAGGGCCCGGGCGATGGCCA
>JABRVU010000143.1:0-1493 GCA_039961895.1 Phycisphaerae bacterium | reverse complement strand
CCACCACCGCCCGCTCGACGTACATGCGATCCAGCGGAAAAGGAAGCTGGGTCAGGGCCAGACCGCCGGTGTCGGTGACGCCGGGCGGAAGGCGAACCTTGCGCGTTTCCACCGCCCGGAGCACGCGCAACGGCAGGGGCGTGCCCGGCCGGGTCTGCTTCACGTGGTTCATGAAGGCCAGCAGCTCCGGCGAGGCGAAACCGCGGGCGAACTGCTCCGCGCCGAGCGGCTCCTCCTTGCGCTTGGGCGCCGCCGCCGGGTTCATCAGCGCCGCGACCGGCTGCCCGCCGAAGTCCAGGATGATGTCCAGGTCGCGCATGCCGCCCTTCTCGGCGGCCATGCCCGGCTGAACCTCGTCCACCACCACGCTGGCCGTGACCTGCCCGGCCCGCGGGTCCCACACCTGGAACTCGCGCAGCCGGATGCCCAGGAAACCCGACTCCCCGGCCATCATCTGCCGGTAGAAGACCTGCTCGATGGCGAAACGCAGCCGAAGCTTGGGCTCGTGGCGGTGCTCCTGGAGATAGTAATTCAGGAGCTGGGGCAGGTTCACGGGCTTCAGCGAGCTCAAGGCGGCGGTGGCCTCGTTACGCACCGCGTAGCGATAATCGCCAAGCTGGCGGACGTGGGCCTCCAGCGTCGCCGCGGGAACGGGCTGGTCGGCGGGCCGCGTCTGCTGGGCGAAAGCGAACCCCCCGGCCGTCTGAAACGCCCATGCCAGGCTCACCAGTGATCGGATCAGCCGCATCCGCACCATTCCCAGCCCTTCGATGCCCGATTCATCCCGTCCCCGCCATGTGCCGGCCCGGCCCTGAGCCCCCTCCTATTCTATCCGACCTGGGCCACGGAGATCAGGCGCTCGCCGTTGTGTTGCAGCCATCGGGCCTTGCGGCTGATCATCTGAAGAAAGCGGAAGCCCTCGATCCGCCCGAAGGACCCGGTCGCGGCGATCGGAACCACCGCCTCCGCGATCAGCGCCTCGATCATCAGCCACGGCAAGACCCGGACCTGCTCCGGGCTCAAGGCCGCCTCCTGATCATAGCCGTGCAGGAAGCTGAAAAGCCGCTCCTCGTCGAGTTCCGGGGGCCAGGAGCGGGGGTCGGCGGCACCGCCGATAATCGAAAACTGAAGGGCCCCGTTGGCCACGTCGAGGGCCGGGGGCAGCAGCCGCAGCGAGTCGTAATCCATGACCGCGGCCACGCGCCCGCCCTGGAACAGCATGTTCCCGGGGTGCCAGTCGGCGTGAATCACCTGCGACGGCCAGTCGGCGAACCGCCCGTCGTTCACCCGTTCACAGGCGTTCTCGTACATGTCGAACAGCGCCGAGATGGTCGCCAGCAGCTCGGACTCGCGCCCCGCGACGCTGTCGTCCTTGCCGACCGACGCGGGGACCTCGTTGAGATTGGCCCGCACCGCGGACGAATCATGATACGCGCGGCGCGGCGGCTGCCATTCGTGCCGGAAGCCGCTCAAGAGCACGTGAAACCGCCCGA
>JABRVU010000142.1:0-2758 GCA_039961895.1 Phycisphaerae bacterium | reverse complement strand
TGTCACCGGGCGGGTTGAATCCAGCCAGAGATGGGCGGGTTAAAGCCAGCCAGTGGTTTGCATGATGCTCATTTCTCCACGGGTTCGCAAGCGGTCTCTGCTTTCGCTTTGTCGCTGCCGGGCGCCGGTTTGCGATCCTTGAGACGGTAACTGCGGCCGTTGATCGTGATGACCTCGGCGTTGTGCAGGAAGCGATCGAGGATGGCGGTGGCGGCGGGCACGTCGCCGATGAGTTTGCCCCAATCTTCCAGCGGGCGGTTGCTGGTCATCATGGTTGAGCGGACCTGGTAGCGGCGCATGATGATCTCGAACAGGTATTCGCCGGAGCGTTTGGGGAGTTGCTTCATGCCCATGTCGTCGATAATGAGCAGGTCCGGGCGCAGGTAGCGTTCGAGGGTTTTGGTGGCGGCGGTGATGCCGGTCAGTCCGGTTCCCTGACCGCCGAGGGCTTCGTCGGAGAGGAAGTCGCGCACCAGGTCGAAGATCGAGCGGTAGAGCACGGTGCAGCCGGCCTTGATGGCGGCGTGACCGATCGCCTGGGCCAGATGGCTCTTGCCCGTTCCGGGCGGACCGAGCAGCAGCACGTCGCGGGCCTCGCGGATGAATCGGCCGGCGGCCAGATCGAAGATCGGCTTGCGTTTGATGGACGGGTTGAACTGCCAGTCGAAGTCGTCGAGCGTTTTGGCTTCACGGAAGCCGGCGGCCTTGGTGCGGCGGCCGACCAGGCGGTCGTTGCGGATGAGCAGTTCATCCTGGAGCACCAACTCAAGGAACTCGGCGTGTCCGAGGCGATTGCCGGCGGCTTCCTGGAGGCGTACGTCGAGTGTACTCGCCAGTCCTGAGAGTCGCAGGCGCGTCAGGGCGGTGCGCAGCGCATCATTCATCGGAAGATCCTCCGTTTTTCCCGTGGAGGGGAAGAAGCTCAAGGAAGGGGTCTGGGGGAACCTGCGAAGCTGGTTCCCCCAGGGCTGGGAGGAGCCGCTGGTACTGTTCGAACGGACAGTCGAGGCGTGAAGACTTCATGCGTGAACCTCCTCGAAGGCGGAATGCACCAGCTTGCCGTAGTCCGACAAGGACCGGATCAGCGGGTGCTCGGCGGTGAACTCGAATCGATCCTGCTCGGGCGGATCCTGTCGCTTCAGCAGGTTACGCACGTCGCGCAGCCGCCAGGCGGCGTGGGAGCGGGCAATACGGCAGGCCTGTTCAATCTCGGCATCGCGATGGTGCTGGGTCAGGCTGACGAGTCCCATGACAGCCCGCACGGCGTGGATGCCGCGCTGCTCGATGAGCGTCTGGGCCCAGCGGCCGGCCTGGTCGCCGATCGCGGCGGCTTTTTTGAGCCACCAGGCGGCGCCGCGTTCGATGCCGCGGCGCTTCTCCGGTGCGATGTGCCGATCGTCGGTGGCAAATCGTCCGGGCTCGCGCCGCGCGTGAATGGCGAGCTGCGTGAAGCCTTGATCGAAGATGCGCACGATCTGGCTGTCCCAGCGCACCCACACGCGCCGACCGACGTGCTCGGGCGGAACGGAGTAGTACGCGTGGGCGACTTCGACATGGCCGTCGCGGTTGACGATGCGTTGGCCTTCCTGGAAGCACGGGAAGCGCGTGGCCGGCAACGGCAGCAGCGCGGCCTTTTCGACGGAATCGAAGACCTTGCCGACCTGTCGGCGCGTGGTGCCGTGGATGCGCGTGTCGGCGACGCTGGTCTCCCACTCGCTCAAATAGCGGTTCTCGTCGGCCAGGCTGTCGAACGTGCGGCCCTTGAGGCCATTCTCCTGCACGTAATCGACGCCGCGCTCGACCTTGCCCTTGTGCCGCGGCGTGTACGGCCTGGTCGGAAGAATCACCGTGCCGCAGTGCTCGGCGAAGGCCTGCAGTTTGGGGTTGAGTTCCGGCTCGAACCAGTCGGCCTTGATCACCGCGGCCTTCAGGTTGTCGATGACAATCGTCCTGGGCACGCCGCCGAAGTGCTGGAAGGCATTCTCCAGACAGCGAATGAAGTTGTCGGTGGTCTGGCGGTCAACGGCTTCGCTGTAGCCCTTACGCGAGTGACTCAGGATCACCCGCAGGACGTGCGGCCGCCGGTAACGCGGCTTGCCAGACTTCGACCCGGCAGCCGGCGGGACGAGCACCGGCGCCCCGCGGCCGAAGTCCACCTGGGCTTCCTCGCCGGGGGCGACTTCGATTCGCCGAAACGGCAGGGGCTGGCCGGATTGCAGGCGCCGGCAAAAGCGTTTGACCGCGTCGTACCCGCCCTCAAAGCCCTGCTCGGTCCGCAGATCCTGCCAGATGCGCTGGGCCGTGAGACCCAGCTCCAGCGCGCTGCGAATGTGCTCCCGAAACGGCTCGCAGCGACTGGCCGGACCGCTCGACGACGATGCACCGATCCCACCCGACCCGGCGGGCGGGTTTGGCTGGTTTTGAGGGTGCGACTGGCACGGATCGACCGGCGGATCGGGATGCCCGTCCGACCCGGTGGGCGGGTTTGGCTGGTTTTGATCGCCGACCGTGCCAGCGCGAACATAGCGGGCGACCGTCTCTCGATCGACACCGAGCGCCCGCGCGATCCGCCGCTGCGACCAGCCCCGCGCGTGTAACGTCTGAATGGAGTGGACCTTGGCCATCCTGAGCCGATTCGCCATGCACAGCCTCCCGCAGCCAACCACTGGCTGCACCGGCTGTCGCCGCGAATCGGAATCTCCTCAAGTGGCTGGTTTTGACCCGCCCCCGCATGGCTGGTTTTGCTCGCCCGCTGACA
>JABRVU010000141.1:0-2156 GCA_039961895.1 Phycisphaerae bacterium | reverse complement strand
CGCGACGAGGACGCGGCTCCGCCGGGGGGCGGGCCGACCAGCAGTGGGGGCGCGGCGGCGGCAAGACCTCGGACCACGCCGGCGGCGCCCGGCTCGGTTCAGAAAGGCGGGTGAGGCTCCATGTGGTTTTCGCTCTTCGCAACCGTGCTCATCCTGGCGGTGATGTTCTACGAGGGCTTGCAGGGGCTTTTCACCGCGCTGATCAACTGCATCCTGGCGGTGCTGGCCGTGGCCCTGGCCTTCGGCCTCTACGAGGACCTCTACTACGCCTTCCTGAAGGAATACCAGCCCTTCCACGGGCGGGCCATCGCCCTGATGGCCATCTTCATCCTCTCGCTGCTGATTCTGCGGACCGTCTTCGACCTGCTCATCAAGGGCAATCTCCAGTTCCCTCTCTACATGGACCGCATCGGCGGGGGCCTGTTCGGCTTCATCACCGGCCTGCTGATCGTCGGCACGCTGTCGGTCGGGTTCGAGATGCTGCCCTTTGGCGACACGGTGCTGGGCTTCGGGCGGTTCAGGCTCAGGGACAGGGACTCGAAAGAGGCCGTGCCCGCGGCCGACGTGCCCGGCAAGGACCCCTCCAAGCTCGAGTACGTCCGCAACGAACAGTGGCTGCGGCAGGAGGCCTTCACGGTCGCGCTGGTCTCGCACCTGTCGGGCAACGCCCTGGCCGGCCGGAACCGGTTCGGCGAGGTCTATCCCGATTTTCTGGCCAGCACCTATCGGGCCCGGGCCCGCATGGGGGATGAAGCCTGGCTTACGCCGGAGAAGGACTTCAAACTGGATGTCGAAGGCTATTGGGACGTGAAACCCAGCGAGTTCTTCGCCCGCCAGCGTCTCGAGGACGACAACAAGAAGGTGAAACTGGTGCCCTCCAAGCTCCAGCCGGCGGGTGGAATGAAGCGGATTGCCGTCCGGGTCAGGGGCAACGGGCGGATCGAGTTTACCCGCGAGCAGTTCCGGCTGGTGGTGCGCGACGCCAAGGCCGGCCGGACCACCGAACACCTGCCGGTCGGCATCAACGACGACAAGGCCGGCAACAGGCTGGTCGAAATCTACGACGGCGAGCTGTTCAACCGCGACCTGGCCGGCGGCAAGGCCAAGTCGCTCATGGACCTGGTCTTCGAGGTGCCCGAGTCGGCGAGTTTCGACGAGGGTACGTTCCTGGAATACAAGCAGAATGAGCGCGTCCCGCTCACGCCGGCCAAGGCCCTGGTCAAGAACCGCCCGGGGGCCATCGGTTCGTCGGGCGGTCCGACCACGCCGCGACCGGGAGACTCGGCCTCCGCGGGCGGCAACCCTGCGTTCCGTCCGGGGCAGGACCGCCCCTCCAGCCCGACCCAGGGGCGGGTCTCGGGACTGGGCCCGGCCAGGGGGGCCGAGTTCACCGACCGCTTCCTGGTCCGGCTGACCAACTACAGCGGCACGCCGGAGGTCGCCAACGGCGAGCTGCGCGGCGGCCATCTCTACGCGGCGCTCGATGACAACTGGGACCCGATCCCCGGCGACAAGCCGCCCATCGAACGGCTTCAGGTCGCGCCGGACATGCGCATCCTCCAGGTCAGCCTCGAACAGTTGCACGCCGGCAGCACCCTGGGGCGGGCCCGGAACTTCGCCGTCTCCACGCTCCAGGATTATTACGTGGTGGATCAGAACGGGCAGAATTACTGGCCGGTCGGCAAGCTGGCCATGGCCCGGGTGGGCGGCAAGCCGACGCTGGAGATGATCTACCTCGACGAGACCGCCCGGCAGGACAAGGGCAACTTCCAGAAGGTCCCGCTCATGGACCGCATCAGGCGCGACGACCTCAAGGGTGACTACCTCTACGTCTTCATCTTCCAGCTCCCGGTGGGCAGCAAGCCGGTCAAGGTCCACACCGACGGCCGCAACGACGTCGATCTGACCCCCTTCAATCTCGAAGCCAGGTAGCCCTTCCGCGTCGCCCGCCGTAAAGCCCGGCGGCGGGGTGATCCGCTTGTCATAGCGCCCACCCCGGCGGCCCGGTTCTCCATTCAGGCTGAACCAGCAACAGCATCGGTGTGTCACCGATGCCGGCGCGTACCGCCGTCGATCGCGGACGATGGCCACGCGGGGGTCCACAAAGTACAATCCGTTCCGAACACCCGGCCGGGCCTTTCGGAGTCCCGGCCGGG
>JABRVU010000140.1:0-4094 GCA_039961895.1 Phycisphaerae bacterium | reverse complement strand
GACAGCCGCCCAAGATGTGACTCTGAACATGGGGTGTTCCCTCAGGAAGGTGATGACCGATGAGGAGCGGCACCGCGCCGCACGCTCCACGCCGGGGGGATTATGAGCGACGGGTGGGGCGGGCACAAGCGCTCGAACACGCGACCATCCGCAGGTCGGCACGGCCGCCGCGAAGGGTCTCGAAGCCACGGGGCGTTGAAACCGGCGGACGACGCCCACGCTGCACTGCGCCGGTTCGGTGAAGCCGGCGCCGGCCGATAGGAACGCCCAACGCCCGGACCGGCCTGGCTGGCGGCGAGCCAAAGGGACGCGACACCGCCAGGCCAAGGGTAAGGAAGGTAGCGGCCTCACCGCGAGTGCTGGCCGTGGAATGCTCCAACCTCACACGAGTGGCGCGCAACGGCCAATCTCCCCGATGACCGCCACCCTCATGTTCCGTCCTCCTCAGGATTGGCTTGAATACGATCCATCCATCCGCGCGCGGACGCTGCAAGCGGTGAACAGATGCCCCCCGCAGGGTGGCCGGAATTCCAGAAGGCCCCTCCTGATGGTGCGGCTCTGCCGGCGGAGATCGGGCCGTCGGCTTTTACACGTTCGGTTCGATCCCTACGCTCTCCATAATGCTTCCAAAAGCGATCATCGCCGCCAGAGGGCTCTGGCGGCGATGATCAGGCGCGGTTGATGGAAAGGTCGTTTGATAGCGGTGGTCCTTCCGGCTCGGGGTTGAGCTTCATTCAGCTCATCCGTCCCGCGATTGTTTTGCTCTTCCCACCCCTTCCTTTTGTGCCGGCCTCTTTCCGCTCCGGCTTCGCCTTGATAGGGTGAAAAAGAGAAGAGCACGTGCTGTGCCAATCTAGAGGCGAATACCCGGCCTGGTTCCTGTATTCTTTTAAGCTATTATTTTTCAATATGTTAAATGTCGTTCACGCGGATGAGGCAACACAAGTGCTATGAGATCTGCCCACTCGGGAGGGGACTATTCCCCACGTGTCCGTACCCATCTTCCCCTATTGTGGGGAATAGGGTGACTCCAGGTCTTGACGAAAGCGAAATGATACGATAGACTTCACAGAGTCGAGAATGAGTCTCAATTACATTGCATTCTCGGCCCGGCCGGTATCGCGCTCAGACACGTTGGAGCCGGATGGTTTCAGGTTCGCACCAGGAGATTTAAGTGCCTATAAACCAACTACTTCCAATGACTGGCGCCCGCCCTGGGGACGAGCTGAGGATTCATTCAGTCCGGGCTGACAACCATCAAACCCAGCGGCTGCGCGAGCTGGGCGTGCTCGAGGGGCGTCGCATCAAGGTCATCACCAACAACGATCCCTTGATTTGCGAGATCGGTGAATCGCGCTTTGGTGTCTGCCGTCGGCTGGCCCGCTGCATCCTTGTAGAATCCGCGCCACTGGCCCGTTCGGCATGAGCCGGCGACTCCGTCTTCGCGGCTTCGGACTGGGCGTGGCCGGGCGACCGGACGACTCGCAACCCCTTGATAAGCGACAGCCACCTTGACGGCGGGCTGGTCAGCCCCGCCTTGGCGGACGCCACCAGCAGATACGGGCAACACCATGACGAGCAACACGCTTGACAATTTGCGGGTCGGCGAGCAAGGACGTGTCAAGAGCCTGGGAGGAGCACCCGACGTGCGCCGCCGACTGGCCGAGATGGGGCTGACGCCGGGGACGCTGCTGAAAGTCGTGCGTTTCGCGCCGCTGGGAGATCCGATCGACGTCGAGGTCCGCGGCTATCACCTGAGCCTGCGGAAACACGAGGCCAGGCAGGTGTCGCTCCACTCACCGTAAGCCCGTCGCCTTTCCGCAGGGTGCTTCCATGTCCGCTTCCGTGCCCTCCCGCGAAACCGCCGGGAAGCAGACCTGTCTGATCGCCGTGGCCGGCAACCCGAACTGCGGCAAAACCACGCTGTTCAACGCGCTGACCGGCCTGCGTCACAAGGTCGGGAACTATCCCGGCGTGACGGTCGAAAAGCGCGAAGGGGCCCTGCTCGGAGAGCCGGCGATACGCCTGCTGGACCTTCCGGGAACGTACAGCCTATCGGCGCGCAGCCCTGATGAGCGCATCGCCCGGGAGGTGCTCCTGGGCCGGCTCGACGAGAGCGCCCGTCCCGACGCCGTGCTGATCGTCATCGACGCCACCAACCTGGAAAGAAACCTCTTCCTGGCCAGCCAGATACTCGAGTTGGGGCTTCCGGCGGTGATCGCCTGCAACATGATGGACCTGCTCGAGGCGGCCGGTCACAGGCTGGACGTGGCGGCCTTGTCGAAAGCGCTGAACGTGCCGGTCATCCCCACGGTGGGCAGCACGGGGCGCGGCCTGGCGGAGTTGAAAGCCGCCTTGACGACCGTCGGGCGCGCCGGCTCGCCCGCTCCGCGCCGCCGCCTCTGGTCGCCGGGAGAAGCCATCGAGCGGGAAGTCGCGGCGGTGGCCTCGTCCATGACCGCCGACCGCTTCACGCACCCGGCGTCGGCCGAGGGCGCGGCCCTGCTGTTGCTGTGCGAAGGCGAGGCCTCCGCCAACGGCGAACTGCCCGCAGGCGTCCGCGAGGCCCTGGCCGCCTCTTTGCGGCGGCTGAACGGCCGGCCCGATACGGACGTCTCGCTCGACGTGACCGCCGCCCGATACGCCTGGATCAGCGAGCTGGTGGACGGCTGCCTGACCCGTTCCGGGCGTCAGGCTCATTCGACCACCGACCGCCTGGATCGCATCTTCACCCACAAGATCGCCGGGCTGGCCTGCTTCGCGGGCATGATGGCCCTGCTGTTCTACAGCATCTTCGTCCTGGCCGGCCCGTTGATGAATCTGATCGCCGCCGGGGTGGACGCGATCCGCGAGCTGGTGAACGCCCGGCTGGACGACGGGCCGCTGCGGGGCCTGCTGTCCGACGGGATCATCGCCGGCGTCGGCAACGTGATCGCGTTCTTCCCGCAGATCTGCATCCTGTTCCTGTTCATCGCCCTGCTGGAGGACACGGGGTACATGGCCCGGGCGGCGTTCCTGATGGACCGGGTCATGAGCCGCGTCGGGCTGCACGGGAAGAGTTTCATCCCGCTGCTGTCCAGCCACGCCTGCGCGATCCCCGGCATCATGGCCACGCGGGTGATCGAGAACCCGAAGGATCGGCTGGTGACCATCCTGGTGGCGCCGCTGATGAGTTGCAGCGCCCGGCTGCCGGTGTACACGGTGCTGATCGCGGCGTGTCTGCCGGGCGGGGCGTGGGTCAAGGCCGGCACCATGCTGGCGATGTATTCCCTGGGCATCGTCACGGCCCTGGCCATGGCCACGTTGTTCAAGAAGACGCTGCTGCGCGGCCCGACGCCGGCGTTCATCATGGAGCTGCCGCCCTATCGGATGCCCCGACCGGGGGCCGTGCTGCGCGTGATGTGGGATCGCAGCAAACTGTTTCTGACCCGGGCCGGGACGGTGATCCTGGCGATCACGATCGTGCTGTGGGCCCTGATGCACTACCCCCATGACGCGGCCGGCGCCCGGGCGACCGAAGCGGCGATCCAGGCCCTTCGGGCCGACGGATCGGCCTTGGCCGATGACCGCATCGCCCAGCTCAGGCACCAGGAGGAGGCCCATCAGCTCGCCTACAGCCTGGCCGGCCGGCTGGGACGCCGGATCGAGCCGGTCATCCGCCCGCTGGGCTACGACTGGCGCATCGGCATCGGGCTGATCGCCAGCTTCGCCGCCCGCGAGGCCTTCGTCAGCACCATGGGCGTGGTCTACAGCGTGGGCGAGGCCGCGGAGGAGACCACCCCCTTGCAGGAGCAGATGCGGGCGGCACGCTGGCCGGACGGGCGGCGGGTGTTCACGCCGCTGGTGGCCGTCGGGCTGATGGTCTTCTACGTGCTCGCCTGCCAGTGCATGAGCACCATCGCGGTGGTCCGGCGGGAGACTAATTCCTGGCGCTGGCCGGCGTTCCTTGTCGGGTACATGACCGCCCTGGCCTATACCGCCGCCCTGCTGGTCTATCAGGTGGGCTCGGCACTGGGGCTGGGGTAGGGCCCGCACCGCAGACGGCCCATCTCAAAACCTCGAAAGACGATCGGCTGAAAGCGGGGACCACACAC
>JABRVU010000139.1:0-4721 GCA_039961895.1 Phycisphaerae bacterium | reverse complement strand
AGCCAGACGCGCGGCGATTCGGTGGGCTCGGGCCAGGAGTCGGCGGCGATCAGCCCGGCCAGCGGCTCGTTCTTCGAGAGGTCGCCGGGGGCGTTGCCCTCGAAGACGACGGCCGGTCGGGCGAAGACCGACGGCTCGCGCTGGGCGCGCTCACGGATGCGAACCAGCAGCTCGTCGCGCCGCTCGTCGGGCAGCCAGGCCACCTGGAAGGGGCTGTTGGCCTCGACCAGCCCGCTCATGTCGTTGTAGATGGCCTCGCCGGGCCGCGAGAGCAGCCGGGCGGCCGAATTGCCGTCGCCCAGGATGATCTGCGAATCGGCCTCGCTGGTTTGCAGGGCGATGCGGACGGCCATCTGGCCGATCGTGCTGCGGGCCAGGCCGGAGGTGCCCCCGATGGTCTGCGAGCCGAGCAGGACGTGGATGCCGAAGGCCCGCCCCTGCCGCACCAGCCGGTCCAGCAGCAGACCGGCGTCCTGGGCGATGCGGTCGTCCTCGGAGAAGAACTCCTGGAACTCGTCGATGACCAGCAGCGTTCGCGGCAGTTTTTGGCCGGAGGTCTGCCGGTAGGCGGCCAGGTCCTGCACGCCGAGCCCGCGGAACAGGCCGCCGCGGCGGGTCAGCTCCGCGTCCACGCGCTGAAGGACGCTCAGCCCGAACTCGCGGTCGCTCTCGACGGCCACCGCCCGGGCGTGGGGCAGCCCGTGGGTGGCATAGGCCTTGAACTCCACTCCCTTCTTGAAGTCCACCAGGTAGAACTCGATCTCGTCGGGCGAATACCACAGCGACAGGTTGGTGATCAGCACGTGCAGGAGCGTGGACTTGCCCGAGCCGGTCTTGCCGGCGATGAGCCCGTGCTGGGCGACGCCGCGCCCGAGGCGCAACATCTGCGAGCGGGTGGCGCCCATCCGGCCGATGGGCACCTCGACGGCCGACTCGCTCGAGCGCGACCAGGTCTGCCCGTCGCGCGGGGCGATGCCGTCAAAAGCCACCTCGACGCGCTTGGCCTCGCGCGCCGCCCGCCCGACCACGTGCAGCGTGCGGGTCAGGAAATCCTCGGGCGGCGGCGGATCCAGGGCCAGCGGAAACCGCCTGAAGACCTCGTCGCGCCACACGAACCGCCCATTCTCCTGTACGAGGTCCACCGCCGCGGCGGCGATGTCCTCCAGGTGCACGCCGGCGGGCAGGGGCTTGCGGGCATCACGGGCGATGAGCGTGTACACCCCGCAGCGTGCCCCGCTGCCGGCGATGCTGGCCAGTCGGCGGAGCGAATCCTCGTTGAAGCCGGCGGGGAAGTCGGCGATGACCAGGAAGCGATAGGGCTCGGCCAGTTCGCCGGCCTGGGCGTTGTATTCGTCGATGGTCTGGAACTCGTTGCGCAGGTACTTCTGAATCACCGTCTCCATGTGCTCGGTGAGGTCGGCCAGGCGGCGCTCGACGTGCTCGGCCTCGGTCCAGATGCGCCCGCCGACCAGCGACTCGTCGTAATCGGCCAGATGCATGAACCCCGCGAAGCTCTGCCCCAGGCCGACCGGGTCGATGAGCGTGAAGCGCACGCGCCCCGCCGGCAGGCAGACCAGCAGGCGCATCATGATGGTTTGCAGGGCCCGGATGGCGTCGGCCCGCCCGGAGTGATCGGCGGAGATCAGCAGCGAGGCCTGCCGCGGGAAGGCCAGCAGGGCCGGCACGGCGAAGCGCTCGGGCAGGGCCAGCCCGGCCGGCACGCGGTCGGTGATCTGCCTGAGATCGACCTGCATCTGGCCGAAGCGCACCACGGCGCTGAAGGTCGTCGGCGGCCGCCAGTCGGACCAGGCCGGCGCGTTCCAGTCCAGCGGCGCGGGGCCGTCCGGGCCGCCCCGTCCGTCGATGGGCTGCTGGATGCGGATCAGTCCGGCCGACCAGCTCATTTCCAGGTCGCGCCGCGACTTCGCGTACGCGGCCCGGGCCTCGCGCAGCAGCTCGTCGTGACGCCGGCGGGCCTCGGTCAGCTCGCGGTCGTGGCGCTCCCGGGCGCCGGCCAGCATGGCTTGCCGCCACTGGGCCGCTTCCTGGAGGCCCAGTTCCCGGCGAGACTCGATTTTGGCCACCAGCCGGTCGCGCTCGGCGCGCTGGGCGGCGAGAAACGCTTCGTGGTCATGAGCGAGCTTGCTCATCAACGGGCCGTAGCGCTCCTTGGCTTCCCGGACGTCGCGGTCGCGCTTGGCGAGGGCTTCCTCGAGCCGGCGGCGGCGCTGCCAGCGGTTGTATGCGTGCTCGGCCTGGGCGGCGTCGATCGCCCGGGTCATCACGTCCCGCAGCGCATCGGCGGCCTGTCGGACCTGGCGGCGAGCGACCGAACGCAGGGCCAGAAGACCGCCCACCATCACCGCCAGGGCAACGACAGCGGCCAGGCCCATGGCCTGGAAGTGCGGACGGGTCGTGCTGATGGACACCTGCGTCAGGCCGGCGGCCAGACCGCATGCCAGCAGCGTCAGCGCGAACGGCGTCACGCCCACGAACAGGCGCGGAAAGCGCATGGCCGCGATGGCCGAGAGCCGGTCCTGAACCTGGTCATAAAGCGATGGGAAGGGGGTATGCGGCGGGCGCGGTTCGGGAAGCCGCTCGGTGGCCTCGGCCGACAGGGCCTGGCCGATGGCTTCGCCCATGTCCGCCGGAGCGTCGGGGACGATCCCCGCCAGGGCGTCGTCCTCGTCAGCGGCCGACGGCACCTCCGGCCAGTCCGGAGCGGCCCACGGCCGGCCCAGCGCGTACATCAGGTAGACCCCCTGTTGCGCGGCGTCGGCCATCATCTGACGCCGGGCGGCATACTCCTCGGCGGCCGTGGCGCTGTCCTGCCGCACCTGGGCCTGGGCCCCCTCCAGCAGCGTCTCGGCCAGCCAGACCGCGTGGGCGTATTTCTTCTTGAGCTCCTGTTCGGCGACGCCGTGATCCTGCTCCTGCTCGACCCGCTTGTCATGCTGGACGGCGTCGAGCCGGGCGAGGTCGGAATCGTGCGTCGCGGCGATCTGGGCCTGGAACTCCCGATATTTCGCCTCGACCGCCTCCTGCTCGGCTTTGAGCCGCTCTTCGGCCAGGGACAGGGCCGTGTGCAGCTCGGCCTCGGCCCGCTCCCGAGCGGTCCGCAACCGCCCTTCGATTTCGATCTCCACGTCCGCCGATCGGTTGGAGAGCAACACCAGCTCGCGCAGGGCTTCGCGCTGAAGGTCGCGCTGGGTGCCGGCTTCGGGCGTCGGCGTCGTCAAGCTGTCCGGCTGGGTGTTCATCAGGTTCGGCATGGATGGCTGCTTGGGACGCTTCCGGAGGCAGGGAACCGGAAGGGCTCCTCGATCTCAGTTTTCAGGTTTGCGTGTTTCCAAGTCTGGGCGGTGAATCTCTCCGGCTAGCCGCACTCGCGGCGGAGTTTGTCCAGCAGGGCGGCCATGTGGGCCATGGCCCGCGTGGCGCTGCGCAGGTCCTGTTGAAGCGGGAACAGGAAGGACTCCTCGAACGCCCGGGACTGGGCGTCGTCCCAGCCGATGCGTGTCTCTTCCCAGCAGTTGAGCAGATGACGAAGGGCCTTGCTGAGCTGCCCGCCGCCTTCATAGAGGGCCATGCGAGGCTCCTGATTGCGGATGGCGGATGGCGGATGGCGGACGAACCGAGGCCGGAGAAGCCGCCGGATCCTGGGTGGATTGGGGATGATCGATCTTATATTTGGGGTCATCCCCGACGGCAACGTCCTCAGCGTCCGCCGATCCCCTGGTCTTGGAGTCTTCCGCTTTCGTCGTCGAGTCTTCCCCCGGTTCCGCGCGGGCCATGGACGCGAACGTCTCCTCGAACGCCGCGGCGACCGCGCTTTCGACCGCGACCGAGGGCGACTCGCCCGGCTTGAGGGCCAGGTACTCCTGCACGCGCCGGACGAGGGCATCGAGCCTGCTCACGGCCATGGGAATATCCAGGGCCACCGCGCCGGCGAAACGCTGCACCTGGCTTTTGTACTGGTCGATCTCCTTCTGCAGGACGATGCGCCAGCGATGGACGGCCTCCAGGGTCCGCTGGGCCTCCTCCAGCCGGGCCTGGGCCAGGCGGACGGCCTTTTCCTCGTCCACCACGGAGCGCTGCGACAGGTCGGACTTGAACATCTTCTTGGCCCGCAGGGCGGCCTTGGCCTGGGCCAGGAGCTCCTGCCGCCGGCGGATCTCGGACCGCCAATGGCTGTCGGCCTCGGTCTCCAGCCAGGTGTGCGTGCGCTGCAACTCGCCGTCGGCGTCGCTCAAGACGCTCTGGGCCACCTCCAGGAACTTCCACAACGCCGCCCGAAGCATCAGCAGCGAATCGACGGATTGGACTTTCACGGTGCTCATAGTCGGTGAATGGTTTCTGGTTCCTGGTTTCTGGTTCTTCGTTGATGCGCACCCCGATGCGCGGGTGGTGTTTTTGCCCTCACCCCGTGGGTCTTTGACGACTCCCCCATCCGCGATCCGCAATCCGCAATTCCCTCGTCCCCCACCCTCTTCCTGATCCCCAGACCCTGAACCCTATCTCTGCTTGAGATACTCCTCGGCCGCCGTCGCCTTCTTGCCCAGGAAGGAGACGTGCGCGTGGGACGCCTCCAGGAAGTTGGCCAGCGTTTTCATGGTCTGCTCGAAAGCCTCGATGAACTTGTGGTGTTCCTGGTCGCGCCAGGTGCTTTCCAGGCCGCGGAGGCGGGCGTTGAGGCCGGCCATCAGGCTTTGCAGCTCGGC
>JABRVU010000138.1:0-18076 GCA_039961895.1 Phycisphaerae bacterium | reverse complement strand
GAGCTGCTGGCCGACGGGCTTCGGCCGGCCGAACGGGCCGTCGCCGCCGTCGCGGAGCTGGCGGCCGGGACCGGATGGGCCGGCATGATCGGGGGCCAGACCACCGACATCCTCAGCGAGCAGTTGCCGCCCGACCTGACCCTGACGCGGGAAATTCACCGCTATAAAACCGCCCGCTTGTTCGAGTCGGCCGGCCGGCTCGGGGCCATTTGTGCCGGCGCGGAACCGGTCAGGACCCGGGCTCTGGCGGACTTCGGGCAGTGCCTGGGGCAGGCGTTTCAGATCGCCGACGACCTGCTGGACCTGACCGGCACCGCCGAGCAGATGGGCAAGGCCGTCGCCAAGGATGCGGGGGCAGGCAAGCAGACGTACCCGGCGGCCATCGGAACGGCCGCCAGCCGACAGGCCGCCGAGCGTGCCGCCGCCGCCGCCATCGCCGCCCTGGACGTTTTCGGACCTGACGCCGATGACCTGCGGGCCCTGGCACGCCTCGTCGTCGAACGTCAAAAATAATGAAAACACTTTTCGCTGCTGTGTCGAACCGGCGGACGTATTAGAATCTGGGCGGCCGGGTGCTCTCGGAAGTCCACCGGCGGGACGCCGGGGCCACACATGAGTCCACCAGCGGGAGGCCGGTGCCACACGAAAGACCTGGAATGAAGCTGCTACCGACGATCCATCATCCCGCCGACGTGCGGAAACTGTCCCTCGAACAACTCAAGGAGCTGGCCGGCGAAATCCGCCAGCGCATCATCGAGGTGGTCAGCCGCCGAGGCGGGCACCTGGCCAGCAACCTGGGCGTGACCGAGCTGACCCTGGCCCTGCACTACTGCTTCGACTTCGAGACCGACCGGCTGGTGTTCGACGTCGGCCATCAGTGCTACCCGCACAAGCTGATCACCGGGCGCAACGACCGCTTCGACACCCTGCGGACGACCGGGGGCATCAGCGGCTTCCCGGACGTGTCCGAGAGCCCCTTCGACCTGTTCAACGTCGGGCACGCGGGGACGGCCATCGCCACCGCCGTCGGGCTGGCCCGGGCCGACCAGCTCCTCGGGCGGGACGCACGGGTGGTGGCCCTGGTCGGCGACGCCAGCATCGTCAACGGGCTGGCCTTCGAGGGGCTCAACCAGGCCGGCCTGCTCGACCGGCAGTTCCTGGTGGTGCTCAACGACAACAACTGGGGCATCGCCCCCACGCAGGGGGCCCTGGCCGCCTACCTGGCCAAGTTCAGAACTTCTTCCCTCTATGAGGAGGTCAAGCAGCGCGCCAAGCAGGTGCTCCCGCGGCTGCCGCTGGTCGGGCAGTCGGTGGCCGACGCCCTGGTGGCCATCAAGGAGGGCGTCAAGGCCACCTTCTCGCCCCATCAGATCTTCGAGCAGATGGGCTTCATCTACGTCGGCCCGGTCGAGGGCCACGACCTGGCCCACCTGATCGAGCTGCTGGGCAAGCTCAGGAACGTCCGCCACCCGGTGCTGCTGCACGTGCACACGGTCAAGGGCCACGGCTCGACCTTCGCCTGCAAGGAGCCGGGTCGGTTCCATTCGCCCAGCGCCTTCGCCATCGAAGGCGACAAGGTGACCATCCACAAGAGCACGGGCAAGAGCTGGACGGCGGCCTTCGCCGACGCGCTCATCGACCTGGCCAAGGATGACCCGCGGGTTTTCGCCTTCACCGCCGGCATGCCCGACGGCACCGGGCTGGACAAGTTCGCCAAGGTCTATCCGCGGCAGTGCCTGGACGTGGGCATCGCCGAGAGCTGCGCGGTGGACATGGCTGCCGGCATGGCCAAGGCCGGCCTGCGGCCGGTGGTCGCGGTCTACTCGACGTTCCTCCAGCGGGCCTTCGACCAGGTCTTCCAGGAAGTCTCGCTCCAGGGTCTGCCGGTGATCTTCTGCCTGGACCGGGCCGGGCTGGTCGGCGGCGACGGGGCCGTGCATCACGGCTTCCTCGACATCACCTATCTGCGCGGGCTGCCGGGCATGGTGCTGATGGCCCCCGCGGATGAGAACGAGCTGCGGGCGGCGCTGCGCTTCGCGGTCGGGCAGTCCGCGTGCTGCGCGATCCGCTATCCGCGCGATGAGGTGCCGCCGCCCTTCGGGCCGGCCCCGGCGTTCGAACTGGGAAAAGCGCGGGTCATGCGCGAGGGGCGCGACGCGACCGTCCTGGCCTACGGGGCCTGCGTGAGCCACGCCCTGGACGCCGCCGATCTGCTGGCCGCCGAAAACGTCTTCGTCCGGGTGGTCAACGCCCGCTTCGCCAAGCCCATCGACGAGGACATGGTGACGACGGCGGTGAGGGCCGGACATCCGATCGTCACCGTCGAGGATCATTCCATCGCCGGAGGGTTCGGATCGGCGGTCATTGAAACCGCGCAACAACTCGGCCACCCGATCGACCGCATCGTCCGCCTGGGCATGCCCGCCGACCGCTTTATCGCCAAGGGCAGCCGTGCCGGCCAGCTGGCCGAATGCGGCATCGACGCCGCCGGCATCGCCGCCGCGGTCAGCGAGCAACTGGCCAAGACTCAGCGCCGCCCAACCGTCCCGGTTTCACGCCGCGTCGCCCCGCCCGCTTCCACTCCACCCCCTGAGCCCGCTCGACGAGTCTAGCGATTCGACGTTCCGGATTGCAGCCTCCAGTTGTAGCGCTCGAAAGACCTAGCCGGGAGTATGAATGAGGGCTGGAAAGGACGGTCCCACCTGGGCCGCACAGATCGTGGGGCGGTCCCGGGGTGATCGTCTCCGGCGTCCCAGCCGGTTCGCCGGCCAACCGTTCCAACCGTATAATGACCACCCGGGCATCTTATGCCCTCACGGTACAGGTCTGGTCTGGCGCGAGTATCGAGGCAGCTTTGATCGGGGGTGTATCTTGCCCGAAGCATTCGAGCTTTCAGGCATCGACGCATCCGTCCGGGAAGCAGTGCGGTTCTTTTGGACCACGCGCGGCTCTCAGCAGACAAAGCAACTCGCCAGCGGCACGGCGGACCAGGGGGCTCGTGGGGCCGTAACGGGGGGCAAGCAGATGGATGGCTTTGTCAAAACGCTCTGCGAACTGATTGTTCGAGCCGGCGTGCCGGATGCCTGTGTTTATCGCGAGAAAGCGCTGGAGCTGCCCGGTTTTTTTCGGCCGACCAAGCAATGGGATCTTGTTGTTGTATCGGAAGGACAATTGCTGGCTGTTATCGAGCTCAAGAGCCAAATCGGCCCATCGTTTGGGAACAACTTCAACAACAGGACGGAGGAGGCCATGGGTAGCGCCCTGGACCTCTGGACAGCGTATCGCGAAGGTGCATTCAAGGGCTCGGATCGGCCTTGGCTTGGGTACGTCTTTCTCCTCGAAGATTGCGAGAAGTCCCGTGCGCCCGTGAAGGTCGAGGAGCCGCACTATCCGGTCTTCCCGGAGTTCAAGAATGCCTCCTACATGAAACGATACGAGATTTTCTGCAGAAAACTGGTCCGGGAACGACACTACGAGGCGGCGGCATTCCTGGTTTCGTCATCAGCGAATGGTGCTCAAGGCGTTTATGCGGAACCGAACCCCGATCTTGGCTTCCGGGTGTTGGCTGCCTCTCTCATGGGCAAAATCGCCGCATACGCGGCCCTTAGGAACCATACATGAGCAGCTTCCCCAAAACGGTCCATCGTTTCGTTGAAGGCGACGCCAGGAATCTGTCGTTCCTGTCGGACAACTCTGTGCACCTGGTAGTCACTTCACCGCCGTACTGGACGCTGAAGGAATACCTCGACAGGCCGGGTCAATTGGGGCACGTGGCGGATTATGAACGATTCCTGCTCGAGCTGCGGCGCGTATGGCGCGAATGCTACCGGGTGCTGGTTCCAGGCGGAAGGCTGGTCTGCGTGGTCGGCGACGTCTGCCTGTCTCGACGCGAACACGGGCGTCACCTGGTGATGCCGCTGCACGCCGACATCTGCGTCATGTGCCGCAAACTGGGTTTCGACAACCTCAACCCCATCATCTGGCACAAGATCGCGAACGCGACCTTTGAGGTGAATAACGGCCAGAAGTTTCTGGGCAAACCCTACGAACCGAACGCCATCATCAAGAACGACATCGAGTTCATTCTGATGCAGAGGAAACCGGGTGGCTATCGGAAACCCACCGAGGCACAACGGCGGCTCAGTCGCCTGTCGAAGCAGGAATACGACGATTGGTTCCAGCAGTTCTGGAACATCACCGGCGCCTCGACGAAGCAGCATCCAGCGCCCTTTCCGCTGGAGCTTGCGTATCGACTTGTTCGGATGTTTTCCTTCGTGGGGGATACGGTCCTGGATCCCTTCCTGGGATCGGGCACGACCAGCATGGCCGCGATGCGCTGCGGGCGGAACAGCGTGGGGGTGGAGATCGAGCCCGCGTACCTGGCGATGGCTCGGAAACGTGCCCAGCGGGAAGCGGCCGACCTCTTCAGCACTTTGGATATCCGCTTCGAATCAGCCCGAGGCTGCCGGCATGCGGAAGCGGGCGAGTTGAGCGCCACCCGCTAGCCGGAACGATGCCGCCCCGCCAGACCATGGGCCGTATCCTTGCCTTCCCCGCTTCGAACCCGCGGAGGGTCGCACCGCTGCAACGGCCGGCGTGGAGCCCGGCCGATCCGCGCCTCTCCGCCCGCCTGTTGCGCGACGCTCCAGGAGGCCTCCGGTGCATTGCGGCCCTTGAGCGCGCGGCTCCGATCTTATACGCTCACCCGCACCCAGGCTCTTGCCGCGGCGTCCTTCGGGAAAACGGGAGCAAGTCATGACCCACGTTCTCATGAGCGCCGGCCCGCTGGCCGTCGAGCTGACCTCGCGGACGGTATTCAAGCACTTCGTCAAAGACGGCGGGCCCATCACCTGGTGCGTGCTGATCCCGCTGTCGGTGGTGTCGATCGGGCTGATCCTGCATTACCTGATCACCATCCGCCGGGGCACGCAGACGCCCGACGGGCTGGCCAAGGCCATCGTGACGGCGGCCCGGCAGGGGCTGCTGCACAACGTCGAGGAGATCACCCGCGACGAGGAGAGCATGTTGGGCCAGACGGCCTACGCGGCGGCGTCGAACCTGTCGGCCGGTCGCGAAGCGGCGTCGGCGGCCGTCGATGAGGCCGTGGAGGAGCAGGCCGGACGGCTCATGCGCCGCATCGAGTACCTCAACGTCATCGGCAACATCAGCCCCATGATCGGCCTGCTGGGCACCGTGGTGGGCATGATCCAGGCCTTCACCCATATCCAGGCCGCCGGGGCTCCCGACCCCAACCAGCTCGTCGGCGACATCGCCATCGCCCTGGTCAACACCTTCTGGGGTCTGTTCATCGCCATACCCGGGCTGACCGCGTACGCCTTCTTCCGCAACCGCATCGACGCCTATGCCGCCGAATGCATCCGGCTGTGCGACGGGATCATCGCCCGGGCCTCGGCCGATGCCGCCCGTCCGGCCGCTCCGCGCGAGCCGGTCGCCGTGCGCTGAGCTTTCCCGCGCCCCATGAGTGACCGATGAGCCGATACCGCGACAAAATGCAACGCCCCAGCGGGTGGAACTTCAACATGACGCCGCTGATCGACGTCACCTTCCTGCTGCTGACGTATTTCATGCTCGCCAGCCACTTTTCGTCGGCCGAGAAGCCGGACATGAAGCTGCCCAGCCCCGACGCCAGCCAGGCCGTCGCCCGGCATCAGGAGGACAAGGTCATCATCAACATGATGTATCAGGGACCGGATGCCGGGCCGGCGCTGAGCTTCGGGCCGGTGGCGGTCGAAACACTGGATGCCCTCGCGGAGCGGCTGACCCGCCTGGCCGAGCACAATCCCCGCGTCGAGCTGACCTTGCGGGCCGACCGGCGGGTGCGCTACGGCGACGTCCGGCGGGTCATGGAGATGGCGGCGGCGGCGAACCTCGGCAACCTCAAGCTGGTCGCCGAAACCGATAGCGGGCGATGACCATGGGACCGCTCGAACCTCACGGCGAACCGCACGGACCGACAGACGCGGGCTTGAGCCCGAAGAGTGCTTCGGCCTCGCCGGCCGGGCTGCCGCCACTGCCGCGCCCGGGCGCGGCGTCCACAACCGGCCGGCGTCGAAGCTACCGCCTCGCCCGCCGGCGCGATCGCCGCAGGCCGGCCAACCTGTCGTTGAACCTCACCGCCATGATCGACACGGTGTTCATGCTGTTGTTTTTCTTCATGGTGGCCAGCCGGTTCGGGGCCCTCGAGGGCCTGCTCTCCGCCCCGCTGCCGTCGCGGGCCTCGGCAGCGCCGGTGGCGCCGGCGGCCGAGGTCCCGCGCACGCCGCTGCGCATCCGGCTGGAGCCCGACCCGGCCGGCCCCGGGAAGTGCCGTGCCGTCATCGAACAGTTCAGCGATTCACCGCTGGCCATGTCCGCCCTGCCCGGCGAGCTGGCCCGCATCCGCCGGACCGTCGAAGGCTTCGACGACGCGAAAGTGCCCGTCTACCTCATCGCCGGCGACGACGTGGCCTGGGACCACGTGGTCAACGCCTACAACGCGGCCCTGGTGGCCCGCTACGAGCGCATCTTTTTCGCCGGCGGAACATGATACCGCCGCGGCCCTTCAGCGGGGACCGCGCAGAACGTCCCACACCGATTCCAGGCGGATGCCCATGACCACGGAGACGGTTCCGTCGGCGGCGAAGACGGGGTTGGCCACGGGGATGATGAGCGCGTCGATCGCCGCCGCCGTCTCGTGAATCCCCGGTGAGCCCGCCAGGCGATCGCCGACGGTGCCCGACCCCAGCGGCAGTTTCTCGATCTCGAGCCACAGCAGGCGTTCGGCCTCGACGCGGGCGGCGCGGGCCGCCAGGTCGCGGCGAAGGGCCTCGTCGCCGACTCCGGGCGGCAGCCGACCGGCGGCCTGAACGCGCAGGAACCGTTCGGCCCATGCCGGGCGCTGGGCATCGGCGGCCGGTGCCGTCGCGGCCGCGCGCCGAGTCCCCGCCAGGGCCGTCGACGGCGACTCCGGCGGCGGGACCGCCAAACCCTCCAGAATCACCGGGCCGGCGGGCAGAGCCTCAGCCATCCGATCCGCGTCGGGAAGTGCCTCACGCGATTCGGCCGCGGCCTCGCGCAGGAGGTCGGCGGCGGTCTTGCGCGTGATCGAGAACACCACCCGGCACACGCCGGTCGGCTCGTACATTGGCACGCCGGGCCGCAGGGCCTGAACGCGGCCGGCCAGCGCGTCGCGCAGCCGGGGCCGGGCGGCCATCATCTCGCGCAACGGCCTGCCGCCCGGCGGGCGCAGATCCGCCAGCCGGGCCAGGATGTGCCGGCGAAGATCAAACTCCGCGGCGGCGCGGGCCTGGGCGATCTGCTCGGGCGTGCAGTGCCGCCAGCCGGGGCGGTCGTCGCGCGGCCGCCCGTCGGGAACGAACACCCCGGTCGCCGTGACGCTCGGACCGATCTTCGCGTCCAGCGCCACGCGCGACCGATCGACGCCCGCCAGACCGGCGGCCAGCTCCTGGAGTATCTCCGCGAGCCGGGCGGTGGGCAGCCACAAGTCGATCTCGACGCCGCCGCTGCCCAAGACGCTCGGAGCGCCGCGATGGGCCTGCTCGAGCAGGATGCGACGAAGCTCGCGCTCCGCCCGGCCGGCTCCACCCCCGTCGGGCCTGGTCGGCATCAGGTCCGAAGCGGCCAGCAGCGTCGCCACCGTGGCCCGGCCATCGGACAGTCGAAGGGCCAGCACGGCGTCCAAGAACCGCTGAAAGGCATCGTCACCGGCGCGGGCTTCAGGGGGGACGTCGCCGTCGGCGGGAGGCGGCGTGGAGTCTTGAGCCGCCGCTCGGGAGGCGACGGCCCACGATAGAAGCAGGCCGATCGTGGGGAAGATCGCCCGGCGAACGCCGGAGGCCTTCGGGGGGCAGTCGCGCGGCCGATGCATGGCCGGCATCATAACACCCGGCGACAGGCGGGGAAAACGCGGGCCCCACGCCGACCAGGCGCTGATCGGCGGCTGACTTTACCCCGCGCTCATGCTGGCCATCATGTCTTCGGGCAGTTCGAAGTTGGTGAAGACGTTCTGGATGTCGTCGTGGTCTTCCAGTGCGTCCACCAGGGCCAGGACCTTCCGCCCGGTCTCGGCGTCCACCGGAACGGTGGTGGTCGGCACGCGGGTCAGCTCAGCGGATTGGACTTCGATCTGAGCGGCGGCCAGGGCGGCCCGCAACGGCTCGAAGCCGGCCGGCTCGCAGATGATCTCCCACACGTCGCCGGAGTTCACGTAGTCGTCGGCCCCGGCCTCCAGGGCGATGGCCGCGATGGTGTCTTCATCAGCGGCCTTGATGGGCACCAGCACCTGGCCCTTGGGTTGAAACATCCACTGCACGCTGCCGGCCGACCCCACGTTGCCCCCGGCCCGCTCGAAGATCTTGCGCACCTCCGGGGCGGTGCGGTTGCGGTTGTCGGTCAGGGCCTCGCACAGGATGGCCACCCCCCCGGCCCCGTAGCCCTCGTAGAACACGGTCTCGTAATGGACGGCGCCCAGTTCGCCGGTGCCCTTCTTGATCGCGTTCTCGATGGTGTCGCGCGGCATGTTGGCCGCCTTGGCCTTCTCGATCGCGTAGCGCAGGGCCAGGTTGTCTTCGGGCTTGCCGCCGCCGGCCTTGGCCGCCACGATGATGTTGCGGGCCAGCTTGCTCCACAGCCGGCCCCGGCGCGCGTCGGTCACGCCCTTCTTCCGCTTGATCTTGGCCCAATGGGAATGACCGGCCATGGGTGTCTCCGTCGCTGTCGTCAGCCAAGCAGGTGATTCACTGACCTGGTCGCTGCATCAACCATCGTGGGGCGTTAAGGTGACGGGGTGAAAAGGCGCCCACGTTCCCATCCTTCCCCTTGCCCCTCATCGCCTTGTCGGCTTTTCGTCCCGTCACCTTGTCGATCCTTACCGCTCCGGTCGGGTCGCCGGCCCCACGGCGGCCACCGGCGGAGGCTTGCCGGCCTCGACGGCGGCCAGCTTGGCCTTCACCCGGTCGGGCAGGTCCTCTTCCACCTCGCTCATGCCGCTGGCCGACTGGCGGTTGTACAGCTCCAGGGACGCGCGCCAGCGGGCCACGGCCTGTTCCTTCATGCCCAGCCGCCACTCGGTGTCGGCCAGATGATCGTATACCACCGGGTCCTGCCCGTTTTCCATGTGGATGACCCGCGACAGCCAGCGGTGGGCCTCCTGGAAGCGCCCCTTCTTATAGAGCACCCATCCGAGGCTGTCATGATAGGCGGCGGTGAGCGGCTCCTCGGCCACCGCGATGCGGATCATGCGCTCGGCCTGGTCGAGGTCCCTGTTCATGTCCGCCATCAGGTAGCCCAGGTCGTTGTTGACGCCCTCGTCGCGCGGATCGAGCTTATACGCGGCCTGCAAGCGCTGCTCGGCCACCTCGCGCTGCCCGCCGCGCTGATAGGCGTAGGAGCTGGTGCGCAGGATCATGGTCTGCTGGGCCCGCAGCCGTCCGAGCGTCGCCCGGTAGTTCTCGCGGCGCTGGGCGTTGCCTTCCCTCTGGAGGTTCTCCTCGAGCTGGGCCTTGAGCTTCTCGAGATCGCCGAGCAGGCGGTTGGCGTGGGCGTAGGCTTCGTCGAACCGCCGGGCCCGCGACAGCAGCGAGATCAGCCGCAGGTCGAAATCCAGGCCCGTGCGCTCGGAATCCGCGACCAGCTCGCGGGCCAGGGCGATGGCCTCGTCGTTCCGGCCGGCGTTGAAATAGACCTCGAACAGCAGGCGCTGGAGGATGGCCCGCTCGTCGGGGCTTCGGCCGGAGGCCACCACTGAGCGGGCCACCTCGATGGCCTGGTCATGCCGGCCCGCGGCTTGCAGAATCGTCAGCAGCCGGGCCGTCCCGCGGAGCGACCGGGCCAGGGCGGCGTTGCGGGCGGCGTTGCCGGTGGGCTCCTCGCCCAGCCATTGAATGGCCAGGATCAGGGCCTCGTCGTAGCGGCCCAGCCCGATCAGCCCGCTGGGCGGCCCGTCGCCCTCCCCGGGCCGGCCGGCCGAACCCAACAACAGCGTGCGCAGCATGTCGTCATCCGGTTCGGCCTTGAGCCACTCCCGGCAGCGAGCCACGTAGCGCTCGTTGTCGCCCGCCGCCGCGTCGATCATCAACAGGTACGACCGCAGCCGGTTCACGTCGTCGCCGCGGGCCCCAGTCAGCCATGATTCGATCGTGGTCCGGGCCTCGTCGAAGCGCCCGGCCTGGCGGTAGACGTAGAAGAGGGCCCGCTGGTAGTCATCGTGCCGCGGCTGGGTCTCTTTCGCGTCCAGGAGCCGCCGATAGGCCGAGATGGCCGCGTCGTACTCCTGCTCGACGAGAGCGGCCTGGCCCAGCCGCTGGAGCAGCACCTCGCGATGCGGGAAGATCGCGGTTGCGGCCTGAAGCTCGCGCACCGCGCCCGCGAAATCGAGCAGCCCCATGAGCGTTCGGGCCAGCAGGTCGCGGTTCTCCGCCGAACAAGGCTGCCGGTGGCACAGCTCGACGGCCTGCTCATGAGCGGCGGTGTAATCGCGGACCAGCAGCAGCCCATCGATCAGGTCCTGCCGCGATTGAACGTCGTCGGGATCGCCGGCCACCGCCTTGCCGATTGCCTCCACGTAAGCCTGCGGGTCGGAGTCGGCTTGCAGCAGCTGACTCATCAGCGCGTGGACCCGCAGCGACGCCGGGTCCTGCGGGGCCAGGCGCTGCATTTCGGCGGCGGCCTGGACGGCCTTGTTCCTCTCGCCCTCGCGGATGTAAAAGCGGGTCAGCGCTTCGCGGGCCCGCATGTCGTTTTCGGCCGCGGCGACGGCGGCCTGATATTGCCGTTCCGCCTCGCGCGATTGCCCGGCCCGTTCATGCAGCCGCCCGAGCCGCAGCATCGAATCGACGTCGGTCTTGTCCAGTTCGAGCGCCTTGCGGTAGTGCTCGGCGGCCTGCGGAAGGCGGTCCAGACCGTCGCAGGCTTCGGCCAGGGCCCGTTCAAGGCCCGCGGACGTTTCTTTGCGGTCGGCATCGGGCCCGGCGGCATCGAGGGCCTCTTGCCAACGGCATTGGCGGACCAGCGACTCGACCCGTGCCGTCGTCACCGGCAGAAAGCCCGGCGCGCGCCGGCCCGCTGATCGCAGGAAGTCCGCGGCCGAGGCCGATTCGCCGACCTGAGCGGCCAGCCAGGCCAGCAGGCAATCCAGCGCGGCGGCCGCCCGCGCGTCCGCGGGTTCCGCGGGCAGGAGCCTGCGCCCCGCCGGCCTGGAGGCTTCGGCAAGCATCCCCCGGGCCGTGCCCTCGGGAACCCGAGACAGCTCCTGCCGGACCTTGTCCGCTTCCGCCGGGGCGGCGCACAGATGCTGAGCCAGCGCGGTCAACCAGGCCGGCCACTCGCCGCGCTCACGGGTCATCTGCACCAGCCGCCAGCGGCTGTCGGTCGCGCCGGGATGGCGGGACACCAGTTCGTTGAGCGCCGCGACCGCCTCGTCGAACTTCCGCGCCGCGGCCAGCGCGTCCACGTAGAGCTTCCACAGCTCGACGTTGTCGGGCTGGGCGGCGGCGATTTTCTGGATGGCCGGCAGGGCCCGCTCCGGGTGGCCGGCCCGCCGGTGAACGGCCAACAGCAGCTCGACCGCGTCCTTGCCGCCGTTGGTGTCGGCGACCAGCCGTTCGGCCTCGGCCGCGGCCTCGCCACTGCGCCCGGCCCGGCCCAACATGCGCACGTATTCGCCGCGCAGAGCCGTATCCTTGGGCGATTGCACCACCGCCACGCGCAGCGACTCCGCGGCCGCCGCGTAGTTCCCCAGGTATCCCTGGGCGCGGGCCACCTTGATCGCCGCCGCTCCGCGATGCACGCGGGCGATGCTGGCCAGCTCGGGGTTGTCGGCCACTTTCTCGCTCAAGGCCCGCACGCCGCCCTCGAAGGCCGTCAACTGCTCGATGGCCGCCTGGTAGTAGCCTTCGTCGAACAACAGGCTGCCCAGGAAGAAGTTCACCAGCAGCCGGTAAGACTCGTCCGAGCCCGCCGGCCGGGACTTGAGGGCCGAGCGGTATTCGCGGATGGCGTCGGCCGGGCGGCCGGATTTGTCGGCCACACGCCCCCGCACGTAGCGGGCGGCCAGATCGTCGGGGGCCAACGCCAGGGCCTTCTCGGCCGATCCCCCCGCCCGATCCATGTTCCCGGAGAGCAGGCCGGCCAGGGCCATCAGCCGATGCGCCTCCTGGCACTCCATGTTGTAGCGCAAGGCCCGCTCGAGCTGCTGCATGGTCTCGCTGTAACGCTGTTCGGCGAAGAGTCGGCGGGCTTCCGCCAGATGCTGAAGGGCCTGGCGGGGCAGTTCGGCGGCGGCGGCCGCGTCGACCTTGCCCGGCGCCGGCGGGTCGTCGGGAACCTGCGACAAGGTCAGCGCCGCCCGCTTCGGATCAAAGCCGGCCGGCTTTTCCAGCGGCCCCCACTCCTCGCCCGCACCCGGGGCCACGGCGCTTGAACCCGCCGGCCGCGTCGCGGCCGAGTCGGAGCGAACGGCATCGCCGCATCCGCTACCGGCCAACAGCAGGAAGGCCGCCAGGAGCGTGCAGCACCGGCCGATGACCCCGCCATGCCGCCTTTCAGTTTCCGCCGGCTTGCGCGCCGCGGCTCGGATCATGAAACACATGATGAACCCCTCATGGTACGCACACGACAAGGATGGGCGCCGGTGGCGCGGACGAGTTCCAGCTTCCACCCGCCAACCGAAATCCGCCCTCCGGCCACGAGCCCCGCTCGCAACCAAGCGCCGCCATGGCGCCGCCGGCCTCAGGGAATGACCTTGTTCAGCGGATAGACGATGATGCCGGAGGCCCCGGCCTTCTGAAGCCGCGGCACGATCTGGCGTTCCACCGCCGTCTCCAGGATCACCTCGACGGCGACGAACCTCTCGTCGGCCAGCGAGGAAATGGTCGGCGAGCGTTCGGCCGGCAGCAGGGCCACGACCTTGTCCAGGTCCGTCCGGGCCACGTTGAGCTTGAGCCCCACCTTGGCCCGGGCCTCGATCGCTCCGCGCAGCAGCAGGGCCAGCGAGTCGATCTTCTCGCGCTTCCACGGGTCGGCGTAGGCCGCGTGGTTGGCGATCAGACGGGTGGTCGAGGAGAGTATCTCATCGACGATCCGCAGATTGTTCTCGCGCAGCGACGAACCGGTCTCGGTCAGCTCGACGATGCCGTCCAGCAGGCGGGCCTTGACCTCGGTGGCCCCCCAGGAGAACTCGACGCGCACGTCGATGCCCCTGGCCTTGAAATACTGCCCGGTGACGTTGACCAGCTCGGTGGCGATGATGCCGCCGTGGAGGTCCTCCGGGCGCTGGACCCTGGACTCGTTGGGCACCGCCAGCACCCACCGGGCCGGGCGGGTGGTGGCCTTCGAGTAGACCAGCTCGCAGACCTCGTGCACGTCGCTGCCGTTCTCGCGGATCCAGTCGTGACCGGTAAGCCCCACGTCCAGCACGCCATCCGCCACGTAGCGGCTCATCTCCTGGGCCCGGAACATGATGCAGCGGAGTTCCGGGTCGTCGATCGACGGGTAGTATCCGCGCGAGGAGATGCTCAGGTTGAAGCCGGCTCGGCTGAAGAGGTCCACCGTCGAATCGGACAGGCTGCCCTTGGGAATCCCCACCTTCAACGTTTTCTGTTCGCTCAACGCGGCGATCTCCTCTCTTTGAAGCCGGTCCGTCCGGCCCGCGGCGGCCTGATGCGGCCGTCACCGGGCGGACCTGGCGCGCAGGTCACTTTTTCCTGGCTCGGGCATGGGCCGCGGCCTGCTTGGCGGCGGGCGCGGGTTGGGCCGCCGAGGCCTTGCCCGGCCGGCCCGCGCCGTCGGGCTTGCCCGGCCGTTCGGCTCTTTCATGGCGAACGGCGGCGTCTTTTTCCTTGTCCTGCCGGCCGTCCCGGGCGGACTCGGGTTTTCCGTTCTTGGGCGCGACGGGTTTCTCCGTCACCGGCGCCGGGGGCGGGGGCGGATGGAGCAACGACCGCAGCCGCTCCACGGGCACGCGCACCTTGCCGGCCGCATAGCGGCTCAGAAGGATCGAAAACTCCGCGGCCTCCGCCGCGGGTATGGTCCGCTCCAGGAAGCCCTGCACCTCGGCGATGTCCGCCCCCGGATCGACCGCTCCTTCCTGCCGCAACACGTATAGGATCAGATCGTCCACCGGGATGGCGTGACCGCCCAGGCTGAACAGCACGACCGAGGCCGCCGCCGATTTGTCCACCCCCTCGAGCGATTCGAGATACTCGCGGGCCTCGCGCCGCCCGCGCTGCTGAAGGAACGAGAGATCGAGCTTGTCCTGCCGCCGGCGGATGGCATTGAGGGCATCGACGATGCGCCGGGCCTTCTCGCGGGCCAGCGGCAGGCCCGGCCCGATCAGTTCGGCCAGCTCCATCGCCGGCGTCACCCGCAGCTCGTTCAGGTCCACGGTGTGCTCGCGCAGCCGGCGATACACCGCCGCCGCCTTGTGGTCGCTGGTGCACGCGCCCAGGATGCCCAGGATCAACTGCTCGATCGGATCGGTGGGCTCGGGAACCCGCGGTTTGCCGAATTGGCGGAGCATCTGCCGCCAGAGCCGCCTGATCTGCTTGGCATACTCGCTGCCGTGCTTCATGCGCGGTCTCCGCAAGCCGGGTCGTCGGGCTGGTCGGCTGGAGCGCCGGCGGCAGCCTCCCGCTGCCGGATTTCAGCCATGCTCTCGTCGATCAGACGGATGGTCTGGGCGGCTTTCTTGAGCGATTCGTCCAGGTGAAAGGTCAGGTGCGGGGTCGTCCGCAGAGACAGTTCCGCGGCGGTGAGCCGCTGCACGTAGCCGGCCGCCGCCTTGAGCCCCGCCAGCGTCCGCCGACCCGCCGAGGCTTCGCCCATCACGCTGACCCAGACCTTGGCGTGCTCGAGGTCGGCGCTGACCTCCACGCGGGTCACGCTGGACAGCGGCTCGATCCGCGGGTCGTTGAGCTTGTTGGCGATGGCCTCACTGACCACTTCCCGGATCACCTGGGCCACGCGCTCGGGGCGGAAAGACTTCATGCGCCCCTCCCGGCCGGCGGCGGGAAGGCCGATCGCGGATGGCGGATGGCGAATGGCGGATTGAACCGGACACGGCGGAACGGCCGAGTGCGTCCCCAAACCCCGAAAACCGACCGGCTGGAAGCCGGTCCCCCGCGGGTTGCCAGATGCACGCTCAGGACCCCGGGGCCGGGGGACGTGGGGCCCAGGGACGCGGAGCGGGCGCGCCGGCGACGATTCCCACGGTCCCAAGGGCCCATCGTCCCCAGGTCTGCCCGTCTCTTTTCCGAACCCTGAACCCTGAACCCTGAACCCTTCATGGCCTCAGATCACCTCGATGTGATAGTCCACCAGCGCCGCGGCCGGGTCCATCCGCACGTAATCCACGATCTTGTCCAGGCTGCTCTGGACGAAGCCGCTCTCATTGGCCACGACGGCCACCCCGATCTCGGCCCGCTGGCGGTGATCCAGGTCCCCGACCTCGGCCACCGAGGCGTTGAACCGGGCCGACAGACGATCCTTGAGGCTCTTGACCACGCGCCGCTTGTCCTTCAGCGAGGTCGAGCCGAACACCGCCAGCCGGAGGGTCAACGCTCCGATGACCACCCATGCCTCCTGATTGCGGACGTCGGGCCGACGGCCCGCCACGGCCGGCCCGCACCCGTCCGCGGTCCGCCATTACAGTTTTCGGGCCGTCTCCACCACCTCGTAGGCCTCGATCACGTCGCCGGGCTTCACGTCGTCGAAGCCCTCGATGCGCAGGCCGCATTCCAGCCCCGCCCGGACCTCCTTGACGTCGTCCTTGAACCGCCGCAGCGAGGCCAGCGGGCGGCGCTGCTTGCGCTTCACGTCGTCGGCGGTGGGCACGATGATCTGCCCGTCGCGGATCACGCGCACGAAGTTCGACCGGCTGATGACGCCGTCGGTGACCATGCAGCCGGCCACCGTCCCTACGCGCGACACGTGGAAGATCTCGCGGACCACGGCCTTGCCGCGGTTCTCCTCGTTCTGCTCGCGCGGCAGGAGCCCCTCCAGCGACCGGCGGATGTCGTCGATCAGCTCGTAGATGATGCGGTACAGGCGGACCTCGACGCCCTCCTGGTCGGCCAACCGCTGGGCCCCCGGTTCGGCGGCCACGTTGAACCCCACGATCAGCGCCTTGCTGGCCTGGGCCAGCACCACGTCGCTTTCGGTCACGCTGCCGATGCCGGTGTGCAGCACGTTGAGCTTGACCTGGTTGCCGGGAATGTCGCCCAGGCTCTTGAGCAGAGCGTCCACCGAGCCCTGCACGTCGGCCCGCAGGATCAGGTTCAGCTCGGGGATCTTGCCCGCCTCGCGCTGCTTGAAGAGGTCGTCGAGCGTCTTGGGTTTGGCGAGTTTGACCAGCGACTCCTGGCGGCGGAGGTTGCGGGTCTCCTCGGCGATGGTCTTGGCCCGCTGGAGCGATTCGACGCAATAGAAGTTGTCGCCGGCGTTGGGCACCTCGTCGAGCCCCCCGACCTGCACGGGCGTGCCGGGAGCGGCCTGCTGGATGCGGCGGCCCTTGTCGTCGGTGAGCATGCGCACCCGGCCGGCGGCCGGACCGGCCAGCATGAAATCGCCCACCTTGAGCGTCCCCTCGCGCACCAGCACCCGGGCCACCGCCCCCGCCCCGGTCTGCATCTGGGCCTCGATCACCGTGCCGGTCGCCGGCACCGTCGGGTCGGCCTTGAGGTCCAGCAGGTCCGACAGCGTGGAGAGGTGGGCGATGAGATCCTCGACGCCCTGCCCGGTCGTCGCCGAGGTCTTGATCACGTCGGTCTCGCCGCCCCACTCCGCCGGCGTCAGGCCGACCTCCGAGAGCTGCCCGTAGATCTTATTGATGTCCACCCCGGGCAGGTCGATCTTGTTGAGGGCCACCACGATGGTCACCTTGGCGGCCTTGGCGTGGTTGATGGCCTCGATGGTCTGGGGCATGAGCCCGTCGTCGGCGGCCACCACCAGCACCACCACGTCGGTCATGTTGGCCCCGCGGGCCCGCATGGCCGTGAAGGCCTCGTGGCCCGGCGTGTCCAGGAAGGTCACCGACAGCCCGTCGCGGTCCACCCGGTACGCGCCGATGTGCTGGGTGATGCCGCCGGCCTCGCCGGCCGCCACCGACGTCTTGCGGATCGCGTCCAGCAGGCTGGTCTTGCCGTGGTCCACGTGGCCCAGGATGGTCACCACCGGCGGACGCTTCTGAAGGTTCTTACGCGGTCGATTCGCGAACTCTTCCACGAGTTTGTCCAGCTCCGTCTTGGGCTTGACCACCGTCAACTCCACGCCCAGGTCGAGCATGACCATCTGGGCCAGCTCGGTCGGCAGGACGGTGTTGCGGTTGATCATCATGTTGTGTTCGTTCTTGAAGCGATGGAAGAGCTGGTTGATGCCGATGCCGGTGGCGGCGGTAAGTTCGTGAACGATGACCGGTTCGGTGACGGTGGCCCTGGTCTTGCGCGGGGCGATGATGGCGTGGCCGCCCTCGGCCCGGCTGGTCTCACGGGCCCGGCGGGCGTGAATGCCGCGCCCGCTGGCGGCCTGCAAGCGCTCCTCGCGTTCGGCCAGGTCCTTGTCGTTCCACTCCTTGAGCCGCTCGACGACTTCGCCCAGCGAGCTGTCCGACCGGCGCGGATTGGCCCGCTGGCGGGCCTTCCGGAGTTCGATCTCCTCCTCTTCCTTGGTTCGAGCCCGTCCGCCGCGTCGGGTGCCGGGTCCCAGCGGTGAAAGCGGCGCCCTGGACAGGTCGCTCAGTCCCGCGCCGCCCGGGCCGGAGCGCGGGGGACGCGGCGTGGGACGCACGATCGGATCGGGCTTGGCAAAGCCGACGATCCGCGGCCCCTGGAGTTTGGCGGCCACGGGAACGTTCTGCGGGCCGGCCGGGGCCAGCCGGGCCGCCGCCACTGAGGGGGCCGGCGAAGCGGGTGCGACCGTTGGTGCGACTGCGGGCGCGGGGCCTCGGGCCGGGCGCGAAACCGACGCCGCCGGCCTCAACTCGCCCGGCCCGAGGCCCCGCGCCCGCAGTCGCACCAACGGTCGCACCCGCTTCGCCGGCCCCCTCAGTGGCGGCGGCCCGGCT
>JABRVU010000137.1:0-13663 GCA_039961895.1 Phycisphaerae bacterium | reverse complement strand
CGGCGCGGGCGCCGAACGACAAAACGGTCCTGCGCCTGTGGGTAGACGCCAACCACCCCGTCGTCCACGTCGAAGTCGAGTCGCCCGCGCCGTCGGAAGCGGCCGCGTCGTTCGAGCTGTGGCGGAAGACGCCGACCACCCTGCCCTCTCTCGAGGTCAGCGACGTCCTGCTGGACCGCTCCGATCCGCCCGTCATCACCCGCAAGACGGTGGTCGAGCCCGACACCGTGCTGACCGGCGAAACGGACGCCATCGGCTGGTACCACCGCAACGGGAAGTCGGTCGGCCCGGAGCTGACCATGCGTCACCAGGATCTGCTGGAGGCCCCGTGGAAGGATCCGCTGCTGCATCGGGTCTTCGGGGCCCTCATCCGCGCGGAAAACGGCCGGCGGATCGACGATCAGCGGCTCGAGAGCCCCGCCGGACGGCGGCACCGGTTCAGCGTCTACGTCCTCACCCGACAGCCGGCCACCGCCGAAGAGTGGCGGACGTCGCTGGATCGGATCGTGAAGGAAGTGGAGTCGATCCCCCTCGCCTCCCGGCTGGCGGCTCATCGCGCCTGGTGGGCGGATTTCTGGGCCCGCAGCCGCATCGACATCCGTGACGCCGGCGGTGCCGGCGACGACGCCCCCGGCCGTGACGTGGCCCGGGGCTACGCCCTCCAGCGGTTCATCACCGCCTGCGCCGGGCGGGGGGCCTACCCGATCAAGTTCAACGGGTCGATCTTCACCGTCGCGCACGCAGGCAAGCCCGGCGACGCCGACTACCGCAGGTGGGGCCCCGGCTACTGGTGGCAGAACACCCGTCTGCCGTACGAGAGCATGTGCGCCGCCGGCGACTTCGAGATGATGCGCCCGCTGTTCCGCATGTACGCCGGCGAGGTGCTGGCGGTCTGCGAATACCGCACCCGCCGCTATTTCGGGATCGAGGGGGCGTACTTCCCCGAGTGCATCTATCCCTGGGGAGCGGTCTTCTCGGTGACCTACGGCTGGCGGACCTCCGCCGCCGAGCGGACCGACAAGCTGCAAGCCGATGCCTGGCACAAGTACGAATGGGTCGGCGGGCTCGAGCTGGTCGGCCTGATGCAGGACTACTACGACCACACCCAGGACCGCGCGTTCCTGGCCGACACGCTCCTGCGCACGGCCCGGCCGATCCTGCGGTTCTTCGACAACTTCTACAGGACCGGCCCCGACGGCAAGCTGGTCATGCACCCGGCCCAGGCTCTGGAAACCTGGTGGGACTGCACCAACCCCATGCCCGAGCTGGCCGGCCTGCATTCGGTCTGCAACCGCCTGCTCGACCTGCCCGAAGACGCACTCAGCGGGCCGGATCGAGCCTTCGTCGCGCAACTGAGGGCCAAACTCCCGCCACTGCCTACCCGAGTGGTGGACGGAGAAACACTTCTGGCCCCCGCCGAGCGGTTCGCCCGCAAGGGCAACATCGAGAACCCCGAGCTCTACGCGGTCTTCCCCTTCCGGCTGGTCTCGTTCGAGAAGGACAACGCCGAGCTTGGCCGCCGGACGCTTGGCCGCAGGACGGACAAAGGCCCCACCGGCTGGCGCCAGGACGATATCTTCATGGCTTACCTGGGCCTGGCCGCCCAGGCCCGGGACTACGTCGTTCAGCGGGCCCGAAGCCATGATCCCCAGGAGCGTTTTCCCGCCTTCTGGGGGCCGAACTACGACTGGACGCCCGACCAGGACCACGGCAGCGTGCTGATGAAGGCCGTCCAGGCCATGCTCATGCAGACCGAAGGGCGGAAGATCTTCCTCCTGCCCGCCTGGCCGAAAGAGTGGGACGTGGACTTCAAACTCCACGCTCCGTTTCAGACCACGGTCGAGGGAAGGCTGCGCGGCGGGAAGCTCGAAATGCTGCGCGTCGAGCCGGAAAGCCGCCGCCGGGACGTCGAGGTGTTTCCTCCGCAGTGAGTACCGCGGCGGATCTTTGATGTCGGTTCGTTCGTCTTGACGGGTGCCCTGCCGTTTCACGGCCGGGAGGCACGGGCCCGGCGTCTCGCGGGATCGGACGAGCCCAGCCCGCGAATCCGCGTCCTGGAATCCTTCCGGTCCGGTCATCCCCGCGATAGAATGCCCGGCGGCATCGGCGCGGTGCCAGTCCGGTCAGGTCGCAGAGGCGTCAACCAGGAAAGGAATTCAACATGAAGCGCGCGTCGGTTCGCGTGGGATGGGCGTCGGTTTTGGGCGGGTGCGTGCTGGGGCTGAGCGCCTGTTCGCAGTCCCATTCGACGTATCAGTCCCGGTCGATCGGAGGAGCCATGAGCATCGAGAAGAAACCGTTCGGCCGGACGCCCGACGGGCAGACCGCCGACCTGTACACCCTGACCAACGCCAACGGCATGAGCGTGCAGATCACCAATTACGGCGGAATCGTCACCTCGATCCGGGTCCCCGACCGCGAGGGCCGGTTCGACGACGTGGCCCTGGGCTATGACAACCTGGCCGATTACATCAAGGGCTCGCCCTACTTCGGTTCGCTGGTCGGGCGCTACGGGAACCGCATCGCCAAAGGCAAGTTCACGCTGGACGGACGGGAATACACCCTGCTGGCCAACAACATGGGCAACGCCCTGCACGGCGGGAAGGTCGGCTTCGACAAGGTGCTCTGGCGGGCCGAAACCACCGTCCGCCGCGGCGACGCCACGGTCAGCGCCGGCGGCTCCGACGGGAGTTTCAGCGGCCGGGCCGAAGGCGTCGGGCTCAAGCTCACCTACCGCAGCAGGGACGGCGAGGAGGGCTATCCCGGCAACCTCGACACCACGGTCTGGTACACGCTGACCAACGACAACGCCCTCGAGATCAGGTATCAGGCCACGACCGACAAGCCCACGGTGGTGAACCTCACCAACCACAGCTACTTCAATCTGGCCGGGGCGGGCAACGGCGACGTGCTCGGCCACGTGATGATGCTCAACGCCGATCATTACCTGCCGGTGGACAAGACGCTCATTCCCACCGGCCAGATCGCCCCGGTCAAGGGCACGCCCTTCGATTTCACGCGGCCCAAGGCCATCGGCCACGGCATCAACGCCGACCACGAGCAGGTCAAGTTCGGAAACGGGTGGGACCACTGCTGGGTGCTCAACAAGCAGCGGCCCGGCGAGCTGTCGCTGGCGGCCCGCGTGCACGAACCGGCCAGCGGGCGGGTCATGGAGATGTACTCGACCGAGCCGGGCGTGCAGTTCTACTCCGGCAACTTCCTGGACGGCTCCAACGTGGGCAAGGGCGGCAAGGCCTACAAATTCCGCTATGGTTTCTGCCTGGAGGCCGAGCACTTCCCGGACTCGCCCAATAAACCCCACTTCCCCTCGACGGTACTTCGGCCGGGGGAGACTTATCAGCAGACCACGATATACCGGTTCTCGGTGAAGTAGCCGGGCGGTTTCGCGGCCCGAGGCGCCGGCCGCGCGGGCTCGGGGCCTCCCGACCCGCCCGGGCCGGTCGAGGGTGCCGCATTCCTCGACCCTCCTCCGGAGACGCACGTCATGGGTTGGATCGACATTCTCGTGTTCGTGGCCTTTGTGGTCGCGGTCATCGCCATCGGGTTGTGGAAAAGCCGCGGCGAGCAGACCCACGGCGAGCAGGGCGCCCAGAACTATTTCCTGGCCGGGCGGGGGTTGACCTGGTGGCTGGTGGGCTTTTCGCTGATCGCGGCCAACATCTCCACCGAGCAGTTCGTGGGCATGAGCGGCAAGGCCGCCGACTGGCTGGGCATGGCCATCGCCAGCTATGAATGGATGGCGGCCATCACCCTGGTGGTGGTCGCCTTCCTGTTCCTGCCCAAGTTCCTCAAGAGCGGCATCTACACCATCCCCGAGTTCCTCGAATACCGTTACAACACGTTCGCCCGCACGGTGATGGCCGTCTGCACCCTGGTGATCCTGGTGGGCGTGCCCACCGCCTCGGTCATTTATTCCGGCGCCAAGGTCATCACCGTCAACTTCCAGGGCCAGAACCTCATGGGCCTCGACCTGGGCAATATCACGGTGGGCTGCTGGATCATCGGAACGCTGGCGGCGGTGTACGTGTTCGCGGGCGGGCTGAAGGCCTGCGCCTGGGCGGACCTGATCCAGGGCTCGGCCCTGATCCTCGGCGGGGCGGTGATCGCCTTCCTGGCGGTGAAGACCCTGGGCGGGGCGGACCCGGCGGCGCTGGCCGCCACCGCCAGCGAAAGCGTCGGGCCCGAGAAACTGGCGGCCGCCGGGGCCTTCGAGCGGCTCAGGCTGCTCAACGCCGGCGACTGGGCCACCGGCAAGCTGCACATGGTCCGACCCGCCTTCGACGCCGAAATACCCTGGACCGCGCTGGTGGTGGGGTTGTGGATTCCCAACTTCTTCTACTGGGGTCTCAACCAGTACATCACGCAGCGCACGCTGGGCTCGAAGTCCCTGGCCGAGGGCCAGCGCGGCATCATGTTCGCCGCCTTCCTGAAGCTGCTGATTCCCTTCGTGGTGGTGATTCCCGGCATCCTGGCGTACAACCTCTATCACCGCGACCTTCAGGAGGAGGGCCGGCGCAAGAACGAACCGATCCTGCGGGACTTCGAGGCCCGCCCGCGGAAGGTCTTTCCGTTCACCGCTCAATTCGCTCGGCTCAATCCACCGCTGGCCCGGGACATCTTCACGCACAACGGCGGAGTGGTGGAGGCGAGCGTCGAAGAGATGCTGGTTCCCACCGTGGCCGACCTGGCCGCCGCCAACCAGACCCTGGTCAAGAAGGCCGCCGAAAAACGGATCGCGGTGGCCACCCAACTGGTCGGCTACGACTACGACGCCGCCTTTCCGACGCTGATCCGCCGGCTCCTGCCGCCGGGCAACGGGCTCAAGGGCTTCGTGCTGGCCGCCATTTTCGGCGCGGTGGTCAGCTCGCTGGCCTCGATGCTCAACTCGTCGTCCACCATCTTCGCGATGGACGTCTTCCGCAAGCTCAAGAAGAACGCCACGCCCTTCCAGCTCGTGACCGTCGGGCGGGTCTGCGTGGTGGTCTTCGTGCTCATCGCGGTGGCCATCGCGCCCGCCTTGGACAGCCCCGATTTCCGCGGCATCTTCACCTACATCCAGGAGTTCCAGGGGTTCATCTCGCCGGGCATCCTGGCCATCTTTCTGTTCGGCGTGCTGGTGCACAAGGCCCCGCGTTCCTGCGGGACGGTCGGCTTGCTGCTCAATCCGGTCCTCTACGGCCTCCTGAAGTGGGCCAAGGAGATCCCCGTCTTCGGCAAGTCTACGCTCGCCGCGGCGATGGCAAAGATGGCCTTCCTGAACCGGATGGCGGTCTGTTTCTTCGTGGTGCTGGCGGTGTTGACCGTGATGCGGCTGGCGCTGCCGATGCCCAGGCCGGTCGATCTGCCGGTCAACCCGAAGATGAATCTGGACTCCAAGCCCGACGTGAAGGTGTGGGGCGGCCTGGTGGTGCTGGCCACGTTGAGTCTGTATGCCCTGTTCTGGTGAACGGACCCGTGCCGGCCGGTCTTGAGCCCCCCTGCCCTGCCCCCGACCATCGACCGGCTGGAAGCCGGTCCCACGCGGGTCTGGGGACGGGCTCGAAGCTTTGGCCAAGACGATCGAAACCGCGCGGTCCTTGGGCGGTCGTTCCGGTGTTGGAGGCGATTGACGCGCGCGGCGACGGTGGGTAATCTTGAAGCCTGACGAGCAGACCAGGCCGCCGGATTTCGGATGGAACCCGCCATTGAAGTCACGTGCCGCATGAGCCTCGACGCCCCCTTCTCGCCGCTGGATGCCCCTGTCAGTCCGGGCCGGGCTTCCGGGCCGGTCCCGACCGCCGGCCGCGTTCCTCACCCGCTGGGGCCGCGTATCGTCACGGTGGCCCTGGAGGGTCTGACGGGCCGCGTCTATGCGGCCGGAGTCGCGGCGGCGGCGGTGGCCGTGCTGGTGGTCGCGGCCAGGCTGACGCCCGACGCCAGCGGCATCGGCACGCATCGTCAGCTCGGACTGCCCCCCTGCGGCTTTGCGGTCATGAGCGGGCTGCCCTGTCCGACCTGCGGGATGACAACGGCGTTTTCACTGGCCGTCCGGGGGCGATGGTTCGCGGCGATGCGGGCCCAGCCGGCCGGCTTCGCATTGGCCCTGGCGACCGCAACGACCGCCGTCCTGGCCCTGCTGGCCACGGCGACCGGCCGGCGCGTGACGCTCAACTGGTATCGGATCAATCCCACCCGGCTGATCTGGCTGGCCACGCTGGCGTTCCTGGTGGCCTGGGGCCTGAAGATCGTCCAGGTCCTGTCGAGCCGGCGGGGATGAACGGCGGATGACAAGCGGAATGGCAGGCAGGAGCGGCCTTATGAGACGACACGCCGGCAGGGTTGGGCGATGGACACGCGGGGGCCTGGCGGCGCTGTTCGCGGCCTCGGTTGGAACGGGCCTGGCCGGCTGCAACCTCATCAAGGCCGCGACCCTTCTGGTGGCCCCCACCGAAGAGAAGGTCGCCCCCGAATATAAGGATCTGCCCGGCAAGAAGGTGCTGATCTACGTCTGGGCGGAACGCGACATCCTCTGGGAGTACACCAAGCTGCGGCTGGACGTGTCCGGCTGGCTGGCCGCCTACCTCGAAAAGCACGTCAAGAACGTCGTGGTGGTCGATCCCGTCCAGGTCGAACGCTACCTCGAGCAGCAGCGGGTGGCGGAAGTGGACCCCGTCGAGCTGGGCCGGCACTTCCAGGCCGACGCGGTCATCCACCTCTCGCTGTATCAGTTCTCGACGCGCGACCCGGAGATGGCGCATTACTATCGCGGGCGGGCCGGGGCTTCGATCCACGTGTACGACCTGAGCCGGCCCGGCGAGCCGGTGGAGACCAAGCTGAGCGAGGCCAAGGTGACCGTGCCGGAGAACGAACCCATCGGGCTTCACAACACCACCGCGGCGGCGGTGCGGCAGGCGACCTACGAGGCCTTCACCGCCGAGGTCGGCAAACGGTTCCACGAGTGGAGCCGCGAGGTCAACTGACCGACGGCGAGGAACATCCGGATCGGGAAGGCGTCTATGCGCGGTTGGAAGGGCGGATGGCTGGCGGGCGCGGCGGGAGCGGCCTTGTTGCTTTCGGGCGGCTGCAAGCAGTTGGGGGCGATTCTCTACTTCGTGGGCGGCGCGGATGAGCAGAAGGTCAAGGCCGAATACAGGCTCCCGCCCGGCTCGGTGCTGGTGCTGGTGGACGACGACCAGGGCCTCATCCAGCCGCCGGCGGCCCGTTATGCCCTGGTCGATGCCCTGGCCCGCGAACTCAAGGCCCACAATCTGGCCGACAAGGTGACGACCAACGAAGAGATCATCCGGCTGCGACAGGCCGAGCCCCGTTTCGATCAGCGTGGGGCCCGCGAGATCGGGCGTCTGGCCGAGGCTGACACCGTGCTGCTGCTGTGCACCCAGGCATTCACGCTCGAGGATGAGCTGGAGATGAGTTCGACGGCCGGCCGGTTCGCGGTGACCGTCCGGGTCATCAACGCCCGGGCCGAGGAGCCCAGGCAGGTGCGCCTCTGGCCGCCCGAACTGACCGAGCGCGAGGGCCGGCTGGTCGAGGCCGAACTGCCCCCCCACGAGCTGCGCGGCGTGAAGAGCACTCAGGAAGCCCATGAAAGGCTCGCCTCCGCTCTGGCCGCCAAGGTCGCCGAGCTTTTCTACGACCGGACGGTGCAGCGCGAGTTGGGAGCCCCGTAGAGGGTTCAGGCTCCGGGTTCAGCGGCGGTGCGTGTCGGGCGCGTGGAGACGAGGGCGGGTTGGTCATGGACCAGGAGGCGCCGGCCGATCTCGACCCGAGCGAATGTCTGCGGTTGCTGGAACTGCCGGAGTCGGCCACGGTGGCCGAAATCAAGCGGGCCTATCGCCGGTTGGCCCAGCGGTTCCACCCGGACAAGCAAGGTCAGGATGAAACCTCCCGCGGCCGTTTCATCGCCGTGGTCCGGGCCTATCGCTGCCTGATGCGGACGGCCAGGCTGGTCGAGAAAGGCCGCCCGATCGGCCGCTGCTGCGTCTGCCGGCGATTCGGCGAAGTCTCCGTCGGCCTCGACGGACTGGTCCGTTGCCCGGCGTGCCTGCTGCGGCCCGGCGGTCGGCCGCTGTTGCCGCTGCCGGTGTTCACCGTCGTCCGATGCCTCAGCGCGGCGGCGTTGCTGGTCGTCGCCGTGTTTCTGATGTTCAGCGCCCTGCGGAACCGCTCGATCCTGGCCGCCGCCGCCGCCTTTCTCACCGGCCTGGCCGCCCTGATCGCTCTGGCCATCATCTGCCTGCGCGTCGTATACTGCATCCAGCCCAGGGAAGACGCCTTCCGGCGGGCGGCCCGGCGGAAACGCCGCCTCGCCGCCGATGAACGGAACCCTCCATGAGCCGAAAACGGGTGGTCATCGTTCGCAACCCGGCCAAGCACGAGGCCCAGGCCACGCTGGCCTCGCTGGAGGAGTGTTTCGCCCGCCACGCCGAGGTGACCGCCACCGGCGTGATCGCGGACGCGCCCGGGCTGCTGGCCGGAGAGCCCGACCGCGTGGTCGTGCTGGGGGGCGACGGAAGCATCCTGGCCGTCGCCCGGGGCCTGGGCCCGCGCGAGGTTCCGGTGGTGGGCGTCAACTTCGGCAAGCTCGGGTACCTGGCCGAGTTCGGCCTGGAGGACGTGAACCGGCACGTCGAGGCCATCCTCCACGACGACGCGCTGATCAGCCGGCGCATGATGATCCACGCCGCCATTCGCGGGCCGGCGGGCACGGTCATGGACAGCCCCGCGGTCAACGATTGCGTGGTGCACGCGGGCCCGCCCTTCCGCATGATCGAGCTGTCCATCCGCGTGGACGAAGAGGAGATCACCACCGTGGCCGGCGACGGGCTGGTGCTCTCGACCCCGACCGGCTCGACGGCCCACAACATGTCCGCCGGCGGACCGATCGTCCAGTCAGAGGTGTCCGCCATCGTGCTGACGCCGCTCACGCCGCATTCGCTGACGCATCGGCCGGTGGTGGTGGCGGGCAGTTCCACGATCAGCGTGCTCGCCCGGGAGGTCAACGCCGGGACCACGGTGGCCATCGACGGGCAGCTTTCCGCGCCCTTGCGGACCGGCGACGAACTGCACATCCGCCGGCACGTCCGCGATTTCCTGCTGGTCCACAACCCCTCCCGGACCGCCTGGCATACCCTCACCACCAAGCTCAGGTGGGGACGTTAGAAACGGGACCTTGGGACGGAGGCAGTCGGGAAAGATGGAACGGGTGCGCGCAGAATCCGTGGGCCGCGGGTTCCGTAGCGTAGCGACCGGCCCCTGTGCCGGTCGTGAAATGGTTGGGGGCCTCCCACGGCCTGCTCGGGGGCAGGCCGCTGCATTCCTCGCCCCCGCTTATTGCGTCAGGCACCCCAAGGGAACCGGAAAGGGTGTATTCGGAGGGTCCTCGCGGGGTCAGACGGCACCGGCCGCGGAGACTTTGGCCATCGTCGCGTTGATCTTTTCGGCCAGCGTCTCGCTGGCGAACGGCTTGACCAGGTAGCCGTTGACGCCCGCCTTGATGGCCTCGATGACCCGGCTCTTTTCCGCCTCGGTCGTGCACATGATCAGCGGCAGCTTCTTGTCGCTCTCCCGAATCTTGCGGACCAGGGTGATGCCGTCCATGTTCGGCATGTTCCAGTCGATCAGCACCAGGTCGGGCCGTTGAGCGGCGATCTGGGCCAGGGCTTCCACGCCGTCGGCCGCCTCGACCACGTCGCTGTGGCCGAGCTGGCCGAGCACGATCTTCTGAATGTTGCGGATCGTCCTGGAGTCATCCACCAGCAGGATCTTCATCAGGGTATCTCCCTCCCGAGCGTACGGCATCAGGCAAGCGAAGACCGTGCCGGACCGTCCCCGCACCGGCAGAGCGATGCCCACCGGCCGGCGCGGCCGTCCCCGCCTCCCGTCTCATATCGGCGCGAGTCAGGGGGTACGTTACTTGCCCGTAACCCGGTGTACCGCTCCGGCGGGTAGAGCGTGCGTCTTCAAACCCTGAAATCCGACCGGCAGGAAGCCGCTCCTTCAAAAAGGTTCAGGATGCACTTTTATGGGAGGTCGGGGTCGAGTCGAACCCGGAGCCGCCCGATCGGGCGGTTCTGCCCGTCGAGGATGTCCTCCAGGCTGTCGCGTCCGGCGTCGGGCGGAACGCGATGGGCGACCGGGTTGCGGTAAACGCACTGACCGGCCAGGTCATAGATCCAGACCGCCTGCGGGGCCCGCCCGAAGGTGCGGGCCAGGTGGACGACGGCCTCGGCGAGCGGTGAACCGTGTGACGAGCGCTGCTGGGCGGGAGCGACCGCGGTGGTCATGCCTGACGGACTCCTCTGGGTGTCTGCGAAAACCGCAGGATGCTCCGTTGATTATCGGATGAACGGGCCGACGAACTGAAGCGGCGACCGCGTGCAGGGGCGGAATCTTCCCCCGCTTTGCGGCAGGCCGCGCCGGCCGTTTCGGATGACAGCGCAATCCCGTAGCGGCCTGCCGTGAGTGCAGGCCGTGGAAAGCCCGAAACCACCCCACGACCGGCACAGGGGCCGGTCGCTCCAGATGCAAACCAGCGCTGTCACATCAGGCACCCCGGGGCTTCGCTCACCAGACCTTGATACTGATGCTCGCGGCTTTTCCGCCGAGTGCTTCAAACGGTCCGGCCGCCGGATTTGATTCGGGCCGCGGCGCGCCGAGATAGTCGGCGTCCACGCGAACGGGCGAGCCGTCCGGCCGCTCGTAGGGCAGGTTCGAAATCGCCGCCTTCCCCAGCAGGTCGGTGGTGACCAGCCTGCGCGCGCGTCCCGCGGCCAGGGTGTTCCCGGGCGTCATCTCGAGGTAGAAGCCGTCGGGCTTCTCGACCAGCCTGAGGGCCGGGTCGAACTCCGCCCGGACGACCGGATCGGCCTCCTTCCCGGATGGCCGGGCGCCCTTGAGGAACACGTTGCCGTCCATCCACACCGGCATCCGGGCATCGTCGTATTCGGCCAGGCCGGCGGGCCCCACGAAGACGTTGTTGTAGAACCGGTCATCGCCGCCCACGATGTTGCGGAGCCCCGCGACCTCGGTGGAATGCGGCTTGTGATACGGGGTTCGTCGGCTCAACTCGGGCCGGGGCAGCACGCGCCCCGCCATCAGGTTGTGCGCGTAGGCCCCGCCCTCGGACATGTCCAGCAGGGTCGTGGAGGAGAGGAAGACGTTGTTGTCCACCAGGAACGGCCCGTGATTGACCTCGACGAAGAGGTCCTCGGCCCGGTTGTCGTGGAAGAGATTGGCGGACACGCGCGTGCCCTGGGCCATCCAGTCCAGCCAGAGCCCCCGGCAGGTCCGGGAAATGTGATTGCGGCTGATCTCGACGTCGATGGCGGCGTGGAACTTGATGCCCGCCATCTCGGCGCCGGAAAACAGTGGCCGCACGTGGATGTCATGGATGACGTTTCCGCTCACCACGCTGAATACGGCCCCCAGACTGCCGACGATGCCGGCCTGTTCGCAATGGGACACGGTGTTGTGCCGGACGACGTGGTGGCCGATGGTCTCCCGGTTCCAGCCGTTGTTCAGCCCGCGTTCGATGGTCTTGACGTAGCCCTCGGCGGTGTTGGCCGAGGTGTTGTCCCATTCGTCGCCGTGCTTGCCCAGGGCGATTCCGGAGCAGATCGAGTGGCTGATCACGTTGTGCTCGATGATCCAGCCTCTGCTCCAGTGGGTGCCGATCAGCCCGATCTGCTCGGCGGTGGGCGGGGCCCAGGGGGTGGCGGCATGGCGCATGATGAAGCCGCGCACGGTGAGGTAGTTTCTGCCGGGCCGGTCGGGATAGAACACCGACTGCCGCACGTTGATCTCCACCTGTTGCTCGTTGGGATCGACCCCCTTGAACTGGGCCCAGATCGTGGTGTGCTCCGGCTCGACCCGGGCGAACCACAGTCCGGCCCCGGGGCCGGCCGAACGCTGCTCCCGAAAGACCAGGCAGAGCGTCTGGACCCCGCTCAGCGGCCGGATGGCGGCCTCGAACGTCGCCCACGACTGCCACCCGCCCGTGTTGGGGACCGGACACGTGCCCAGCAGCGCTCCGTCGGGTGAATCCCGGCGCAGCTCGATGATCCCGCCGTCCGTCGCGGACGCGGCGCGAATCGCCATCCGTTCCGTGCGCGGGCCGAAGTCGATTCGCTCATAGCGGACCCAGTGGCCGGGCTCGATGAAGCCGATGCACTCGCCACCCTCCGAGCAAGGCGCGTTCCGAGGGCCTTCCCGCGCCGCCGCCCCCGCGGCGGGAATGCGTCCGTCCGGCCCGGTCGCCGCGCCGGGCCTCAGCCAGGCCACGTTCAGCAGGTACTGCTGCCCGCGCCGGGCCAGCCACGGCGGGACGGTTCCCGCGGGCGCCAGGACCTCCTCCAGCCGGGCGGCCTCGATCAGCCACTCGCCGTTGAGATACACGGCGCCGGTGTGATGCTCGCGGCCCAGCGGATCGAACCAGTCGCCGCGGATGACGTCGCTGTAGGGATTGAACGCGCCGAACAGCGCGTTGGGCACGGTCGTCTTCCAGGTGTCGTTCGTGACCTTCACCCAGCCCTTGACGACTTCCGATCCTTTGATTTCGACGCGCTCACCGGGCGCCGCCCGGTAGACGATGCGTTTCGCGTCGGACAGGCCCCCGCGCGGCGGGTTGACGCGCTCCCGGTACACGCCTTCATGCACGGTGACGACATCGCCCGGCTGAGCCAGATCGGCAGCGCGCTGAATCGTCCGCAGCGGCTCGGCCAGGGTGCCGGCGTTGGTGTCCTTGCCGTGGGTGGCCACGTGGAACTCGGTGGCCCGAAGCGTCGCGGCAACCGTAAAGACGATGACGGTGAGCGTGAAGGCCGTCCTCATGGTGCGTCTCCTGGGGTGCTGAGCATGGCGGCCGCGACGGATGCCCCTTCCACGCGCGTCCGCCGGCCGTTTCGATGCGCCGTATATCATGCCGTCCACCGGACGTCACGTCGTCCCCGCGACGGGCCGGGTGCTTGCCCCCCCCGCCGGCGAAGGAACAGGACGGGGAACCGCTGGCCCCGGCCATTCTGACTATTCATGATTTTAACGTCAAGAATTTTCTTGACTCATAGATCATGAAAGAGTAGGCTGCGGTTCGATGATGAAGGCGGTGCTCACGTGCTTGAACTGTCCGCCACCGCGGGATACGCCTTGCAGGCTTTAAGTTGTCTGCACACCGCGCCCGGTCGATGGGTGCTGGCCAGGGACATCGCGGCCCGGACTCGGGTCGCCGGCCCGTACCTGTCGCGCATTCTCTACACTCTGGTCAAGGCCGGGCTGATTTCAGCCAAACGCGGGTATCGGGGTGGCTTCCGGCTGGCCCGGCCCGCCGAGCGGCTCAGCGTGATGGAGATCGTCGAGGCCGTCGAAAAACGCCCGCGTTCCTCGCACTGCCTGCTGGGCCTGGCGGAGTGTTCGGATCGCAACGGCTGCCCGGTCCATGTGTTATGGAAGGCGGCCCGGGCCCGGGTGGAGGAGAGCCTGGCCCGGCTGACCTTGGCCGAGGTCGCGGCGGCCATGTTGAAGCGCGAGCCCGGGCCTGGGGCATCATCCGCCACTGCCGCCGGGAAAACCATCGACCGGGAAACCATCCGGCAACACGGCGCCCGGCCACGATCGCCGCGCCATCGTCCGGCCGACAAGGGATGACGGC
>JABRVU010000136.1:0-14795 GCA_039961895.1 Phycisphaerae bacterium | reverse complement strand
GGTATCGCCAGTGGGTCCAGGCCAGCGGAGCGAAGGCCGCGGCGCCGGCGGTGGCGAAAAGGGCGACGGCTGGCAGCCCCCGGCGCGATCAGCGGAATGTGCTGCTATGGTTACGCGGCTATCCGGCTGTTCCTGCCTCTGTTCCTGATACTCGTCGTCGCCGTCACCTGGCGGGCCTGGCGCAGGCAGCTCGCATCGCGCCGGGGGCTGCCAGCCGTCGCCCTTTTCGCCACCGCCGGCGCCGCGGCCTTCGCTCCGCTGGCCTGGACCCACTGGCGATACCCGGACATGATCGGCAGGCGCCTGGAAGCCACCCGGACCTGGAACGCGGACGATCCGGCAGCGATCAAAATCATCAAGGTGTTGCGCCGGTATCCCGCTCATTACGATCCCAGGCGGTTGTTCTTTACCGGGGACCCGTTGCGGTTCCAGTCTCCGCCGGGTATCGGCTTCTTCCATGTGTACATGCTCCCCTTCATGCTGGCGGGCGTGGTGGTCCTGCTGAGGGACGCCCGCGCGTCCCCTTCGGCGCGGATACTGCTGGCCTGGGTGGCGCTGTATCCGGCCGGCGACCTGGTCACCAATCATCCCGGCATCCACGCGGTCCGCTGCCTGCCCGGGCTCTGCGGGCTGGTCCTTCTGGGCGCCGTGGGAGCGGTCCGCGCGGCCAGGGCCCTTTACGCGGCCCAGCCCCGAACGGCCGTGCGCGCGGCGGTCCTGACGGCCCTGGTCATCGTGGTCAGCAATACCCTCTATCTGCGGCGATTCTTCGTCGATTTCAACCGCGACAAGGAGATGTACACTTCTTTCCATGCCGATTTCGTCGAAGCCTGCGCATGGCTTCGTCCCCGCTGGGCGGATTACGACGCGGTGTTCTGCACCAGCGAACGGGTGAACATGCCCTATGCCCTGTCGTTGGTGGTCCTGGGCTACGACCCCCGTCGCTGGTTCGAGGATCCGCGGACCGTCGCGCGGGTGGGGGACTGGGAAACGTACACCCAATATGGCAAGATGTACTTCCTCTATCCGGACCGGGACTGGACGGAGCTGGAGCACATGCGCATCGACTCCAAGCCCCAGAAGGCGGCGTTCATCATCCGTCCGTTTGAGATCATCGGCCTCCGGCCGGACGTGGTGGTCCGCGGCCCCGGCGGCGTGAGCGCACTTTGGATCTGCGAGCAGGAAATCTGAGGGCACCGGTTGAAATACGATGCCCAGGGTCACTGAGTTCCGCGGCTTTTCTGACCGTCAGCGTCGTTCAAGGTGCGCTCTTTGAAGCGCGATCATCGGGAGGTGTCACGTGTCCACGAGCATCAATCGACGGACGTGTCTGCGTCGCATGGCCGCGGGAGCGGCCCTGGCGGTCACCGGCCCGGGGTCGATGGAGAGGAAGGTCCGGGCCCAACCCGTCGCGGCCGGACCCAGGGCCGGGGGCGAGGTCAGCGTCCTGGTGGATCAGCCCATCCGCGGGCCGGACGGCAAGCCCGCGGTCATCAACCCGATGGTTCACGGCCACTTCGTCGAGCACATCGGCGGGGTGGTCTATGACGGCATCTGGGTGGGGCCGGATTCGCCGATACCCAACGACGGCGGCATCCGTCGGTCGCTGCTGGAGAGCCTCCAGCGGCTCGAACCGCCGGTCTACCGCTGGCCGGGCGGCTGCTTCGCCGACAAGTATCACTGGCGCGACGGCATCGGCCCGCCCGCGTCCCGTCCGCGGCGCTTCAACCGCTGGCGCGAGGCCGTCGAGCCCAACACCTTCGGGACGCATGAATTCCTGCGCTTCTGCAAGCTCACCGGGGCGGTGCCCTACCTGGCCGCCAACGTCGGTACCGGAGACCCCGAGGAGTTCCAGCGCTGGGTCGAATACTGCAACGCCCCGCCCGGCCGGACCTCGCTGGCCGACGAACGCGAAGCCAACGGGCAGCGCGAGCCGTTCCAGGTGCGCATCTGGGGCGTGGGCAACGAGAGCTGGGGCTGCGGCGGCAAGTTCACGCCCGAGGACTACTGCGTGCAGTATCGGCGGTTCAGCGAATGGGTGCCTTCCTTCGGCGTGCCGCTCTATTTCATCGCCAGCGGGCCCAACGGCAACGACCTGGACTGGACCCGCCGGTTCATGAAGAAGTGGGCCGACGGCAGCCGGGCGCCGCTCCAGGCCTGGTCGCCCCACTACTATTGCGGCACCGCGGGCACGTCCACGGAGTTCACCGCGGACGAGTGGTTCATCCTGCTGGAGCGGGCCTCGCGGATCGAGAAGCTCATCACCGACCAGTGGGCCGTTCTGGGCGAGTTTGACCGCGGCCACGCGATCAAGCTGGCCATCGACGAGTGGGGCTGCTGGCACCCGGAGGACAAGCGGCTTCCGGCCGAGCACCTCTTCGCCCAGTACAGCACGCTGCGCGACGCCCTGGTGGCCGGCCTGACCCTGGACGCCTTCCACCGCCACGCCGACAAAGTGGCCATGGCCAACGTGGCCCAACTGATCAACTGCCTGCACTCGCTGTACATGACCGAGGGCGACAAGCTGGTGGAGACGCCGAATTATCACGTCTTCATGATGTACAAGTCGCACAAGGGCGGCCAGGCGCTCACCGCGCTGGTGGAGTCGCCGACGGTGGAGTTTTCCAGCGGGCGCGACCGGGGGCGGATGCCGGTGCTGGCCGGTTCGGCGTCGCGGCACGAGAAGATCCTGACGCTCACGCTGACCCACGCGGGCACGCAGGCGCCGCTGGAAGTGGCCGTCCGGCTCAAGGGCGCCGCCGGAACACCGCAGGACGCGGTCCACCTGACGCACGCGAAACTCAACGCGGTGAACACGGCCGCGGAACCGACGCAGATCGCACCCAAGCCGATCGAGGTCAAGACCGCCGCCGGCGGCGCCAGCCACGTGGTGGTCATGCCTCCGGCCTCGATCGTGGCGGTACGCTTCGCGCTGACGTGAGGTTCTGGGCGTGCATTCTGAAACCCCCGCGGCCCACTGACGAGACGCCGGCGCCACACGGGTCACGCACGTCGGCCGCGGCCCGGCGCGGTAACGGAGCCATGTAGGCAACCCCATGACCGATACCGCCACCATGTCGATGGATCCCGCGGGCGAGCCGCTCCGCCGGCTTGTCTGGCCGGTGTGGCTCGCGGTGTTCGCGGCGGCGCTGGCCCTGTACGGACTGACCGCCAATCGCGGCGCCCAATGGCAGGACTCGGGCGAAATCGCGCTGCGGATCTATCGAGGCGAACTGTTCAACCCGCGCGGCCTGGCCCTGACCCACCCGCTGCATTTCTGGCTGGGTCGGCTGGCCATGCACATCACCGGGCTGGAGCCGGTCTTCGCCATCACGCTGGTCAGCGCTTTGGCGGGGGCCTTGGCGGTCGCCAATGTCTTCGGGGCGTCGCTGTCGTGGACCCGCAGCCTGCCGGGAGCACTGTTCGCGGCCGGTTCGCTGGCCGTCGCCAATACCTTCTGGCACCTGTCCACCATCACGGAGGTATACACTCTGGCCGCCGCCCTGCTGGGCGCCGAGTGCTGGTGCCTGATCGTCTTCGCCCGTTGCGGCTGCCGGAAGGCGATGTGGGGGATGCTGTTTTTCAACGGCCTGGGCCTGGCCAACCACCTTCAGGCGGCGTTGACCTCGCCGATCGTGGCCGCCGTCGTCGTTCACGGTCTAGCGACCCGGCGGGTGCGCGTCCGGCCGGTGCTGATCGGAGCGGCCCTGTGGCTGGTCGGTTCGCTGCCCTACTCCGCTCTGGTGATGGCCGAGCTGTTTCGCTCGGGCGACCTGGCGGCCACGCTGCGCTCCGCGCTGGTGGGCGAGCGTTTCGGCGCCAACGTGCTGAACGTCAGCGTCTCCGGGCGGTTGCTGGCCGTCGGCGCCGCCTTCGTCGCGTTGAACTTTCCCAACCTGCTGCTGCCGGCGGCCGCTTACGGCCTGGGCCGGGCCGGACGATCCGGTCTGCCGCCCGCGGGCCGTTGGGCGCTCACCGCGGCGCTGGCCGTTCACGCTTTGTTCGTCATGCGCTACAACGTGCCCGACCAGTACACGTTCTTCCTTCCCGTCTACGTGCTGTTGAGTTTTTTCGGAGCGTTGGGCGCCGCCGGGGTCCTGCGGGCCGCGCCGCGGGCACGTCGGGCCCTGGTGATATCGGGGCTGCTGCTGTTGGGTGCGACACCGGGGGTGTACTGGCTGGCGGCCAAGACGGCCCGCGCCGCCGGCTGGCTCGATGCCCGACCGCGGAAACCCTACCGCGACGACTACACCTACCTGCTGATTCCCTGGTCGCGGGTGGACCGTTCCGCGGAGATCATGAGCCGCGAGGCCGTCGATCTGGCCGGCGAAGACGGCCTGATCATCGTCGAGGACGGCATGGCCCGGTTCGCCGTCGAGTACCGGGCGGCGCGAGAGAACCTGCCGAAGATCGACGTGCGGACCTGGCCCGGTCCGGATCGTCCGCGGGCCCGGGCAGAGCTGTTGCTGCGGGCGGCGGCCACGTTCGAGGCCGACAGCCCGGTGGTGCTGGTACCGCTCGACGTGGAGGCGCCGGCCGTCCCGTCGCCGCTGCCGGAACAGGCCCAATGGGCCCGCGAGGGAGACCTCTATGTGCTCGATCTCATCGCCGATTCCCTCGAAAGTCCCTGAACGCTGGCGGAGCCTGGCCGATGCCTCGGCGGGCCCGCGGGTGCTGGACGTGGCCGGACTCGCCACGTCCATCGACCTGACCGAGGAAGCGTTAAGCGGTATGTACCTCCCTGTGCTGGCATCGCTGGCCGGACGGGCCGAGGGCCTGGCCCGAGCCCGTCCGCGGAGCCGCCTGATCGTCGGCCTGGGCGGCGTACCCGGCGCGGGCAAGTCGGTCTTCGCGGCGGTCTTGGCGAACCTGGCGGAGCAGGCGGCCGCGCGCATCCCCCACGGCGTGGTCCGGCCCGGGTGGCTGGTAACGGTGGGCATGGACGGATGGCACCTGCCCGAGGCCGTGCTGGCGGAGCGATGGACGAGCGAAGCGGATGGCCGGCGCGTCCCGCTCCGTGACCGCAAGGGCGGCCCCGAGTCTTTCGACGTGCCCGCCTTGGCCGCGGCCCTGCGCGAGCTGCGCGAGGCCGGCCGGGAAATGCATCTGCCCGTCTACGACCGCCGGCGGCACGACGTGGTGCCCGGTGCCCTCGTGATTCCCGCCGTGGCCCGGGTCATCTTCATCGAGGGCAACTATCTGCTGTGCACGACGCCGCCGTGGAACGAGGTGGCCGGCCTGTTGGACTCGGCGTTTTTTCTGGCGTGCGACCCGGCCGTCGCACGCGCTCGCGTCATCGCCCGGCACGTGGCCGGCGGACTCGATGAAGCGCATGCCCGCCGCAGGTATGAAACCAACGACGCCCATAACGCCCGCTTCGTCGAACCCGCCATCGCCCGCGCGGATTACATCCTCAGACCATGAAGGCCGGGACGAGCCGCGTGGTAAACGCCCGTGCGAACGCGGCGCGCTCATGGCACCGGCGCACGGTCCTGCCCTTTGCCGGTCCACAGCCGGTTGTTGGCGCCGGGCGCGTCGGGGATGGCGTGGCCCCATTCGTCCAGGCCGTAGCCGAGTTGTCGGGCGTGCATCCGCTCGGCATGGCCGTCGGTGAAGAGCACGCCCCCGCGCGCGTTGTGGCGCATCTCGACCGGCGAATAGGGCCGCGGTCCGTCGGCGGAACCGGGGCCGTAACGGGTGGCGCCGGCCTCGCCGGCCAGACGCGGCGGATCTAACGCATAGGTGTGGGCGCCGTGAGGCACGTCCGCGCCCCGGCTGTCGGCCAGTTCCACGGTCCGGCCGGGAGCCCTGATCCTGTCTTCGCGCACCGGCCAGTTGACGTGCCGCGACGCGCCTTTCTCCAGCGTATTGCCCAGATACTGGTAGTTGAAACCGTAGGCGCCGCTGCGCAAGTTGCGCTCAAACGGACCCGTCAGCGAGGGGCACATAAACAGGTCATTGGTCATGACGTCTGGATTGACGGCCATCCCGCCGGCGTTCACGACCGGTCCCACGCCGTAGTCGAAGAACCACTGCCAGCGCGGCGCGGCCGCGCCGTAACGGTTGACGAACGGCACCCACGCGCCGCCTTGGTAGACCTCCTTGAGCCGGACGGGCGCATAGACCTTGTGCGCCTGGGTATAAAAAAGCGACGCATGGCCAAGCCGGTGGAGGTTGCCCAGGCAGACCGAGGCCCTGGCCTGGTCGCGGGCCTTGGAAAGGGACGGCAACAAGAGGGACACGAGCAAGGCCACGATGGCAACCACCACCAGCACCTCAATCAGGGTGAAACCACCCTGGAGAGCCCCGGAACGTCGAGCCGGCCAAGGAATATGCGTTCGAGACGAATACATTGAGGACTTCCTCCCGAAGAAGAATAGTAAATGAGACTGAGTCTCATATTCATCAGTCTGTAGTTATACATAAATGAGACCCAGTCGCAAGTAAAAAGAGGCAGAAAAATACCCTCTTTTCTCCGAATCAGGGAAAAATCATAACCATATTTCTAAAATGATGTTAAAAAGATAATGAACAAGGGGGGACGGAGTGAAAGTCGTGCGGGTCCAAGTTTTCATCAGGCCTGAAGGTCGAGGAGTCGGCCTTCATCACCTTGAGCAGTCGCCTGTGGATCTTCTTCTGACCGTTTTGATTCGTCAGCATCACTGAATGACCGTCCTTGGCTGCCCTGGCCCTCGGAATCGGTATGGACCTGGGTGTCATGGTCGGTGGTCTCGACGGTGGTGTCGTGGGTGTCGAGTGCGGCGGCCTGTTGCCGCTGGGCGTTCGCGGTCTGGGCCCGTTCGGCGTCGCGCAAGGCTGAAACCTGCCGTTGGGCCAGGGGCGTTTGCAGGATCGGCCCGACCAGGTTGGGAGGGACGCTGGACATCCTTTCAAGTTATCGGCCAATGGGCAGGGAAGGGTTGAAGGGTTCAGGGTTGGGGGTTGGGGGTTCAGAGTGGAAGTACCGTCGGCCCCGAGTCCATCCATTCGGCGGTCCCGTCGTCCCGCGGACGCTGCGCCTCCTTCTACCCCGGAGCCCCCGTCATGGCCGCTCGGGCGGTGCTCAACGGTCGTACTGCAATTCGCCCTTGCGGTCGAGCTGGAGCGTCAGGCGGGAAAGGATGCCCGAGTGCATCTGGCTGACCCGGCTCTCGGAGAGGTCCAGCGTGGCCCCGATCTCCTTCATGGTCATCTCTTCATAGTAATAGAGGATGAGGATCAGCCGCTCCAGGCGGGTGAGATGATTCATGACCGCATCGCGCAGGTCGCGTTTCGAGAGCTCGCCCAGCGGATCCTCCCCGCGGCGGTCCTCTAAAACGTCGATCTCCTGAAGCTCGCGGCTGGAATCGTCGTCGTAGAACTTGCGTGACAGCGAGACCAGCGAGAGGGCGGTCGCGTCGCGGAAGAGCTTGTCCAGCTCGGTCTTAGGCATGTTGAGCCGGGCGGCGATCTCGTCGTCGGTGGGGGTCCGCCCCAGCTCGGCCCGCAGCATCTTGGTGACGGTCTCGAGCTTGTGGGCCCGGCTGCGCACCAGCCGCGGCACCCAGTCCATGGTCCGCAGCTCGTCGAGAATGGCCCCCCGGATGCGCGGCGAGCAGTAGGTCTCGAACTTCACGCCCCGGCTCAGGTCGAAGGCCTCGATGGCGTCCATGAGCCCGAACAGGCCGGCCGAGATGAGGTCGTCGGTGTCCACTTCGCTGGGCAGCTTGGCCGATATGCGTTCCGCCGTGTAGCGGACCAGCGGCAGGTAATGCTCCATGAGTTCGTTGCGGAGCCGCTTCTCGCCGGTCCGCTTGTATTCCGCCCAGACGCCTTGTATATCCACAAGGGCCAATGCCATTCTCGACCTCCTGGCCGGCCGTCCTCTTTCACCGCCAGCACACGGAGTCACGGAGAGATGAACCGAATGAAGCTGGCGGCTGACCGGTTTCGGTTCTCAGTTCTCCGATTGCTGCGTGCCGCCGTCGCGACCGGCTCGCTCCTCAAAGTGCATCCTTAGACCCGTTTGGGACCGGCTTCCCGCCGGTCGGTTTTCAGGGTTTCAGGACGGACACTCACCGGCCACTGAAAACTGATTACGTTTCTCCGCGACCGCGTGCCTCCGTGGTGACTTGGTTTAAACGGCGGCGGATTCGGCTTTCCGTTGTCCGTCGGGTTGCTTGTTATCGGCGGGTGGGTCTTCGTCGGGGAACATCTCGCGCTTTCTGCGCAGGGCGTGCTCGTCCAGCACCCGGTTGGCCACCCAACCGGTGAGCAGGCCCAGGCCGCAGAAGATGAACAGGGCCCCCAGCGCCCGGCTGAGCGTGGACGGCACCGGATTGCCCGCGGCCAGGCCGAGGAACACCGTGACCGCGAACGCGAACAAGCCCAGGGCCGCACCGCAAAGCCTGATCATCTTCCGACATCCCTACCTCCACCCGTGCGGCAATGTAACGGCAGACCGTCACGGGCGGTTTAGGACAATTCCCAGGGGCTAAACGAACATGCTCATCACCCGATAAAAGAGGCTCTGCGCGCCTTCCGGGCGGCCGAGTTCGGCGGAGAGCTTGACGGCACAGGCCATGAGGCACGCGCTGGCCGGACAGCGCGGATAAGCCAGCACCACCGGGCGTCGCCGGCGTACGGCGGACCGGACGTGATCGTCATGGAGTACATACCCGAAATCGGTCACCGGAAGGTGCAGGAACCTGGCCGCGGTGCCGGCCAGGCGTTCAAAGGTCTCCAGGGCCTCGCGACGGGACTCGGCGTTGTTGACGATGACCCCGACCGCGCCGGGCGCGGACGCCGGCGTCTCGCCCTCCCGGCCGACCCGACTGACCGTCTTGATGACCGCGTAGGCGTCGGTCAGGGCGGTCGGCTCGGGCGTGGTCACCACCAGCAGCGTATCCGCCGACGAGACCAGGGCCAGCACGTTCTGCGACAGGCCCGCGCCGCAGTCGAGGACCACCACGTCGTAACGGGACTCGATGCGCTGCATGAGACTCATCAACTGGTAGCGCTCGAACTCGGAGAGGTTGGCCATCCGGGCCACGCCGGAGGGACCGGGCACGAAAGCGATCCCGCCGGGAGCCTGAACGATCACGTCCTCGACGGTCCGCCGGCCGGAAAGGGCCTCCGACCAGGTGCAGGCGGGGTTCACGCCCAGAACGATGTCGGCATTGGCCAGGCCCATGTCCAGGTCGATCAGGACGACGGCGTGCCCCCGGGCGGCCAGGGCGATGGAGAGATTGGCGGAGATCAACGTCTTGCCCACGCCTCCCTTTCCGCTGGCCACCGCGATCACGTGGGCGTGAGCGGGCGGCTGCGCCCCGCCGCGGTCATCTTGCAGCATCAGCCGGCGAAGCCGCTGGGCCTGATCGCCGCCGGGATTGTCGAATGGGGCCATGGAAAGCCTCCCTTGCCGCGTGGTCTCAGGCCACGTGCTCCAGCGCGACGTGGGCCCGTTTGACCTCCGCCCGGTTGAGGATCAACTCCGCGATTCTCCGCCGGTGGCCGATCTCCATGTCGTCGGGCACGTCCTGGCCGGTGGTCAGATACGAAAGCTGGAGGTTCAGCCGGTTGGCCACGTTGAGGATGACGCCCAGGCCGACGGCCTCGTCGAGCTTGGTAAACACCACCCGGTCCACGCCCAGGGAGGCGAACTTCTCGGCCACCTGCACGAGCTGCCCCGGATGCGACGTGCAGGAGAGCACCAGGTGCGTCTCCAGCCCGCCGCCGTCCTGGCCGTCGCCGTCCGGGTTCTTGCCGGCCGCGGCGGCGCGGGCCGCGTCGAGGAAGACGCGCAGCTCGCCGAGGCGTCCGGCGTCGTTCTGGCTTCGGCCGGAGGTGTCGATGAGCACGACGTCGAGGCCGCGCAGACTCTCGACGGTGGCGGCCATGTCCGCGGGCGTCAGCACCACCTGGAGCGGGACGTTCAGGATGTCGGCATAGGCCTTGAGCTGATCGACGGCGGCGATGCGGTAGGTGTCGATGGTGATGAGCCCGACGCGCTTGTGCTCGCGGAGCTTGAAGTGTGCGGCCAGTTTGGCGATGGTGGTGGTCTTGCCGACGCCGGTCGGGCCGACCAGGGCCACCAGCTTGAGCCGCCCGTCGCCCGGCAGGCGGATCGGCTCGGTCGGCGGCAACAGCCGTTCCACCGTCTCCAGCAGGACGGCCGGCACCAGGTCGCGCAGGACGGCCTCGACCGATTTGCCCTGGCTGGCTCCGGCCGCGGCCCCCCCCTTCTGCTCAGCACGGGCGGCCAGCCGGGCCTGGCACTCCGCCAAGCGGGCCTTGGCCTTGGCGATCACGTCGCGGGCCAGTTCGTCGGCCACGGCGCTCTGAATCAATTGCCGATAGTAGTCCATCAGCTCCGCGGGTACGTCCGTGTTGGGCCCCCACCCCACCGGCGCGGGGCGGTTCAGCAGCTCGCGCACCAGGCTGCGAAGCTCGCTCATTTCCTCGCGGAGCGAGAAGGTCGGATCGGCGGACAAGGGCCGGGACGATCGAGTGCTGTCCTCAGGACCGCGCCCCTCCGAGCCGCGTCCATCCGAACTGCGTCCGTAAGGAAGCGGTGGTTTCACAGGCGAACAGACCGTTCCCTCGCGGTCGCGGTTCTGATCGCGGTCGCGGCCCTGACCGGCCTGCCGGCTTTGATCCCGCACCCGGTCCGAGGTCTCGTCGCGGAAGGGCCTGGCCCGCTCGGCCGGGTGAAGCACGTTGACGCTCCGGCTGGCCGTGATCTCCACGAAGGTCCGCGTGCCGATGCCCAGAATCCCGCCTTTCCTGACCGTGCGCGTGTGCAGGATGACGGCCTCCCGGCCCAGGTCCTTCTTGACCTTCTCCAGGGCCTCGGCCAGGGAGTTACCCTGATACGTTTTCAGATCCATCGGATAGCACCACCAATCCCAGGGATCGTACCTCGATGCCTCGAACGACTTCGTTGTAAGCCAGGACCGGCACCTGGGGCATGGCCGGCTCGATCAACCGGCGGACCCACATGCGGACCTGCGGGGAACAGAGCACGGCGACGGTGTATCCGCCCGCGCCGGGCGTGGCCGATTCGACCCGCTCGCGGATGGCTGAAACCACCCGCTTCTGAACGACGGGGGGCAGGTTCAGGAACGTCCCCCGGTCGCTGCGATCGAGGTGCGCGCCGATCAGATCCTCGATCTTCGGGTCCAGCGTGACCACGCGCAACGTATTGTTGGAATCCTTATACATCTGGCAGATGCTTCTGGCCAGCGCGTGGCGGGCGTACTCGGTGAGAACGTCGGGGTCCCTGGTCCGCGGGGCCCAGTCGGCCAGGGTCTCGAGGATGGTCTCCAGGTCGCGGATGGGCACGCGCTCGCGGAGCAGGTTCTGCAACACGTTTTGAAGCTCTCCGACCTTGATGACCTCGGGGATCACGTCATCCACGGCCTTGGGCGACTTCTCCTTGAGGGCTTCGAGCAGCTTGTGCGTGGCCTGACGGGTGAGCAGCTCGTCGGCGTGCCGCCTGACCACCTCGGCCAGGTGCGTGGAGAGCACGCTGGAGCAGGAGACCACGGTGTAATTGCGGTGCTCGGCGTCGGGGCGCTGCTGTTCGCTGATCCACAAGGCCGGCAGTCCGAAGGCCGGCTCGACGGCCTCGATTCCCACCACCGGCGAAGTGACCGTCCCGTTGTCGATGGCCAGGTAGTAGCCGGGCATGACCTCCCCGCCGGCCACCTCCACCCCGCGCAGCTTGATGACGTAGCGGTTGGGTTCGAGCTTGAGGTGGTCGCGCACCCGGATCGGCGGGACGATGATCCCCAGGTCGGTGGCGACCTGCTTGCGCAGGTTGGTGATGCGGTCGAGCAGGTCGCCGCCCTGCTTGCGGTCCACCAGTCGGATCAGTCCGTAGCCGACCTCCAGTTCCATCGGATCGACGGCCAGGAGAGCCTCGACCTTCTCGGCCGGCTTGCGGACGGCGTCGGCCTTGGCCGCCACGGCCGCCGCCGCCTCCGCCGTGCGCGACTTGGTGATGGCCAGGGCGATACCACCCAGGCCGCCGGCCAGAAGCAGCAGAGGCAGCTTGGGCAGCGGCGTCAGCGCCAGGAACATCAGGAACACCGCCGCCAGGATCAGCGCGATCGGCCGGCTGGTGACCTGAGAGAGGATCTCCTCCCCGAAATTGGCCCTGGCGTTGCTGCGCGTCACCAACATGCCGGCCGACACCGACAGCAGGAACGCCGGAATGGCCGCCACCAGCCCGTCCCCGATGGTCAGCTTGGTGAACGTCCGCAGGCATTCCATGATCGGCATGTTGTTCTCGACCATGCCGACGTAGATGCCGCCCAGAATGTTGATGAAGGTGATGATGAGCCCGGCGACCGCGTCGCCGCGCACGAACTTCGAGGCTCCGTCCATGGCCCCGTAGAAGTCGGCCTCGGCGGTGACCTCGGCGCGGCGGCGACGGGCCTCGGCCTCGTCGATCAGCCCCGCGTTGAGGTCGGCGTCGATGGCCATCTGCTTGCCGGGCATGCCGTCCAGCGTGAAGCGGGCGGCCACCTCCGCGATGCGCGTGGCCCCCTTGGTGATGACCGCGAACTGGATGACCGTCAGGATCAGGAAGATGATCAGCCCGACGGCCAGGGAACCGGCGGTGACGAAGTTGCCGAAGGTCTGGACCACGTGTCCGGCGGCGGCCTCGCCGGCGGCGGCGTTGGTCAGGATCAGCCGCGTGGTCGCCGTGTTCAGCGTCAGCCGCACCAGCGTCAGACCCAGCAGCAGCGACGGAAACGACGAGAACTCCAGCGGCCGGTTGATGTACATCACCGTCAGCAGCACCACCGCCGCGATGGTGATGTTGCCGGAGAGGAACACGTCCAGCAGCCCGGTCGGCAACGGCACCAGCAGCACGAAGATGAGCGCCGTCGCCCCCAGCGGCAGCAGCAGCCCGCGGTTCCGCTCCACGAAGCGGACGGGTCGTGATTGCAGGATCGCCTCACCGGCCATGAGCGTTCTCGGTTCTCAGTTTCCTGTTCTCAGACCGCCGCCGTCGCCCGTCAATTCACGCTCGCGCCGGCCCGCGACGCCCGCCGGCCGCGGTTCCTGCCGGTCAGCTCGTAGACGTAGGCCAGGATCTCCGCCACCGCCTTGTAGAGCGAGGGGGGGATCTCCTGCCCGACCTCGACCGTCTGGTAGAGCACCCGGGCCAGCGGCTTGCGCTCGACGATGGGCACGCCGTGCGCGATGGCCAGCTCGCGGATGCGCCGGGCCATCAGGTCCGCTCCCTTGGCGGTGACCTTGGGCGCGTTCATGGTGTCGGCGTCGTACTGGACGGCAACGGCCAGCTCGGTCGGGTTGGTGACAACCACGTCGGCCTTGGGCACCGCCGCCCTGATCCGCTTGAGGGCCATCTGCATCTGAATCTGCCGGCGGCGCTGGCGGATCAGGGGGTCGCCGTCCATCCGCTTGAGCTCCTCCTTGACCTCCTCCTTGGTCATCTTGAGATCCTGCTCCGTGCGATAGCGCTGGTAGAGATAGTCGATGATGGCCAGGATCAGCAGGGCGACGGCCAGGCGGATGCCCAGCGTGAAGACCAGCTCGGCGGCGGCGGCGACGATGGCCTCGTGCGGCAGGGCGGTCACGTGCAGCAACTGCCCCAGCCGGCCGCGCAGCGTCGCCCAGGCGATGGCCGCCAGCACGCCCATCTTGAGCAGCCCCATCAGCAGATGAACGGCCGCCCGCCGGCTGAACATCCGCGTGAGCCCGTTGAGCGGATTGAGCTTGTCCAGCGACGGGGTCAGGGGCTTGAGCGTGAACAACACCCCCACCTGGGCGAATGACGCCACCAGCGCCGCCGCCAGCACCACCAGCAGCATGGGCAGGACGATGCCGGCCATGCCGCGGAACACCGCGGCCAGCGTGGGAGTGAGCGCGGCGGCGTCGGTCAGGTCGGTACGGCCGGCTTCCAGACAGGCCCGGGTGATCTCCAGCAGCCGGCCGAGGATGCTCCGCCCGGTGAAATGCAACAGCACCAGCCCGCCCAGCAGCACCACCGCCGCGGTCAGGTCCGTGCTGCGCGCGATCTGTCCGCGCCCGCGGGCCTCCTGTCGGCGACGCGGCGTCGGGGCTTCAGTGCGTTCCTGGGCGCTGTCGGGCATCGTGCCGCTCTGTCACGTACTGCTTATCGTCTTGCCTTGTCCACGCGACAAGGCAACAAGATGGCAGGGGGATCGGCGCTATCCTCCTTCGCCTTGTTCTCCTGTCCCCAACTCCCCTTGTCGAATCGACCCGTTGCCATGCCTCATTCGTCGCCTCGCACGGCGGTTCAGTTCACCGCCATTCCCAATCCCTCCCTCAACTCGTCCATCACCCCGTTGAGGCCGTCGATCAGCACCGGTTCGAGGGAGATCATCGTCATGGCCGCCAGGAACAGCGCCATGGCCAGCTTGACGGGAAAGCCGACGGTCAGCAGGTTGAGCTGCGGCACCGTCCGCGAGATGAACCCCAGGGTCACGAATCCGAGCATCAAAGCCAGCATCACCGGCCCGCCGACGCGCAAGGCGATGGCGAACGACGACCCGATCACGCCGATGAGCAGGTCGATCAGGCGGCCGTCGGGCGTGAAGCCCAGCAGGGGTATGGCCGAGAAGCTGTCCATCAGCGCCCGGACCAGGGCGTGGTGGCCGTCGACGGCCAGGAACACGCCCATCGAGACGATGAAATAAAGCTGCGACAGCTCGGTGGTGCTGGCCTCCAGCAGCGGGTTGAAGATTTCGCCCAGGGCCAGCCCGGCCTGCTGGCTGACGAGCTGGGCGGCCACCTGCACGCCGATGAAGATCAGGCTC
>JABRVU010000135.1:0-14565 GCA_039961895.1 Phycisphaerae bacterium | reverse complement strand
GCTGCACCTGCCGCCAGAGCTCGAAAAAGGCTTGCAGCTTTTTCATGGCCGCGGGCTGATCGCCGGCGTCGAGGAGGTCGGCCGCGGCGAGGCGGAGGGCGTCGGCTTCGTGAACGGCCTCGACGGCCTGCTCCAGGGTGGCCCGCACCATTGCTCCCACCGGCTGGGTCTGGAACTCGATCCGTCCGAAGTCGGAGGCCGGGCGGTCCAGGATGGCGTCCAGTTGCTCGTCGCTGACGGCCTGCCCGTCGCAGTACAGGGCCACAACCAGCCGCCGCTGCTCCGGCCGGGCGGACGTACAGACCGCCTGGGCCACGGCACGCACGGTTTTGTCCGAAGGACAGGCCGGGGCATAAGGCTCATCGTTGACCAGGATCATCAAAACACCTCTCCCGTGGGCATCGGCCCCCGGCGGCCGATTTCTCCAGCGAAACCGGGATGCGGGGCGCGAGTTTTTGAGCCGGAAAGCCCAATGTGAGTGCGGACGACGGACGACTACTCCACCGTCACGCTCTTGGCCAGGTTGCGGGGCTTGTCCACGTTGCAGCCGCGCAGGACGGCCGCGTGGTAAGCCAGGAGCTGAAGCGGCACCACCGTCAGCAGCGGCTGAAGCGGTTCGGGGACGTCGGGGACGTAGAAGACGTGCTGGGCCACGTCGCTGATGTGGTCGTCGCCTTCGGTGGCCACGGCGATGATCCGGCCGCCGCGGCTGCGGACCTCCTCGATGTTGCTCAAGACCTTGTCGTACTGACTGCATCGCGTGGCGATGAAGACCACGGGCATGCCGTCGTTGATCAGCGCGATGGGCCCGTGCTTCATTTCGGCGGCGGGCATGCCCTCGGCGTGGATGTAGCTGATTTCCTTGAGCTTCAGCGCCCCTTCGAGAGCCACCGGGTAGTTGTACCCCCGCCCGAGGAAGAGCCAGTTCTCACGTTCGATGTAGCCCTCGACGGCCGAGCGGATGGCGCTGGACTGTTCCAGCACCTGAGCTACCTGCCGGGGGATGTCGGTCAGCGCGGTGATGAGCGACTTGGCCTCGGCCTGTGAAAGAAACCGCCGCCGGCCGAGCTGGATGGCCATCATGGTCAGGGCGGCCAGTTGCGAGGTGAACGCCTTGGTGCTGGCCACGCCGATCTCCGGGCCGCAGTGCAGATACACGCCGGCGTGCGACTCGCGGGCGATGGTGCTGCCGACGGCGTTGATGACCCCCAGGGCCAGGGCGCCTTTCTCCTTGGCCTCGCGGACGGCGGCGAGCGTATCGGCCGTCTCGCCGGACTGGCTGATGGCGATGACCACCGTCCCGTCCTCGATCAGCGGATTGCGATAGCGGAACTCGCTGGCGTACTCGGTTTCGGCGGGAATCTTGGCGATGTCCTCGAAGAGGTACTCCCCGATGAGCCCCGCGTGCCAGGCCGTGCCCTGGGCGGTGAAGATGATCCGCCGGGCCCGAGCCAGGTCGCGGGCGACGTTCGCCAGGCCGCCCATCTGGATGGTGCCCTCGCGGGGGTTGATCCGCCCGCGCAGCGTCATCGAGAGCGACAGGGGCTGCTCGAAGATTTCCTTGGCCATGAAGTGCTCGTGCCCGCCGAGCTCGATCTGATCGAGCGAGAATTCGACCTCCTGCACCTCCTTGGTGACGGGGACGTTTTCGAGAGTCATGGTGCGGAAGCCGTCGCGTCCGGCGACGGCCATCTCGCCGTCGGCGAGGTAAACCACCTGGGCGGTGTGCTCGATGATGGCCGAGGCGTCCGATGCGACGATGTACTCGCCGGTGCCGACGATGCCGACGATCAGCGGGCTGCCCTTGCGGGCCACGACGATACGGTCGGGCTCGTCCGCGGAGATGACCGCGATGCCATAGGTGCCCTGAACCTCGTGCAGGGCGTTGCGGACGGCCTGTTCGAGGCTGCCGTTGTAGAAGTGGCCGATCAACTGGGCCAGGACCTCGGTGTCGGTTTCACTGACGCACTCAATGCCCAAGCCGGAGAGAAAGGTGCGCAAGGTCCGGTAATTCTCGATGATGCCATTGTGGACCAGGGCAATCCGGCCGGTTCTGGCCACATGGGGGTGGGCGTTCTTTTCGCTGGGCCCGCCGTGCGTGGCCCAGCGGGTGTGAGCGATGCCGACGGTGGCCTGCGAGCCGTCGGGCCCGAGCTTGCTTTCGAGGTTGCTGATCCGGCCGACCGCCCGCGTGACGGAAATGCGTCCGTTGTCGAGAACGGCCAAGCCGGCTGAGTCATAGCCCCGGTATTCCAGCCGCTTGAGCCCCTCGATCAGGATCGGGCGAGCGAACTTCTGCCCGATATAACCGACGATTCCACACATGCGATCACCCTTATTGGCCGCTTGGCGGGCCGTTGACACCGGGGGGTCAGGCGAGGCCCTCAATTATTATCGGCAGGAACGGGGGGGTGTTCAATGAGGCGGTGGATCCGGCCTCCGTGAGAGAATCGCCGGCACGCCAATTCAGTAGCGGCCGGGCTTGATTAACGGCCGCCCGATTCATGGCTCCCGCCGATGGTGTCATGCACCGTCCCGTAACCACATTGTGAAAGATTTCTTGAAGTTAAGACCTCAAGCCCCTAGACTCTCACAGATGGTTCGGCCGGATGTTCGATCCTTGATGGCTTCAGCCGAGATGAGACCATGATGGGCCAAGGCCTGTCGGCGGGTAGTGACGTGATGCTGGCGGTGCATGATCCACAGGCGGTGCGGTCCTACGGGCCGATCCTGGTCCTGATTGCGGTGGTGATCGGGCTGGTGACGGTGATCCTGATCCTGGCTCACGCCGTCGGACCCAGGCGCCATGGCCGGGTGAAAGACGACACGTATGAATCGGGCATGGCGCCGATTGGCGACGCCCGCCGTCGGTTCAACGTCGGGTTCTACATCGTGGCCATGCTGTTCCTGTTGTTCGACGTGGAGGTGGTGTTCATGTGGCCGTGGGCCCCGTTGTTCCACGATTCGGCCGTCGGCGGGCGGAGCCTGGCCGGGGGTTTCGACAAGACGTTCCTGCTGGTGGAAATGGCCGTCTTCCTGGCCATTCTGTTGGTGGGATACGTCTACGCCTGGCGCAAAGGCGTGTTTCGCTGGAGCTAGGCGATTCTGGGGTCTCGGGATGATGGATCTGGGATCGGTCGAGACCCGCATGGCCGGGCGCGGCGTGCCGAATGCGGATTCCGACGGGGGCGGTCCGAGCGTGTGTCCGCCCTGCTGGTGAGGATGGAGTCATGGTGAGCGAAAAGTACATTGATGCGCCGCACCTGATGAGCAAGGATGACGTGCTGACCACGCGGCTGGAGACGCTGGTCGGCTTTTTCCGCAAGTACGGGGTGAACTGGTGCCGGAAGTACTCATTGTGGCCTTTGCCCTTTGCGACCGCCTGCTGCGGGATCGAGGTGATGGCCACGGGGGCCAGCCGCTACGACATCGCCCGTTTCGGGGCCGAGGCCATGCGCTTCAGCCCGCGCCAGGCCGACCTGCTGATCTGCGCGGGCCGCGTGGCCATCAAGATGATGCCCGTGCTCCAGCGCATCTACAAGCAGATGTGCGAACCCAAGTGGGTCATCAGCATGGGGGCCTGCGCGAGCACCGGCGGCGTGTTCGATACCTACGCGGTGGTTCAGGGCGTGGACCAGTTCCTGCCCGTGGACGTGTACGTGCCCGGCTGCCCGCCGCGGCCGGAGACGCTCATCGAGGGCGTCATGGCCATTCAGCGGATCGTCGAGCGCGATGGGATCAAGGACAGCGCCCAGCGCGGCCAGGGGTATCGCGTGGTGATCGAGCCGACGTACGCGATCACCACGCCTGCCGAGCGGTGAGACGGTGCGGCGGCGCAAGCCGTCGTCGCCACCGGCGTTCAGGTCCCGCCGCCGACCGCGGGCGCGCGGAAGAAACAACCCAGGTGAGGCGTGAGTACGCAACAGGCCATAGAAGCCCTTCAGGAGCGGTTTCCGCACATTCGCTTTGCGCCGGAACCGATGCTGGTGCGCCCCGACGGCACGACCGGCGGGCAGTTCCAGGTGCGCGTGCCGGCCGAAGCGCTGATCGACGTCTTGAGCTTTCTGCTCAACGATGAGCGCTGCCGGTTCGAGCAGCTTTGCGACCTTACCTGCGTGGACTATCTCAACTTTCCAGGGGCCCGCGACCGCTTCGGGGTCCTTTATTCGCTGCTTTCGCTGACCCATGGTCACCGCTTGTGGGTCAAGTGCTTCGTCAATGACCCGGACCCGGAGCTGCCCAGCGTGACCGGTCTGTGGAAGGGGGCCAACTGGCTGGAACGCGAGGTCTACGACATGTTCGGCATCCGCTTCGTCGGGCACCCCGACCTGCGGCGAATCCTGACCTGGGAAGGTTTTCCCGCCCATCCGTTGCGGAAGGACTATCCGCTTCGCGGACGGGGAGAGCGCGAGAACTACGAGATCGTCACGCGGGAGAGCAGTTGAACCGGGGGCTCGCCCAGAATGCGGCTTGCCTCTGCACACCTTCATCTTCGCCGGCCGAAGACCGGGCCGGACGAACTCGACGGGCCGATTCCCGCATCCGCTTCGCTCAGAGCGACGATCCCACCGCGTCCTTGAACGGCCGCGCCGATTCCGCTACGCTGCTTTCGCGCGTATGACCGAACCCGTCCGGGACCGTTGCCGGCGCTCGGTTTCGCGTGTTTGAGGATGCGCGGCTTCATCGAATCGTCATCGGGCATCCCCTGTCTTACGAGGAGCGGATTCGTGTTGACCATCGCGGTGATCGGCGGCGACGGGACCGGGCCGGAAGTGGTGCGCGAGGGGCTCAAAGTCCTGGCCGCCGTCGCCGAAAAGGAAGGTTTCGCGTACCAGACGCGGGAGTTCGATTTTTCGGGCAAAGCCTACCTGGCCCGGGGCGGAGACCCCAAGCGGCAGTCCATCCCCATCATCACCGACGAGCAGATCGATGAGCTGCGCCGGTTCGACGCCATCTACCTGGGGGCGGTCGGAGATCCGGAGGTCGCCCCGGGCATCCTCGAGAAGGGACTGCTCCTGCATCTGCGCTTCAGCCTCGACCAGTACATCAACCTTCGCCCGGTTCACCTCTACCCCGGCGTGGAGACGCCGCTGAAGGACAAGGGGCCGGCGGACATCGACTTCGACGTGATCCGCGAGAACACCGAGGACCTCTACGCCGGCACCGGCGGCTTTCTGCGCAAGGGAACGCCCCAGGAGGTCTCGACCCAGGAGATGATCACCACCCGCTTCGGCGCCGAGCGATGCCTGCGTTACGCCTTCGAATACGCACGGATGAAGAAGAAGAACGGGACGGGCTCGGGCCGGCTCACGCTGGTGCACAAGACCAACGTGCTCACTTACTGCGGCGACACCTGGTTCCGGGCCTTCCACGAGATCGGCGAGAAGGATTACCCCGACGTGCAGCGCGACTACAACCACGTGGACGCCTGCTGCATGTGGTTCGTCAAGAGCCCGGAGTTCTATGACACCATCGTGGTGCCGAACATGTTCGGGGACATCATCACCGACCTGGCGGCGATGATCCAGGGCGGGCTGGGCGTGGCCGCCGGGGGCAACATCAACCCGGCTGGCGTGAGCATGTTCGAGCCCATGGGCGGCAGCGCTCCCAAATACACCGGGCAGAACGTCATCAACCCGATCGCGGCCATCGCGGCCATGGGCATGTTGCTCCGCGTGGTGGGCGGGCAGAAGAGGGACGCCGTGGTCGAAAAGGCCGGCCGGCGCGTCGAAGAGGCGATCAGGAAGACCTGCCCCAGGATGAAAAGCCAGTCGGCGGGCAAGATGGGCTACGGAACCCGCGAAGTGGGCGACCTGGTCTGCCAGGCGCTGTGATGCCTTCCGCGGCCCCGAAGCGCCGGGTGGCCGGAGCTGCCTACTCCCGCCACCCGTGAGCGTCGCGCACCGCGATCATGACGGCCAGGATGGTGTTCCAGGTCGCCGGCTTCATCATGACGGCATTGGGGAACATGCAGCCGTCCCAGCAGATGTGCCGGAACTTCCGGGTGAGCTGGCCCTTCTCGTCGCGCAGCCAGTGGCCGGCCTCGCGCACGATGTTGAGTTTGCCGCCCGGGTCGTCGGGCAGGCAATGCCGGCCGGTCTTGTCGTGCGAGCCGGAACCCTTCACGGTCGCGTCGTTCTGGGCCACGTGGAAATCGATCGTCCACGGCCGCAGCGCGGCGGTCATCTTCTTGTAGGCCTGCTCGAAGGCGGCGGTATCCGCCCAGTCGAACTCGGCCGGCAGGATGCGGTCCTCGGGCGCGTTGGTCCCCAGCAGGTAATGCAGCGTGTGGGCCATGTCGGCCTGAAAGCCCAGGGTCTCCGGCCGGTTCACGCCCTCCAGCACCGCCAGCATGGCCCGCCAACTGTGCATGCCGCCCCAGCAGATTTCGCCCTCGGCGGCCAGCTTTTCGCCGAAGTCCTCGGCCACCCGGCAGGCCTCCTTGAAGGTCTCGATGATCTTCTTGGTGTTGCCGGCCGGGTCGGCGTACCAGCCGTCCGGTCCGCAGGCCGAGTCGATCCGCACCACGCCATAGGGCCGGATGCCCATCTCGCGCCAGCGCTTGGCGATCCGGCAGCCCTTGCGGACCTGCTCGACGAACTTCTTGCGCTCTGCGGCGTCGCCCATCGCCGAGCCCCCGCCGGTGGGCGGCCACACCGGGGCCACCACCGAGCCGATCTTCAAACCCCGGGCGCTGACCTGGTCGGCCACGCGCTTCAGATCATCGTCGGTCGCGTCGATCTCCACGTGCGGAGCGAAGAGGAAGACGTCCACGCCGTCGAACTTCACCCCGTCCACGTCGGCCGCCGCGGTGAGGTCCAACATGGTCTCCAGACTGATGGCCGGCTCCTCGGCACCGGGGCCCTTGCCGACCACGCCCGGCCAGGCCGCGTTGTGGAGCTTGGGATACGTGTTGGTGTGAGTCGCACTCATGGATCATCTCCTATGCAGGTTTCCTGCCCCGGCCGCCTGCCGCCATGAGAGGCTGGGCAGTTTGAACCGCAACGACGCCAAGGGCACGAAGATGTTGAAACCTCAGCGTTCTTTGTGGTTCATCTTCTTCGTGTCTCCGCAGTGTGAGGACCAGGCGGCACAGCCGCGCGTTACGGCGAGTCGGACACGGGATCAAAGGCCGGGAGCCATTGTCAGCGGGCCTGCCGCGAGAATCAAGAATTCCATCGGCTACGCCGACCACGCCCTGATGGGTGGCCATGCGGAAGCTGAAGGTGAACGGCTCTTCGCGGGACCATCCGACCACCCAGACGCTTGCCCGGTGTCTGGCCACGTCCCAGCCACGTGCCCGCGGAGCAGTGCATCGGGAACAATTATCGATCTCCAGGGCCGCGCGCAAGAAAAGACCGCCGACTCTGAATCGGCGGTCCCTGGGAAATCGCGGAAAGAGATCAGTCGTTATGCCAGCCCGACCCGAGTCGAATGCTCAGGCGGTCCGACGACGACGGATGAACGCACCGCAAGCGCCAAGGCTCAGCAGAGCCAGCGTCGCGGGGTCGGGAATGACCGGGACGAGCACTTCGGCCCGACCGACCGAGCCCTGACCCAGGTAGGCGATGAACGCGGTGGTCCAGGTCTTGGCGTTGGTCGCAAACCAGATTTCGGCCGAGATGTTGTTCGGCCCGATCACCGTGCCGATGCTGCCGCTCTTGAACTCCCACGAAGGCGACTGGGGGCCTGACGGTGGGTTGGCGCGGGTGATGCTGTGGGGGGAGCCGTCGGCCCACTCCGCCACGTCACCGCTGCCGGACAGACCGGACGCATCCGCCCCGGCGCGGCTGATGATGATGCCGTTCCAGCTCAGGCCGTCCATGTCGGCCCCGGTGATGTAGGTCGGGTTGTTGAAGCCCATCGTGTCTACGACGTACGAAAAGGCCAGCGTGCCATCGAAATTGTTCTTGTACACCCGCGTGGTCGTGATGCCATCCAGCTGGCTGCCGGCCATGTGCGGGGAGACCAATGAGGTCAAGAAGGTATAGTCTGCCGGGATGGGCCCCAGATTGTGCTCGTAGTTCGTGCCGGAAAGGCCCGGCCGCGTCCACGTATCATCGGGAGCCAACGCGGCCATTGCGGGCGACGCAATCATCGCCACAACCGCCAGCACCAACCACCGCTGGTTCGCCACTTTCCCAAATACGGACATGTCTCTCTCTCCTTCCCGTGAAACCCGTGTCGTCACCCGACCTGGGGCCCCTATCCTTACCCCACCTTACAGGGACCGGGTGCTCAACACGTTGTACATACTACCCCGGAACCGGCCACCATGCAAGAACCAACCTGAAAAATCAGCACTTTTTTTCATGCCCCCTGCCCGGGGCGGCGATGCCGTGTCCGGCGGACAGTGTAATTCGCAAGACCTTTGAACAAAATGAGTTACGATGATGAGCCTTGGCGACTCACTTGCCCTGCCGCATATTTATCGGCGACTTTGCATCGTTTTTTTCCACTTTTTCCTGGGTGTCCCGACCGCGGGCGTCGGTTGCACGTCACGGCCAGTGGTTTTCCGCCTGGCCGCAGGGATACCACACAATAGCAAGGCGACCGTGCGTCGGCAAGACGGGGGGCATCCCAGGTTTCATGGCGGGTCCGCGAGACGATCCGCCGCGAGCGAAGGCGTTCGTTTCAGGACCGCGGCAACTTGTGACTTCCTGGCCGGCGGGAATCGGTTTGTGGCCATGAATGGTCGCGGTTTGACCAACCAACAGCCTCGCATTTCTCCAGTCACGGGCCCCTGGCCGCTTGCCGGGGGGCGGGAGGGTTGAGGTTGAAATCGCCGGGCATCCCGGCGACGATAATTCCCCATGAACCGAAGACACTTCCTCAAGACGTCGGCCGCGGGTCTGGCCTACGCCGCCGCTCCGGCCGTTCACGCTCAACCCGCCGGCAAGAAGTACACGCTCGCCCTGATCGGCAGCGGCTGGTGGGGCACCAACATCCTGCGCGAGGCCCTCGCCTCCGGCGAGTGCAAGCTGCTGGCCTTGTGCGACTGCGACCGGAATCAGCTCGACAAATGCGCCCAGGAAGCCGGCAAAATGACCAGCGACTCGCCCCGGCATTACGGCGACTTCCGCGAGCTGCTGGCCAAGGAGCGCCCGGAGATCGTCATCAACGCCACGCCCGATCACTGGCATGCGCTGATCACGATCGCGGCGGTGCAGGCCGGCGCCCACGTGTACGTAGAAAAGCCCATCAGCCACACGATCAAGGAAGGCCGGGCCATGGTCAACGCCGCCCGGGCCGCCGACCGCGTCGTGCAGGTGGGCACGCACCGGCGGGCCTCGCCCCACAATATTTCCGGCCGTGAGTTCATCCGCAGCGGCAAGGCGGGCAAGATCGGCGCCGTCCGGGCGTTCGTGCACTACCCCGGCGGGCCGGGCAGGAAAACGCCCGATACCGACCCCCCGCCCGGGCTGGACTGGGACATGTGGTGCGGCCCCGCGCCGCTGCGGCCCTTCAACCCCGCCATCCACCCCAAGGGCTTCCGCAACTTCCTCGACTACGCCAACGGGCAGCTCGGCGACTGGGGCATCCACTGGATGGACCAGATTCTCTGGTGCATGGACGAGAAGTCGCCGAAAAAGGTCAGCTCGATGGGCGGCCGGTTCATCAAAGAGGACAGTACCGACAACCCCGACACCCAGGTCACGACCTTCCAGTTCGAGAGCTTCACGGCCACGTGGGAGCACCGCTATTACTCGGGCAACCCGGCCGAAAAGCACAACATCGGGGTCTACTTCTACGGGACGGCCGGCACCTTCCACATGGGCTGGCTGGACGGCTGGACCTTCTATCCCTCCGACGGCGGGAAGCCCATCCACCAGGACCCCAAACTCAACGAGCCCGACCAGCAGAACATCAAGGAACTCTGGGCCGACTTCCTGGCCGGCATCAAGGCCAAAAAACGGCCGGTCTGCGACATCGAGATCGGCCACCGCTCGACGGTCATGTCCCTGCTGGGCATGCTCTCGCTCAAGCTCGGGCGCAGCGTTCAGTGGGACGGGGACAAGGAGGTGATCGTCGGCGACGACGAGGCCAACACGCTGCTGTCGCGCGAATACCGCAAGCCGTGGGTCTATCCGACGTGAGCGGCGCCGGCGGGGAATCTCGGCTACGTGTCTGGTTCCCGCGGCGTTTCCAACCAGGCCCCTCGGTCCCGTCGCCCCGGTCCGAGAGCCACCGGCGAGATGCCTCAACTCCGCCATCCGAGTCCGGAATTCAAAGCAGTCCGTGTTTTTCCAGGCGGTAGCGGAAGGTGTCGCGGGAGAGGTTGAGGAGTCTGGCGGCCTTGGTCTGGTTGTTGTTGGCGTGGGCCAGGGCCTGGCGCAGGAGTTTGTTTTCGAGCTGGTGGAAGTCCAGCCCCCCGGGGGGCAGGTTGAGGCCGGCCAGGTCGTCGGCCTCGCGGGCCAGCTGGGCCCCCCCGACGACGATGTCCTCGCCGGTGAGCACCGGCCCGCGGGACAGCAGCACGGCCCGCTCGATCACGTTGCGCAACTCGCGGACGTTGCCCGGCCAGGTGTAGCGGCGCAGCTTCTGGAAGGCCGATTCGTCCAGCCGCTCGATGGGCTTCTTGAACTCGCGGGCGTACGTGCCGGCGAAGTGCTGGGCGATGAGGCACACGTCGTCGCCGCGCTCGCGCAGCGGCGGAAGGAAGATGGGCACCACGTTGAGCCGGTAGAGCAGGTCCTGGCGGAACTGCCCGGCCGCGATGGCCTTCTCGATGTCGCGGTTGGTGGCGGCGATGACCCGCACGTCCACCGCGATCTCCTGCGTTCCGCCTACCCGACGGAAGCGGCGGTTCTCCAGGAAGTGCAGCAGCTTGGCCTGCAGGACCGGGGGCATGTCGCCGACCTCGTCGAGAAACACCGTCCCGCCGTCGGCCAGCTCGAGCAGCCCCTTCTTCTGGGTGCGGGCGTCGGTGAACGCCCCTTTCTCGTGGCCGAACAGCTCGCTCTCCAGCAGCGTCTCGGAAATGGCCGTGCAGGTCACGTTCATGAAGGGCTTGTGGGCCCGGTCGGAGTTGTAGTGGATCACCCCGGCCACCAGGTCCTTGCCCGTGCCGGTCTCGCCGCGCAGGAAGACGGTCGAGGTGTTGCTCCGGGCCACGCCGTTGATCAGCTCGAAGAGCTTCTTCATGCTGGGGTCCTGGCCGATGATCCGGTCGTAGCCGTAGTCGTGCTGAAGGACCCGGCGCAGCTCGCGGACCTCGCGGCGGAGCTTGGTGGTCTCCAGGGCCTTGTCTACGGTGAGCAGCAGCTCGTCCATCTGGAAGGGCTTGGCCACGTAGTCGAAGGCCCCCAGCTTGATGGCCTCGACCGCGTCTTCGATGTTGCTGTAGGCGGTCATCATGATAGCCACCGCGTCGCCGTCGGCGGCCCGCAGCCGGCGGAGCACGTCCAGCCCGGTCATGTCCGGCAAGCGGTAATCGAGCATGACCAGGTCGAAACCGGCGCCGTCCAGGGCCTGGAGGGCCAGGCCGCCGGTTTCCGCCTCGACCACCTGGTAGCCGCGCTCCTCGAACTTCTGGCGCAGCGACCAGCGGATCAGGCTCTCATCCTCGACGATCAAGACCTTGACCGACATCGGTTCCTCTGAATCTCCAGACAAAGGCCGCGGCCTGGGTAGCTCGCACGGGCTTGAGGACGCGCGCTCAGTCGCGGTCCGGGCGCATCCGCGGGAAGTCCACCACCACCCGGGTGCCCGCGCCGCGGGCGCTGGTCAGCGTAACCGCGGCGCCGTGGGCGTCAACAATCTTTTTGACGATAGACAAACCCAGACCGGTCCCGCGGGCCTTGGTGGTGAAGAAGGGCTCGAAGGCCCGGGCGGCGGTCTTCTCGTCCATGCCTTCGCCGGTGTCGACGACCTCCAGGCGGACGGCGTTCGGCCGGTTCGACAGGCTGACGCTGACCGCCCCGCCGGCGGCCTCGCAGGCGTGGGCCGCGTTGACCAGCAGGTTGATCACCACCTGCTCGACCTGGTTCTCATCGGCGGTGACGCGGGCCAGTCCCGCGACCGGCTCGAACCGCACCGGCACCCGCCGGAAGATGGCCATGCCGCGCAGCAGGTTCACCACCCGGGTCACGATGGGGCTCAGATCGCACGGCGCCATGGCCGGCGGCTTCGGCTTGGCGTAGATGAGCAGGTCTTTGACCGCAGCGTCCAGCCGGTTGATCTGGCCGAGAATCTCCCGGATGATCGGCCGGTGGGGGTCGTCGGGGCGCATGGCGTCGCGGATCACCTGGATCGCGCCGCTGATGCCGGCCAGCGGATTCTTGATCTCGTGGGCCAGCGAGGCGGCCAACTGGCCGACTTCGGCCAGGTGTTCCGAACGGGTGATGCGCTCCTCGGCCACGCTGCGCTCCTCCTGGCGGACCTGCGAGGAATAGCTCTCCCGGTAGGACTCGAGCATGACCGCCGTTTCCAGGCTCATCAGCTTGTGCAGGGCGGCCAGCCGGGGGTCGGCGGGCGTCAGGCCGGCCCGGCCGGCGGCGGCCAGCAGCTCCTGCCAGATGATCTCCATCGCCGCGAACATGTAGTGCTGGGGCATGCCCACGCGCACGTGGGTGCGCCCGATGGACATCCGCCGTTCGGCATAGGCCAGGTCATAGGGGCCGATGAACAGGTCGTGGAGCCACTCGAGCAGTTTCCGGCGCTGGCGTTCGATCTGGGGCGGGCCGCCGGTGAAGACGGCCAGGGCCCCCGGCTCCTGGAACAGCCGTTCGTAGAAGCGGTCCCTGACCGTTTCGAGGTGGGGGCCGAGGATCCTGCCGACGTCCGCCAAAAGGACCACGTCTTCCTCTCCGAACCCGATATGCCGCCGCATCTCCTCGAAAAACGTGCAGGTCATGGGGGGAAATTATAGGGAATCGACTGGCACGCGTCATGCTTAAAGCGGGAGGCAAGCTGCGGTGGAGCGCGTGTCATGGTAACGACCTCGGCCCGAGAACGCATCGAATCGGCTCTGCGAGCCCAGATCTGCCCGGTCTGCGTCGAGGTGCTGCCCGACGGTTCGTGCGGCCTGCCGCCCCAATATCCCTGTGCCTTGTTTCGGCATCTGGACCGGGTTATCGAGGTGGTGGCCACCACACGGTCTGATTCAATGGACCTCTACGTGGACCGGCTGCGGGAGGTGGTCTGTGCCCACTGCCGGCTGGATGAGGTTTCCGGCGATTGCCGCCGGCCGGATGATCGGGTGTGCCCCCTGGATTCCTATCTTCCCCTGGTTGTCGAGATTATCGAGTCCGAGCGGGCGCGTGGGTGATTTGCCACGCGCCGGGGTCAACTGCCCCAGGTCGCGCTGCGCCCCGTGGGCGGGGCGGCAAACCCCTCGTAAGGTGTGTGAAATGCTGCTTTCGCACCGCACGGTAAGCGGGGCACCGGAACGGTATCGGCCTGACGGGGGCACGTTTCCGTCCGGTTCCTGGGGAAAGATGCAGCCCGTGCTTGCGGGCCTTCTCAACGCCCGCGAACCAACGGCCAGACGGCCGGATCGGCCGCGTCCCGGCACGCCGGATGAAACTCGTTGGCCATGAAGACGACCGCCGGCAACCCGGAAAGCGTCACACCCCCTCCGAAAAGGGGCACGGCGGATACATCTTTGATCCGCCGGCGACTGGCGGTGCGCGGGCGCGTGCAGGGCGTGGGTTTTCGGCCCTTCGTCTACCGTCTGGCGACCCGCTTGGGGCTCGCCGGCGAGGTGGGCAATGACTCGCACGGGGCTTGGATCGAGATCGAGGGGCCGCCCGCGGCGGTGGGGGCCTTTCTGGCCGCCCTGCCGGCGGAACTGCCGCCGGTGGCCTGCCTCAGCGGGCTGAGCGTCGAGCCGGTGCCGGCCCGCGGCGAGCGGAGCTTCTCGATCCGGACCAGCGCCCGCGGCGAGAGCCAGGACGCCGAGATCACCCCCGACGTGGCCGTCTGCGACGCCTGCCTGGCCGAGCTGTTCGACCCCGCTGACAGACGTTATCGCTATCCGTTTATCAACTGTATGCACTGCGGGCCGCGCTACTCGATCGTGCGGGCCGTGCCCTACGACCGGGCCAACACGACCATGGCCCGCTTCGTGATGTGCCCGGCCTGCCGGGCCGAGTACGACGACCCGCTCAATCGCCGGTTCCACGCCCAGCCCAACGCCTGCCCGGCGTGCGGTCCGCGGTTGTGGCTGGCGACGCCGGCCGGCGCGCCGATCGCGCCGCCGTCGGAGCCCCCCGAAGCCCAGGCGGCCGACCCGGACCCCGTCACGCTGGCCGGGCGGTGGCTGCGCGCCGGACGCATCCTGGCCGTCAAGGGCATCGGCGGTTTTCACCTGGCCTGCCGGGCCGACGATGAGGAGGCGGTGAAGCGCCTGCGGTCCCGCAAACACCGCGAGGCCAAGGCCCTCGCGCTGATGGTCCCGTCGCTGGAGACGGCCCGCGAGCTGGCCGAGCTGGACCCGGTCTCGGAGGCGGCCTTGTGTTCGCCGGCCCGCCCGATCGTTTTGGCTCCCAAACGCGACCGGACGCGGATCGCATCGGCGGTGGCCCCGTCCAGCGACGATTACGGGCTCATGTTGCCGTATGC
>JABRVU010000134.1:0-2256 GCA_039961895.1 Phycisphaerae bacterium | reverse complement strand
TCATCGGCCTGCTGGCCATCGCGTTGTGCATGGGTCAAAGCTGCCCGTTCCCCAACGGCGGCGCGGGCGACGATACCGGCGGCGACCCGGGCGACGATTCCGGAGACTCCGGCACGGCGCAACAGGGCATTCCCGAAGGCATCTACACCGGCGTGGAGCGCATCGAATTCTCGCTGGATAACCTCAGCGACGCCCTGCCCGCGGAAACGGGGCAGAGCAACGTCACCCTGAGCTTCTCGTTCGACAAGGACGGCAAGCTGCTCCGCCCCGACGGCAAACCGCTTACCGTCGGAGACCTCAAGTACACCGACACGCAGATCGGGCGGGTCTACGAAACGGTGAGTTCGATCCGTCTGGCCGGCAAGCTCTATGAATACCGCTCCACCTGCACGCTGGTCATGCAGAGCCAGGTGGGGCTGGTGTGGAATTTCACCGGAACGGGCATTCACACCTACCGGCTGGCCGGCGGGCAGGTGCTCTACGACGGCAGCGTGGCCATGACCAGCGACGTGGCCGGCGGGGCCGCCTACGAAGCGGTCTGGGAGTTCTCGGCCACGCTCATCGAGTGAGCCCTTGCGTCCCATCACCGGGGGGGCGATCGGCACCGCGTTCGCCACGGAACCTGTCCTTGAACATGTTCATTCCATCGGGTAGACTGGGGGAATGTCAGCAGGAGGCCCCGGCCCCGCGATTCGGACGCTGGTTGTGGTCGCGGACTGGGTTCCGTTCTCTCGCCGCCATCGGGCATCGGGCCGCGAGTCGAAATGAGGAGAACGTATGAAAGACAACGGGTCGGCCATCAAGACGGCGGTCATGGAATCGTTTGAAGTCACCCGCGGGGCGCCGTGCGGCGACCTGCTGACCCAACCTTGCCGGGAGCGCCGCCTGGTGGTCGGGCTGTTGGGCTGCGGTTACTTCGAGTACTGGCGGATGTATCCGGGGCTGGAAGAGAAAACCGTCGCCGACCTGAAGGGCGTGGCCGACGCCCTCAGCCGGCATTTCGAGGTGGTCTACTCCGGATACGTGGACACGCTGGACAAGGCCGACGCCGCCGGGCGGCTGTTCCGCGACCGCCACGTCGACGTGCTCATCGTCACCGAGGGCACCTACGCGCCGGACTACTTCGTCCACCAGGTGCTGACCCACCTGCCCGAAAGCATTCCGCTGTGCGTGTTCGCCTACCAGCCCCGCGACCGCGTGGCCGGCCTCGACGGCTATGACGAGGCCCTGCGCAGCTCGGGGCTGATGGGCCTGGTACAGCTCACCGGCGGATTCCGCAAGATGGGCAAGTACCGCCGCTACGAGGCGGTGGTCGGGCCGCTGGACCGGAAGTCGATCGCCGAGCTGGAGCGGTTCGTGCAGGTCCGCCAGACCATCGCCAACCTGCGGACCAGCACCTACGGCATCATCGGGCACGTGTTCCGCGGGATGTTCGACTTCCACTTCGACAAGACCGCGGTCACCGGCGTGCTCGGCCCGCAGATCATCGACATCGAAATCCGCCACCTGCTCGCCCTGCTCGAGGAGACCTCCGAGAAGGACCCGCGGGTCGGGCAACTCATCAAAAAGGTCTATGCGAGCTACCAGGTGGAAGGGGTGGATGAGATCGACGTCCGCCGGTCGGCGCGGCTGGCGGTCGCGCTTCAGGACCTGGTCAGGAACTACAAGCTCAACGGGCTGGTGGTGCTGGCCCAGCATCTGATCGAGCTCCAGGCCAACGCGACCACGCACCTGGGGCTCACCGAGATCATATCCAACGACCTGGCCGAGGCCGTCACCGAGGGGGACGTGCTCGGCTGCATCATGTCCAAGGTGCTCAAGGACTTCACCGGACATACCGCGTTCTACGGGGAGTTCGAGGAGCTGGACCTGCCCCACAACGCGATCATGCTGCTGGGCCACGGCTTCATCGACCCGCGCGAGGCCCGCAAGGACCGCCCGGTGAAGGTGGGTCCGGCCTGCGAGGCCTGGGGCTTCGAGGGCCATTCGCTGGGCTTCGAGGCCACCTATCCGCCCGGGCCGGTCTCCATGACCCACGTGATCCAGGACGATCAGGGCTGGCGGCTGCTGGTCAGCGCGGGCGAGATCCTCGATCTGCCGCCCATCCCCATCCACGAGACCAGCCTGGTGGTCCGCGTGGACAAGCCGGTGCGGGAGTACCTGCGCGAGGTCATCATGCACGGCTTCGCCCATCACGTGATCACCGCCCCGGGCAGCGTCACCGGGCACCTGGAGATGTTCGGGCGGCAGTTGGGC
>JABRVU010000133.1:0-9823 GCA_039961895.1 Phycisphaerae bacterium | reverse complement strand
GAGCTCCGTGAACTCGGCCGAGTGGGCGTGGCATTTGAACAGGTCGCTGACGAAGACCTCGGTGCGGGCGTCGATGCGCCGGGCCCTGGCGGCGAAGCCCGGCCCGGCCTCGGCCTCCGCGATCTCCGCGAAGGCCCGCGACACCTCGGTCGAGGTGCGCCAGGTGACCGCCTGGGTGGTGCGCGTGTCGCCGCGCCAGGTCAGCACCACCCGGTCGGGGTTGGCGGTGGGCTGGTACATGACCAGCGGCGAGACCTTGGGCGGCGGCTGGTCGTCCGCCGGATCGTGGGCGAAGCTCCACGCGGGAAACGACAACAGGACGCCCGTCATGACCGTCGCGCAGCAAGGCCGCCACCGACTCGCTGAGTTCACGTCACACCTTTCCCGTCGAGAGGTAAAGAGCCTGTCTCCAGTCCCGTGTGAGTACGTCTGCCAGCCGGTCGATGCTCAGGGGTCTGGAATGGGCACAAAGACTTGCCCGCGCCGCCGGACGCATCGTGCGGAGGGCATCGGGCAAAGGACCCATCACCATGAACCGCGACTCATCCCCGGCTCCAGTGACCAGGGACCCAAACAGGTATCCTGGTTATAGCTTACCTGAGTTCATCCCGGAGAGCGAGTATCTCAAACCATCCGGGCGAACGGGGGGCGTGGCGAATCTTTCGGGCAACCGTTGTCTGGATACCGATCGTCCTCGGTTTCAGGCCGTAATCGAGGCTCGGATCGCAGACCCGGCCGGGGCCAGCGCGCCGTCGCCCGGAATTTTGCCACGCCCGGCGCGTCGGAGAGAGGATGACAGAACCGGTGGCGGGCCGACGCTTGCCGCATTCTTCTGCCCATGTTGTCGCACACTCCCGACGGAATCAGCGACCGCTCGGATCGCGTGTTGGCCGGCTTTCGTGCCCTCGCCCCGCGCGGTAAGGTAAATCGCCGATAGATGCCACGAACAGTCAGCCGAGACTCTCACGAGGAAACAACCGTGTCCGCCCATCGGCCAGCCGTGAATTCCGCACCGCATCGATTCAGCCGGCATGTCGCTTCGCGGGCCGATCAGGCCGCGCTTGCGGCCCTCGTCATCACGTCCGTCGTTTTCGCACAGACCACCCTCCCGGCCGGTTCTGCGTCCGCCCCGTCGGGCATGAACCCGGTCCGCGGAGTCGGCTTCAGCGCGATGCTCCCGGACGCGGGCGCGGTCGGCCCGCCCTTCGCGGCCATCCACGACGCGGCGGCGCGCAAGACGTTCTTCGCGTTCCACCACGGGTCCGCCGCGACGCCGGAGGCGATCGGCGTCGCGAGCCTCGATCACGCCTCCGGGACGGTCGCGCGGCCGACGCTCCTGCCGCCGGGAAAAGCCGGGCGCGCGGGCGATGCCCTCTCGCTGGACCTCGATTCCAGCGGCACGATCTGGTTATGCGCCGGGTCCGGCGACGGCGAACCCGCGCGGCTGTTCAAATCAAACCGTCCTCACGAAATCGGCGCATTCACGAGCACCCAAGGCCCGGCCCTGGGCTCCCCGGTGCTGCACGTCGTCGGCGAGCGGGGCCTGCTGGTCCTTGGCCTGATCTCGTCGGCTCACGGGACGGCCGTTGCCGCGTCCACCAGCGCGGACGGCCAGTCGTGGTCGCCGCCGCGGCCGCTGGTCGCCATCGACGCCGGCCAGACCTTTCTGACCGGCAGGTTCCGGGACAAGATCGGCCTGGTTCTGGCCGCCTTCACCGCCGAGGAGGGGCCGCGGGCGCCCGGCAACGTCTATTATCTCGAGTCCCCCGACGCGGGCCGATCCTGGCAGACCGTCCGCCGCGTCCCCATCGACCGCCTGCCGATCCAGGCCGCCGACCATCCGACGAAAGTGTGGGACTACCGATCGGCCCGCTGGGCGGCGCTGCTCAAGAGCCTGGCCTTCGATTCCTTCGGCAACCCGGTCATCGCCTACCTGGTCGGCAGCCCCCGGCGAACCGGTCCGCCCCGCTACACCTGGACCACCAGCCGATGGACCGGCCGGGAGTGGGAGACCACGGGCATCCTGCCCGCCTCGAGCGCCGACGACGGCGGGGTTCTTCAGGTCGGGGCCGACCGAACCTGGCGGCTGCTCACCGTTCGCAACGGACACCTCGAGGCGCCGCCCGGAGCCGCTGCCGAGCCGCGGCTGGCGGCCTGGTCCAGCGACGACCAGGGGCGCTCGTGGAACAGGCTGTTCGCGTCGCCCGGCGCCGACTCGCAGCGGCACGCCGTCTTTCGCCCTTTCGACGCCCCGCCCGATTGCGACGCCTTCTGGATCAGTGCGGCCGATGCGGTTGCCGGCGGGCCCATCCGGATCCTCGATCGACAAGGCACCGTCCTGACGCTGCCGGGGCGGATGACGGCCGATCATGACAAGCCGATTCCCAACGCCGAGACGATACCCCCGAGCACACAACCTGCGACGCGGCCGGAGTAGACCCAGCCATGGAATGGTTGATCCATCTGTTCCGCGACGCCGATTCGGCCGCTCACACCGTGCTGGTCATCAGCCTGGTGGCCGCCGGGGGACTGGCCTTGGGCAGCGTCCGCCTCTTCGGCGTCAATCTGGGGATCGCCGGGGTGCTCTTTGCCGGGCTGTTGTTCGGCCATTGCTTCGGGCGTTGGCACATCCAGATGAACGCCCCGGTCATGGAGTTCGCCCGCGAGTTCGGGCTGGTCATTTTCGTCTACACCATCGGGCTGCAAGTCGGGCCGGGTTTCCTGGCCTCGCTGCGCCGGCAGGGCCTGCCGCTGAATCTCCTGGCCGGGCTGGTGGTGCTTCTGGGCGCGGCCCTGGCCGTCCTCTTCGGCCAAATGGGACTGGGTACGCCCGTGGCGGTCGGGTTGTTCGCCGGGGCCACCACCAACACGCCCAGCCTCGCCGCCGCCCAGCAGGCTCTCAAAGACGTGCCCGCCTGCTCGCCGGAGTTGATCAAACTGCCGGGGCTGGCCTATGCCATCGCCTATCCGTTCGGCATCATCGGGGTGATTCTCACCATGATCCTGACCCGCCGCCTCTTCCGGATCGACGTGGCCGCCGAACGCGAGGAAGTCTCGCGGCTCCAGAACGACGGGCGGCCTGCGCTGGCCACCGGCAATTATCAGGTCCGCAACCCCAACCTTCAGGGCGTGGCCATCAAGGACCTGCCCCTGGTCGATCACTACGACGTGGTCATCTCGCGGATCCTCAAGGCCAACCAGCCCCACGTGCCCCAGATCGCCCGGCCGGAAACGACCCTCGACCTGGGCGACGTGGTCCTGGCCGTCGGGCCCAAGGAGCGGCTCGACCAGCTTCGACTGCTGATCGGCAGCGAGAGCAGCGTCGATCTGCGCACGCTGCGCAGCAACATCGTCACCCGGCGGATCGTCATCACCCGCCGGGCCGCCCTGGGCCGGACCATCCAGGAGCTGGACCTCGTCCGCCGTCACGGCGTGAACATCACCCGCGTCAGCCGGGCCGAGGTGGACTTCGCCCCCACGCCGGGGTTCCGGACGCAGTTCGGCGACACGGTGCTGGCGGTGGGCGATTCGGCCGGCGTCGATCAGGTCGCCGCGGAGCTGGGCAACTCGCTGCGCCAGCTCAATCACCCGCAACTGGTGCCGGTTTTCGTGGGTCTGGCCCTGGGCGTGCTGTTGGGAAGCTGGCCGATCACCGTGCCGGGCATGCCCGCCCCGGTGAAGCTGGGGCTGGCCGGCGGACCGCTGCTGGTGGCCATCATTCTCTCGCGCGTCGGGCACGTCGGCCCGCTGATCTGGTACATGCCCATCAGCGCCAACTTCATGCTCCGCGAAGTCGGGATCACGCTTTTCCTGGCCTGCGTCGGTCTGCGGGCGGGGGACTCGTTCCTCAAGACGCTAGTGAGCGGCAGCGGGCTGCTGTGGGTCCTGGCGGGCGCGGCGATCACCCTGTTGCCCCTGCTGGCGGCGGCGGCCATCGCTCGCCGGGTGTTCAAGATGAACTACCTCCACGTGTGCGGCCTGCTGGCCGGCAGCATGACCGATCCGCCGGCTTTGGCTTTCGCCACTACCATCGCCGGCTCCGAGGCCCCCTCGGTATCCTACTCCACCGTCTACCCGGCGGTCATGCTCCTGCGCGTGATCTGCGCCCAGGCCATGGTCCTGCTCTGCCTGCCGTCCTGATCGGCGATCATCACCGCGGGCAAGCCGGGATTGTCATTCAGTGCAAGTGAGCAGGCCGGTCCGGTCATGGATCGTCGTTGCCGCTGGTTATTCTTGCTGAGGACCTGACCGGTTGAGAGTGCATCCGAAGCCCCTGAAAACCGAGCGGCGGGAAGCCGGTCGCACACGGGTATCAGGGCGCACTCTTCATGACGGGCCGGTCCGAGAGCCGCGCCGGCCCGATGTAACCCGTGGCCACGATGACGTCGTCGAACCAGACGGTTTGCGTGTCCTTCCAGTATTGCCGGGTGGGGTCGCTGTCGTCGTAGCCGTAGTGCAGCAGCCAGAGGATGTTGATCTTGACGGCCGGGTCGGAGCGCCAGCGGATGCCGGTGAACCGGCCGACGAGCCGCCCGTCCAGCCACATGGCCTGTTCGCCGTCGGCCCGATCCGGGGCGGAATTGGCCTGGATCATGAACTCCCAGCACTGCCAGCGGTCCAGGGCCGGCACGACCTTGCTCTTGCCCGCCGCCTGGCCGCGGCCCGGACCCGGCGGGAAGAAGCCGTTGCCCCAGTACTTATTCATCTTCGCGTCGATTTCCATGTCCGGAAAATAGCTGTAGAAGCTCAGTTCGCCCGGCGGGGGGTTGCGGCCCCAGGCGAACCAGGGCTCCATGCCGGTGGAGAAATAGGTGCCGTCCGGTTTGAGCCCGGCCTTGCCGAACGGCCGCCAGCGGTCGTTGCGGGGCGCGCCCATCAAGGTGACGAAATGATGGGCGTATTGGTAGCCCCTGGAGAAGCGCACGTAGAACCGAACGTGCACGCGGTCGGCCCCGGGCATGAACCATTTGATGAGGTGTCCGCCGTGATCTTTCCCGCGGTGCATGGGCATGGCCAGGCACTGCCGGCCGCCGTGCGGGCGATCGCGGCTCAGCTCGACCGGTCCTTTTCGCTCGTCCCACCGGGCCAGGTCTCGGCCCTCGAAATCGTCGGCGAACAGGACGGCCGGCCGGGTGGCCGGTTGCGTGCCCGCCGGCTCGCCCGCGCAGAGCCGCGCCCACGCCGTCATGCCCATTGCTAACGCCGCCAGGCCCGTCATGATCGCCTCGCTTTCCTGCCGATGACGCGCCGGTCCGGGCTCATTGTCCCACGGGCGGCTCACGGCCCGCAAGAGCGGGAAACGCTCCCCGGGCGATGGGGCAAGGTCCGGCGGAAACAGGCCGCGCGGCGAACCGGCTTGTCAGGCCGGTCCAGCCGTTCTACCCTGAAGCTGGATCCTTGTCGCTGCTATGCGGGGGAATGGCCTGTGCCGGCCGGTCCCCGGACCGACATGCTGGAACGTGCAGACGTGGCCACCACCCCCATCATCCGCATCCAGGGCGCCCGGCAGCACAACCTCAAGAACGTCTCCCTCGATATTCCGCGCGACCGACTGGTGGTACTGACGGGCCTGAGCGGCTCGGGCAAAAGCTCGCTGGCCTTCGACACCATCCACGCCGAGGGGCAGCGCAAGTACATCGAGACGCTCTCGGCCTACGCCCGGCAGTTTCTCGAGCAACTCCAGAAGCCCGACGTCGACCACGTCGAGGGTCTGCCGCCGACCATCGCCATCGAGCAGCGCAGCGGCTCGGGCGGCCCGCGCTCGACCGTGGCGACGACCACGGAGGTGTACGACTACCTGCGGCTGCTCTTCGCCCGGGTGGGCGAACCGCACTGCTGGGTGTGCGGCCGGCGCATTGAGCGGCAGACCACCGCCCAGATCGTCGACGCCGTCACCGCCCTGCCGGCCGGCACACGCATCCTGGTGCTGGCTCCGCTGGTACGCGGCCAGAAGGGCGAGCACCAGGAGACGTTCCGGCATATCCAGCGCGAAGGATTCGTCCGCGTCCGCGTCGACGGCGAGCTGTACGAGGTCAAGAGCGTCCCCCGCCTGGCCCGGACGCGCAAACACCACGTTGACGTGGTGGTCGATCGGCTGGTGGTCAGGCCGGAGGTGGCCGCCCGCGTGGCCGACAGCGTCAACCTGGCCCTGGCCCTTGGCAACGACACGGTGTTCATCGCCGCGGAGGATTCGCCGGGGCAGTGGCGCGACCGGGTGTTCAGCGTCCGCTTCGCCTGTCCGCTGCACCCGGAGGCCGCCCTGCCGGAGCTTTCGCCGCGGATGTTCAGCTTCAACGCGCCGCAGGGGGCCTGCCCGACCTGCGACGGGCTGGGCCACGTCCTCGAGTTCGACGCCGGCCTGGTCGTGCCGGATGATTCGCTGTCCCTGGCCCAAGGCGCGGTGGCCGCCTGGCGCCACGCCGGCCGGGGACTCAACGTCATTTATCGCAAACTCATCGAAGAATTCTGCCGCGCTTTCAACGTCTCGCCGGACACGCCCTGGCGGCATCTTCCGGTCGATCTGCGCGACATTCTGCTTCACGGCACGCCGGCCGAGGAGTCGGAGGATGTCGCCCGCTTCGAGGGCATCCTGCCCAACCTGAAGCGCCGCTGGGAAAGCAGCGAGAACGAAGCACTCAAGCAGCGGCTGCTGGCCTTCATGAGCGAACGGCCCTGTGAGACCTGCGGCGGAGCCCGGCTGCGCAAGGAGGCCTTAGCCGTCACCATCGCGGAGCGTCACATCCACGACCTGACCCGGATGAGCATCGAGGCCGCCCACGGCTTTCTCTCCGGCCTGAGCCTGTCCGGCGAGCGGGCGGTCATCGCCGGCCCCATCCTGGCCGAGATCGTCCGGCGGCTGCGGTTCATGATGGACGTGGGCGTCGGCTACCTGGGCCTGGACCGCGCCGCCGCTTCGCTGTCCGGCGGGGAGGCCCAGCGCATCCGTCTGGCCACGCAGGTCGGCAGCGGGCTGGTGGGCGTCTGCTACGTCCTCGATGAGCCGACCATCGGCCTCCATCAGCGCGACAGTGCCCAGCTCATCCGCACCCTCCGCAAACTGACCGACGCGGGCAACACCGTCCTGGTCGTCGAGCATGACGAGGACATGATCCGGGCCGCCGATCATCTCATCGACATCGGCCCCGGCGCGGGCGCCCACGGAGGGCGGATCGTCGCCCAGGGCAGCCTGACGGAGGTTTTGGCCCATCCCGAATCGATCACCGCCGCCTACCTGACCGGACGGCTGGGCGTGCCGCTGCCTGAACAGCGCCGCAAGGTGGTCCTGGCTCAATGCCTCGAGATCCAGGGCGCGTCCGAACACAACCTCAAGAACATCGACGTGAAGATTCCGCTGGGCTGCTTCGTCTGCGTCACCGGCGTGTCGGGCAGCGGCAAGAGCACGCTGGTCAACGAGGTTTTGCTGAAAGCCCTGCGCCGCCGGCTGTACGGCTCGCGCGACCAGCCCGGCAGACACCGCCAGCTCATCGGCGCCGCCCGCGTGGACAAGGTGGTCGAGATCGACCAGTCGCCCATCGGGCGGACGCCGCGCAGCAATCCCTGCACCTATACCGGCGCGTTCGACCTGATCCGCGACCTGTTCGCCCGGACGCGCGAGGCCAAGCTGCGCGGCTACGGCCCCGGGCGCTTCAGCTTCAACGTCAAGGGCGGCCGGTGCGAGGCCTGCCAGGGCCAGGGCACCAAGCGCATCGAGATGCACTTCCTGCCCGACGTCTACGTGGCCTGCGACGCCTGCAAGGGCACCCGCTACAACCGCGAGACGCTCGAGATCCGCTACCGCGGGCTGAACATCGCCGACGTGCTCAACCTGCGCGTCGAGGAGGCCATCCCCTTCTTCGAGGCCCTCGCCGGCCTCAAGCAGATCCTGCTGGGGCTCGACGAGGTGGGCCTCTCCTACCTCACGCTGGGGCAGGCCTCGACGACGCTTTCGGGCGGCGAGGCCCAGCGCGTCAAGCTGGCCGCCGAGCTGGCCAAGACGCCGACCGGCCACACCCTCTACGTGCTCGACGAGCCCACCACCGGCCTGCACTTCGCCGACGTGGCCAACCTCCTGCGCGTGCTCAACCGCCTGGCCGACAAGGGCCACACCATCCTGGTCATCGAGCACAACCTCGAGGTCATCAAAATGGCCGACTGGATCATCGACCTGGGCCCCGAGGGCGGCGATCAGGGCGGAGAAATCGTCGCCCAGGGCCGGCCGGAGGAGATCATCAGGAACCCGCGCAGCTACACCGGCCGGTTTCTCGCGCCGCGGCTCAAAGCCACGACGAGTGCGTCCTGAAAACCCCATTGCCGGCGTCTGGCGGGGCACGTCGGCTTATCAGAACGCCTCGATACGGACCTCCGGCGTGCATTCGGGTTCGGAGCGACGTTCCGAAGGCGTCTGGCTGGGCGTCAACCTATGGCCCGCCTCGGGTGGCCGGGTATGTGTCGTCGGCTTCACGCCCCAACCGGACCACCGCCCAGGCCAGGATCACGGCCAGCGCGGCCGCGTGCAGCCCCGCGCCCGCCAGCGCCGGCCCGATGAACTTGGGCACGATCCGGATGACCAGCAGGGCGACCAGACCCGCCAGCGCCCATGCCGGCCACGCGCCGGGCGTCAACTGGGCTTCCTCGACCGCCACCGGCGGATCGAAGCCGGCGGCGCGAGCGGCATCGCGCCAGCTCGCGTCCAGGGCCGCCAGTCGTTCATACTCGGCGCGAAGTGCCGGATCGGTCGCAAGGGCCGACTCGACCTCGCGGGCCCGCCGCGGGCTCAACTCGCCGTCCAGGTAGGCCGACAGTTCGGCCGGTTCGATCGGATTCATCGTTCCTCCTTGCGAAGCTGCTCGGCCAGCGAATGGCGGGCCAGGTGCAGCCGCGACATCACCGTGCCCGGCGGAATGGCCAGGGCCTCGGCCAGCTCGCGGTAACTCAGCTCCCCGAAGTAGCGCAGCCGCAGGATTTCGCGGTGCTCGGGCGACAGGCGTTCCATCCCGTCCGCGAGCGCTTCCCATTCCGGTGCCGGTCCGACCGGCGCGGCCGGTTCGTGTCCGTCCAGCGGAATCGCCGCCCGCACCCGCGACCGGCGGAGCGCGTCCAGACAGCAGTTCCGCAGGATGGCGAACCACCAGCCCTTGAAGGGCCGGGCGGCGTCAAAGTCGGCGAACCGCTCGAAGCCGCGAAGGGCGGCCTGCTGCACGGCGTCCTCGGCAGCGTGACGATCGCGGAGGATGCTCCGCGCATACCCGGCCGCCCGGGCCAGCCACGGCTCCAGGAGCCGCCAGTATTCCGTTTCCACCCGTGGCCCGCTCATGACCGTGCTCATCCCAGCTTCTGGAGCAGTTGCAGCAGTTCATGGAGCTTCTCGTGGAAGACCGCCAGGAGAACGATCCACGTGACCGCATAGACGATCGAGACGATCAGGGCCGCCGCCGCCAACCGCCGGGCGGGCGAGGCCTTGCTCGTCCCCCGCAGCGCTGCCCACGCCAGCACCGCCGCGAGAATCGCTTTCTCGAGCCCCAGCAGGCTGATAAACGCCGCCACCGCGGTCGCCAGTGCTCCGATCGCCAGTCCCACCCGCCGCCCGCGGGCGTAGGCGTCGGGAGCGGCCGCGGTCCGGCTATCGGGAGTCACGTACATTTCGTCTGCCATCGCTGTATCCTTTCCGAGGCGGCTCGCCCGCCTCAGCAACTGATACGCACCACGACGGCCGATTATTCACCCGCATTCGGCCGGCGCCCGTGCGGGCCGTCGAAACCTGAAAACCGTTCCACGACCGCCGCCCCCTCTCCGCTCGCCACAATACCGGCGATCCAACGATCCC
>JABRVU010000132.1:0-8099 GCA_039961895.1 Phycisphaerae bacterium | reverse complement strand
ACGCAGCGGGTTGGGGCCCTCGACGATCCGCGCCTCGGCCTGTTCGTATCGGCAGGTGCATCGCAGGTCGGAGACGTCACCGACCCGCGCGTGCGGAAGCGTGAACGCGGCCGAGGCGGCCAGGGCACTGCCCGCCTCCTTGCGAAACCAGTCGCCCCAGGCGAGCCGGGCCGGTTCGCGTGCCTCCAGCCGGAGGCTCACCCGACTGGCCCGCGGTTCAGGCGCCACGTCCAGTGTCGCGTGCAGCGGTCCGCGCCAAGGTTCCAGCTCGGGCAGCGTCCGCGCTCGCGGCACCAGACCCAGAAGCTCCTCGACGGCCTCGACGTCGAGTTCCAACGTGCCGGCCAGTGATGCGAGGAGTTCGGCCACGGGCGGCAGGACCAGATCACGGCCGGGAAGGCCGGGGCCGCACTGAACCCGGGCCACGGCGTCGGCCAGCGTCCGGCCGCAGTGCAGACGCAGGCGGGCGTGGAGTTCGCCCGTGGGTGACGGAAGATTCGCGCTGCACTCCAGCCGCTTCGGCACACCGGGGCCGGCGTCAAACACGACGCCGGCCGAATCGGACACCGCCCATCGCGACGCGGTCGCGTCCAGGTTCAGGATCGCCCGGCCGTCCGCCGGGCGGCGCGTCACTTCGAGCGACCAGCTTGCCTGCCCGCTGACCTGAAGCCCCAGCCGGTCGGCAAGTTCTCCGAGCGGGGGGACCTCCTGCCGCAGGCGGGCCCAGTCCGCGATCCGCCCTTCGAGGCGGGCGTCGAACGGAACCGGCCCGCGCGGGTCGATCTGAACGGCGACGCCGCCGCGGTCGGAACCGCGCACCTGAAGCGAGGGCGTCCGGCAATCGAGGCGCTTGATCGCGACCAGGTCGGTGTTGGGGTCATAGCGGCCTTCGCTGCTGAGGACCAGGTCGGGAATCAGGGCGGGCTGCCCAAGCCCGGCCCAGGTCAGCCGAACGCCGTTCAATACGATGCGCTCGGCAAAGTCGATGGTCAGGTCAGGATGGGTCTGGAAGGACAGGCTCCCCGAGCTGGTTCCGCCGACCTGCTCGACGGGCAGGCGGGGAATGAGGGCCAGCGGAAGGTCGGGCAGGGCCAGGTGCGACCACTCGATGCGAATGGCCCCGCCGAGGGAGAGGTTCGGATCTCGACGCAGCTTGGGGACGGTCAGGCGGGCGTCGAAACCCAGGCGCGGGGCCGACGGCGATGCTGCGCCGAGTTGACCGGTGACGGGATTGATCCAGCCATCCAGGCTCAGGACGGCCCGTTTCGGATCCAGCCGGCAGTCGATGGTGTCGAAACGAAAGGATTGGCGCGAGCGGGGCGTCCAGACGTGACCGACGGCCTCGCGCACCACGTAGACCAGGGCGGGCAGCCGTGGCGGCAGATGAGCCGGCAGGCGCTCGAGGTTGAAGCGTCCGGCCTCGTCGCGCACCAGCCAGCATTCCGGGCCCACCACTTCCAGGCCGGCCACCCGCCCGGTGACCAGCGTGGCCAGCGGCGTCAGATCGCAGCGCAGCCGGCGGACCTTCAGCAGATACGGATTGGGGGCCTCCGGGGCATCGCGGATGGCGAGTCCGTCGATCACCACGCCGTCGATCCAACCGACCCGCAGGTTCTCGACGTGCACGGGCCGATCGAGATCGCGGGACAGGACGGCTTCGATCCGCTCGGCGAGCAGGCCGGCCGGCAGCCAGAGGGGCAGAGCCGCATACAGGGCCGCCCCCGCCACCAGCCCGACGGACAGGATGCGAGCCGTCCATCGGCGCAGACCCCGCCGCCGCGCCGATGAGGCCGGTGCCGTCGGGTTCGCTGGCGATGCAAGGTTCGTGCCGGCTTCCAAGGGGTCGGCTCACCTGCGCGGAAGACGTATCCGGGCCACGACGGGAAAGTGATCGGACGGGTATCGGCCGTCCTTCCGGTCGCGGACGATGCGGGCCTCAAGGACCTCGACGCCGGGAGAAACCAGCACGTAATCGATCTTCTCTCCCGTCGTCGTGCCTTTGAAGCCGTTGAACGTACCGACCTCTTTCTCGTCGGGGTGGAGCACGCGGAAACTGTCGAGCAGCTTGATGGTTTCTCTTCGGGCCCCCGCATCATCCGGGCGCGTGGCGGGCGGATCGAGCAGCAGGCGGACGGCGGGATTGGACTCGCCGGCGTTGAAATCGCCGGTGACGATCACCGGTTCGCGCGGCCGGCGGTCGGCGATCCGTTCGGCCAGCAGGGCCGCGCTGCGGACCCGCGAGGGCTGCGACTGATGATCGAGATGGACGTTGTACATCACGAAACCGGGACCCGCGCCCAAATCCTCGAAACGGGCCCAGGTGCAGATCCGCGGCAGGGTGTTGCCCCAGTGCTTCGAGCCGGGGACCGCGGGCGTGTCGGAAAACCAGAAGGTGCCCGATTCGAGGGGCTTGAGCCGATCGGCCCGATAGAGAATCGCGGAGTATTCGCCCTTTTCCCTGCCATCGTCGCGGCCGACGCCGAGGCGGGCATACGCCGGCAGCGCGGCGCGGATCTCGTCGAGCTGAAAGCGGAGTGCTTCCTGGACGCCGAGCACGTCGGGGGCCTCGCGGCGGATCAGATCGAAGAGCTGCTCCCGGCGGCGCTCCCAGCGATCCGCGCCGTCGTCGGCCGTGCCGTAGCGGATGTTGAAGGTCATGACGCGAAGTTCCGCCGCGTCGGCGGGCCGCGTCTGGGGCGCGGCGACGATTGCACAGGCGGTGAGGGCGATTCCGGGCAGCATGGCAAGCCTCCTCGGCGCGACAGCATAACCGATGCCGACGGGCGGGACTATCGGCTGGGGTAATGGATGTCACGGCCCGCCAATTGTGCCGGGTAGCCTCCACGACCCGCGGGTATCGCATCGGCTTGTCCGGAACGTTTTCCAGACGTATGCTGATTGAGGATGGCCACGGGCGAACGAATCACGATGGCGGCCCTGGGCGAGCGCAAGCGGGCCGGTCAGAAGTTCAGCGTGCTGACCTGTTACGACGCTCCGACGGCCCGGCTCATGGACCAGGCGGGGGTGGAGGTGCTGTTGGTCGGCGACACCTCCGGCGAGGTGGTCCTGGGGCTGTCCAGCACGCGCGAGGTGCCGGTCGAGTATTTGCTGGCGATCACGGCCGCCGTCCGCCGGGGGGCCCAGCGGGCCTATGTCCTGGCGGACCTGCCTTATGCCTGCCGGGTGGAGGGGGACCCGGCGGCGGTGCACTGGGCCCGGCGGTTCATGGCGGAGACCGGGTGCGACGGCGTGAAGGTCGAGTTGACGCCCGGGCAGGCGGAGCTGGTGCGGGCCATGAGCGGGGCGGGCGTGCCGGTGGTGGCCCACATCGGCCTGCTGCCGCAGTTGCTGCGGCCGGGCGAGCCGTATCGGGGCCAGGCCCGCGACGCCGCCGGGGCCGAGAAGCTGATCCGGGCGGCGCGGGAGATGGAGGCCGCCGGGGCCGTCTGCCTCCTGTTGGAGGCCGTTGCCTCTGAGGTCGCCCGCGAGATCGCCGAGGGCACCGACCTTCCGGTGATCGGGTGCGTGGCCGGGCCCCATTGCGACGGGACGGTGGTGGTGCTGCACGACCTGCTGGGCTGGGGCGGGGGCCATCCGCCGCGGCTGGTCCAGCCCTACGCCGATCTGGCCGCGGTGATGGGCGCGGCCTTCGCGGCCTACGCCCGGGACGTGCGCGAGGGGCGCTTCCCGACCGAGGCGGGCTCGATTCACATGCGCCCGGGCGAACTCGACAAACTGCGGGCCGCGACCGGAGCGGGCTAAATGCGCATCTCCATCGTCCTGCCCTGCTATAACGAGTCGGCCAACATCGCCGAGCTGCACCAACGGCTCGACCAGGTGGCCGGGCGCATCGACGGCGAGGTCGAGTTCGTGTTCGTGGACGACGGCAGCCGCGACGACACCCTGGCCCTGCTCAAGGAGGTGGCCCGCAACGATCCGCGGGTGCGGGTGCTGAGCCTGTCGCGCAACTTCGGGCACCAGGCGGCGCTGACCGCGGGGCTGGACTACGCCACCGGCGACGCGGTGGTGGTCATGGACGCGGACTTGCAGCATCCCCCGGAGCTGATCCTCGACTTCATCACGAAGTGGCGGGAGGGCTACGACCTGGTCTACGCCTACCGCGAAGGGGTGCGGCCGCGGCTGGGCTATCGGATCATCAACGCGCTGATGAAGGTGCGCATTCCGCCGGAGGCCGCCGACTTCCGGCTGATGGACCGGCGGCTGGTGGAGGCTTTCAAGGCCATGCCCGAGCGGGCCCGCTTCATCCGCGGGATGATCAGTTGGCTGGGCTTCAGGCAGATCGGCTTGGGCTACCGGCAGGGCGAGCGTTTCGCGGGCCGGCGGTCGTACACCCTCCGCCAGACCGCCCGGATGGCCTTCAACGCGGTGCTGGCCTTTTCGAGCCTGCCGCTGCGGGTGGCCTCGGTGCTGGGGACGTGCACGCTGGTGCTGGCCTTGCTCTACGCGGCGTTCAGCCTGTATGCCTGGGCGCGCGGCGCGACCCTGCCGGGCTGGACCGGGTTGATGATGGCCGTGCTGGTGCTGGGCGGGGTGCAGCTCTTGTGCCTGGGCATCATCGCCGAGTACATTGGTCGGATCTTCGAAGAGGTCAAGCAGCGGCCGCTGTACGTCGTGCGCGAGCATATTCCGCCGAGGTTCACCGCGCGGGCCGTGAACGGGGCCGACCATCTTGAATGGGCCGCCGGGAGACCGACCTGAAGCCGTCGCGCGGAATGAACCTCCCGGAGGCGCCCGGGCGGCGCGGCCTGCGCCACGCGGTGAGGGGCCCTGCCGCCCGGCCGCACGTCGTCGAAGGACGCCCGATGGTCGATCCGCATTCCGATGCCGTCCATGACCTGAACGTGCTCATCGACGTGGCCCGGCAGCTGGGCGCGACCTTCGAGCTGCTCCCCCTGCTGCGCACCATCGAGCAGGCCGGCCGCGAAGCCCTGGATTGCGACCGGGCCACCGTGTTCCTCTACGACGCCGGGCGCGACGAGCTGTACAGCAAGGTGGCCACCGGCACGGGGGAGATCCGCTTTTCGGCCAGGCTGGGCATCGCCGGCGAGGCCGCCCGGACGCACTCGGTGATCCTGGTTCCCGATGCCTATCAGGACCCGCGCTTCAACCCGGAGATCGACCGGAAGACCGGCTACCGCACGCGGAACATGCTGACCGTTCCGCTGGTGGCGCCCGACGGCGAGGTCATGGGCGTGTTGCAGGTGCTCAACAAGAAGAGCGGCGAGTTTCACCGCAACGACGAGATGGTGGCCGCGGCCTTAGGCTCGCTGACCGGCATCGCCATCAAGCGGCAGATGCTGCTGGACGCGGCGGCGGAGAAGATGCGTCTCGAAAAGGAGCTGGACATCGCCCGGCAGATCCAGCAGGAGCTGCTGCCCAAGACGGCTCCGAGCGTGCCCGGCTTCGACATCGCGGGGTGGAACCGCCCGGCCGACTCGACCGGCGGGGACTTCTACGATTACTTTCCGCTCGGCGACGGCCGCTGGGCACTGACCATCGCCGACGCGACCGGGCACGGCATCGGCCCGGCCATCATCATGGCCCAGTGCCGGGCTTTGCTGCGGGCGGTGAGCGAATCCTGCGACGACCTCTCGCGGATCGCGGCCCGGGTCAACAACCTGCTGCAACAGGATCTGCCCGCGGATCGGTTCGTGACCGTCTTCCACGGCATCCTCGACCCCGGGCCATGCCGGCTGGTCTACGTCAGCGCCGGTCACGGGCCGTTGCTGCACTACCGGCGGACCACGGGCACGGTCGCCAAGTTCAACGCCACCACCCTGCCGATGGGCATCCTCCCGGACGCGGACATGCCCTGCGCCGAGCCGGTGGTCTTCGAGCCGGGCGACATCTTCGTGCTGCTTACCGACGGGCTGCTGGAATGGGCCCGCTCCGACGGCGAGCAATACGGCGAAGACCGCATCGCGGAGATCATCGCCCGCCATCACGCCGAACCGGCCGCCAGGCTGATCGAGATCGTCTATCAGGAGGTGTTGCGCTTCGGCGGCGGCGGGCCGCAGATGGACGACCTGACCATGGTGGTGGTGAAGAGAGTTCAGGAGTGAGGCAGAAGGCCGGCGTTGGTCGGATGCGAAGACCGGCCAGACACAGGGCCAAGAGGCCTGAGCCGGAGGCATCCGCGGATCGGATTGCATCATCTCCATCTGACCGATCTGATCGTAAGGCACGCCATGATCGACAGTTATGAACCGCTAAAAAACCGCCGAAAAGCATACCCGAACACTTGCCAAACTTCAGGGCCCGGGTTATACTGCCCGCACTGGTAGGAACCCGACAGATACCTTCTCTTGCAAGGAAGCCTTCGCCATGAGTCAGGAGACCGCCGCCAAGCGCGATCAGGCCACGTTGGATCGCACGCTCCAGCAGATCGAAAAGAGCTTCGGCAAAGGGGCCATCATGAAGCTCAATGAGGAGGGAGCGCGGGTCCGCGACGGGCTGAGCACCGGGGCCCTGTCGCTGGATCTGGCTTTGGGAGGTTACGGCATTCCGCGCGGGCGGATCGTGGAGATGTTCGGGCCGGAATCGAGCGGCAAGACCACCTTGGCGCTGCACGTGGCCGCCTCGGCCCAGCGGGCCGGGGGCGTGGCCGCCTTCATCGACGCCGAGCACGCCCTCGACCCGGCCTGGGTCCGCAAGTGCGGCGTGAAGCTCGAGGAGCTGCTGGTCAGCCAGCCCGACACCGGCGAACAGGCCCTCGAGATCGTCGAGATGCTGGTCCGCTCGAACGCGGTGGACTGCGTGGTGGTGGATTCGGTCGCGGCCCTGGTGCCCAAGGCCGAGCTGGAGGGCGAGATGGGCCAGCAGCACGTCGGCTTGCAGGCCCGGCTGATGAGCCAGTCGCTCCGCAAGCTCACCGGCGTGATCGCCAAAACCCGGTGCATTGTCATCTTCATCAACCAGATCCGCGACAAGATCGGGGTCATCTACGGCAGCCCGGAGACCACTCCGGGCGGGCGGGCCCTGAAGTTTTACGCCTCCATCCGCATCGACATCCGCCGGATCACCTCGATCAAGGAGGGGGAGATCACTACCGGGAACCGGGTGCGGGCGAAGGTGGTGAAGAACAAGGTCGCCGCCCCCTTCAAGCAGGCCGAGTTCGACATCATGTTCGACGGCGGCATCAGCACCGAGGGGGATCTGATCGACCTGGCCGCCAACGAGGGCATTCTGGACAAGACCGGCTCGTGGTTCAGCTACGGGCAGGTGCGCATCGGCCAGGGCAAGGAGAACGCCAAGCAGTTCATCCGCGACAATCCCGACCTGATGGACGAGCTTCGCAAGGCGGTGCTGGCCAAGTGGGCGGCCGATCATGCCGCCCGGCCCGGCGGCAACGGCCACGGCCAGCAGAACCCCGTCGCTCGGGCCGAGGGGACGGATGCCTCCGATGCCAGGGCCGACGACAAAAAGCCGGCCGCAAAGGACAAGTTGGACAAAAACGCCAGGGTCAAGGCGAAGCGGTAGAGGCGGGGGCCGTCGGTTGAGTCGCCGGCGTCGGCATGCGGTCGGCGAGGGCTCGGGCCATGCGGCGGACCCACTCGTCGGGATCGGCGCCGGCGATCTGGCGCAGCGCCGGCAGGAAACTGTCCTTGTGCTGGTCGGCGAAGAGGCGCAAGGCCAGACCGCGCACCAGCCAGTGATCGTCGGTGAGCAGGTTGGCGGCGGCGCGCGTGGCCTCGGCATCGAGCACGAACCAGCGCAGGCACTCGGCCAGGCGGGCCCGCACCGACCAGTCGGCGTCGGCCGATCGGGCCAGGATGGCCTGCTGCACCTGCCCGGCGTCGATGGGCACGGCGGCGTAGCGCAGGCGGCCGGCCGCCAGGTGCTGCTGCTCGCCCAGCAGCATGGAGAGGATTTCCATCGCGGTGATGCGGTCGGAAACGGCCGGCGACTGAGCCTGCCGCAACAGGCTTCGCATCCGCTCGGGCGAGACGGCCCAGGCCGACCGCCGGAAGCGCAGGGGCGGCGCCGTCAGCCCGCCGATGGCCGGCAACCAGGCCTCGCGCCCGTCAGACAGCTCGACGCGCACCGGAGAGAGGACGCCGGCCACTTCGACCTGGTGA
>JABRVU010000131.1:0-5093 GCA_039961895.1 Phycisphaerae bacterium | reverse complement strand
CTTCATGGCGGATCGGTGACGAATGGGGTACGTGACGCATGGGATGGAGCCACGAGCCGATCGACACGCGCGCCGGGCCTTTCGCCATCCTGCCCTTGCCATCCGTCCTTCCGTCATCGGGTATAGCCTCTCTCTGAGTCTATTGCTTCTGGCCGGTTGCCCACCGGCGGGCGCGGACCGGGGGACATTCGGCGACCGGGGACCCGAGGAGCGCGAGCCGGAGCCGCCGCCGCCTGATCCGCGGGCCGTCTGGCCGCCCAAGGCGATCTGGGTCGTCCGCCGTGCTTACACCGCGCCGGAGCAGATCGCGGAACTGATGGAGCGCTGCCGGGCCGCGGGTTTCAACACCGTGTTGTTCCAGGTCCGCGGCCACGGGACGGTCTATTACCGCTCGCGTCTCGAACCCTGGGCCGAGGAGTATCGCTCGCCCCCCGGCTTCGATCCGCTGGCGGTGGCCTGCCGCGAGGCCCACCGGCGGGGCATGGCCCTGCACGCCTGGGTGAACGTGATGCCCATCTGGCGCGGGCAGCGCCCGCCGCCCTGGCCGGAACACGTCTACAACGCCCACCCCGAATGGCTCTGGTACGACCAGACCGGGCGGCGTCAGCCGTTGGGCTCGTTCTACGTGAGCGTCAACCCTTGCCTGCCCGAGGTTCGAGAATACCTCGTCGGCGTGTTCGAGGAGATCGTTCGCCACTATCCGGTGGACGGGTTGCACCTGGATTACATCCGCTTTCCGTCCGATCAGTCGCCCAAGGGTGCCGATTATCCCTACGACGCCCGCACTCTGGACCTGTACGCGCGGGCCACGGGCAAGTCACCGCGGCAGGATCGGGCCGCCTGGTCGCGCTGGCGGACGGAGCAGGTCACCCGCCTGGTCCGCGACATACGGGAGATGACCCGTTGGGCCCGGCCGGGTGTCCGGCTGACGGCGGCCTGCTGGGCGGACCTCGACGCAGCCCGCCGCGACTATTTCCAGGATGGGGCGGTGTGGACCCGCGGCGGCTGGGTGGACCTGGTCTTCACCATGAACTACACGCGGAGGAACGACGTGTTCCGCACCCGGCAGGAAGTCTGGCAGCGGGCGACCGCCGGCCGGCGGGTCGCCGCCGGCATCGAAGCCACGCGAACGCCGGGCGACCCGGTGGTGCTCGAACAGGTGCGTCAGGCCCGGCTGTGGGGTGGAGGACTGGCCGTCTTTTCCGACCAGTTGTTGTTCACCGACCCGCAGTCGGCCCAGACCTGGGCGGCGGCCCTCCGGCCGATCTTGACCGCTCCTCAGGCCGCTTTACGACGGTGATTCGGCATTGGGAGAAGCCCATTCCATGCTCGCGGCGGTCATCTGGTCGCAGGTTTACGATCCGCTCAACAGCCCGCTGCTGTCCACGCTGTGCGCGGCCGTGCCGATCGTGGTGCTGCTGGGCACGCTGGCGTTTCTGAAGCTGCCCGCGCACGTGGCGGCGATGCTGGGGCTGGCGGCGGCACTGGGGGTGGCCATCGGCGTGTTCGGCATGCCCGCGGACCGGGCCGCGGCCAGCGCCGTCTACGGCGCCGCCTTCGGACTGCTGCCCATCGGCTGGATCATCGTGAACGTCATCTTTCTCTACGCGCTCACCGAGGAGCGCGGCCTCTTCGAGGTGCTCAAGGCCAGCCTGACCGGCGTGACCCGCGACCGGCGGCTGCAACTGCTGCTCATCGCCTTCTGCTTCGGGGCCTTCTTCGAGGGCGCGGCCGGCTTCGGCACGCCGGTGGCGGTGACGGCGGCCATCCTGATCGGGCTGGGCTTCAAGCCGCTGGCCGCCTCCGGCCTGTCGCTGATCGCCAACACCGCCCCGGTGGCCTACGGCGGGCTGGGCACGCCCATCATCGCCCTCCACAGCGTCACCGGCCTCGACGTCCACCAGCTCAGCGCCATGGTCGGCCGGCAATTGCCCTTCTTCTCGATCATCGTGCCGTTCTGGCTGGTGGCGGCCTTCGCGGGCTGGCGCGGAATGCTGGAGGTCTGGCCGGCGCTGCTGGTGGCCGGCGCGGCCTTCGCCGTGCCGCAGTTCCTCGTCTCCAACCTGCATGGGCCGTGGCTGGTGGACATCGTCGCCTCGGTCTGCTCGATGGCGGCCCTGACCCTCTTTCTGCTGGTCTGGCACCCGCGCCGGCCGTATCAGAACCACGATGCCCCGACGGATGATCCGCCCGCCGGCGGACAGCGGTCCGCGGCTTATACCCGCGCCCAGATTCGCCAGGCCTGGACGCCGTGGATCATCCTGAGCCTGGTGGTGTTCGTGGCCGGGTTCCAGTCGGTCAAGAAGAAGCTGGATTCGTTCTCGGCCATCTTGATCGAGGTGCCGCGTCTGCACAACCTCGTTCAGCGGGTTCCCCCGGTGGTGGCCGAGGCCAGGGCCGAAGAGGCCGTCTACAAGTTCAACTGGCTCTCGGCCACGGGAACGGCCATCTTCGCGGCCGCGGTCATTTCCGGCCTGCTCATGGGCTTCTCGCCGCGCCGGCTCCTGGGCGTGTATCGCGCGACGCTCTGGCGGGTCCGCTACTCGCTGCTGACGGTGACGGCCATGCTGGCCCTGGGATACGTCACCAAGTGCTCGGGCCTGGACGCCACGCTGGGCCTGGCTTTCTCGAAGACCGGGGTCCTGTATCCCTTCTTCGGGACGCTGCTGGGCTGGCTGGGCGTGGCCTTGACCGGGTCGGACACCTCGTCCAACGTGCTGTTCGGCAGCTTGCAGACCATCTCCGCACGTCAGGTGGGGGTCAGCGCGGTGCTCATGGCGGCGGCCAACAGCTCCGGCGGCGTGATGGGCAAGATGATCGACGCTCAGAGCATCGTGGTAGCGAGCACGGCCACGCGCTGGTACGGCCACGAGGGCGACATCCTGCGCTACGTGTTCGTGCACAGCCTCCTGCTGGCCTGCCTGGTGGGGCTGCTGGTGCTCCTGCAAGCCTACGTGTGGCCGTTCAGCGCGATGGTGATCGGCGGATGACGGACGCCGGCATCCGGCGCGGTGGTCTCGCCATCCCGGAAATCGAACGGCGGGCGCGGGGCGCCGGCCTTTTCATGCGGGGAACTGCCCGTGACCAGGCGACTCTTGAAATGGGGTGCCGCTCAGTGCTGGCGGATGACCGGGCGCGCGGCCCGTAATCGCCGCGACCTGTGCGGGAACCAATATGGCCTGCGCATCCTCACCTTCCACGACACCGGCCCCGACGTGCTGCCGGGGTTCAAGCGCGTGGTGGACTGGTGCCGGGCCCGTTTCCCGATGGCTTCGCCGGAGGACGTGGACGCGCTCTTCGCGGGCACGTTCCCGGCGGGCCAGACCGACCGCGTCCTCATCACCTTCGACGACGGGTACGCAAGCAACTACGAGGCCGCCCGCTGGCTGGCCGAGGTCGGCGTGCGGGCGATTTTCTTCGTGGTGCCCTCGTTTCTCGATCGGGACACGAGCGCCTACCGCGCGTTCCACGCGGCCAACGGCGTGGAGGCCGACATCGGCTGCCCCGGGAGCCGGGGCCTGTCTTCCGGGCAGGTCGCCGAAATGCTTTCCATGGGCCATCGCCTCGCGGCCCACAACTTCGCCCACCGCGACCTGGGTCGGTTGCACGACCGCCCGGACCTGGAGTATGAGATCGCGCGGGCCCTGGACGCGGTCAGCGAGATCACGGGTCGCCGGTGCGAGGATTTCGCGATCGCCTACGGCCAGCCGGAGAACGTCTCGCCGGAGGCCGCCGAATTCCTGATCGAGCGCTGCCCGCGGGTTTACGCCTGCCACCGGGGTCTGAATCTGCCCGGCCGGTCGCCCCGCTTCCTGTTGCGTCACGATTGCCGGCCCGACGATCCGGCCGTCTTCACCCGCGTCTGCCTTCAGGGAGGTGGCGACCATCACCTCGCCGACCGGGCCGAAGTGATGCGACAGCGGGTGGGCATGCTCCCGCCCGGACGGCTCGCGGCGAACGGCCCTTCAAGCGCGTCCTGAAAACCCGGTGGGACCGGCACCGAACCGGATCACCGGGGAGATGGCTTCCGGACTCGCGGTCATGGGGGGATCCGATACCGCGCATCCTCACATCAGTGCCCGGACGGCGGCGATCAGGTCCTCGGCCCGTTGAACCGTGGGGGCCTCGGCGATGAGGCGGATGATGGGCTCGGTGTTCGAGCCGCGGACGTGGACCCACCCGTCGGGCCAATCGATGCGCACGCCGTCGAGGTCGTTGATCCGCTCGTGGGCGAACTTCGTCCGCACGGCGGCCAGGACCTGGGCGATCCGTTCCTTGGAGCATTCGGCCTTCTGTTTGATCATCACGTAAGCGGGAATCTCGGCGACCAGCCCGCTCAGCGGCCTTCCGGCGTCGGCCATGAGTTGCAGGATCAGGCTCATGGCGGCCAGACTGTCGCGGACCGGCACCACGCGCGGGTCGATGATACCGCCGTTGCCCTCGCCGCCGAAGACGCAGCCGTTGGCTTTCATGGTTTCCACCACGTTGGCCTCGCCGACGGCCGAGCGGAAGACCCGGCACGGCCCGCCGGCCTGGGCGGCCAGGTCGTCGATCATCCGCGAGGTGGACAGGTTCGCCGCCGCGGGCCCCGGCCGGGCGGCAAACAGGTACTTGGCGCACAGGGCCAGGGTGTATTCCTCGCCGATGTAGCGGCCGGTCTCATCGACGACGGCCAGCCGGTCGGCGTCGGGATCCTGGGCGAAGCCGACCGACGCCCCTGTCCGCTTCACCTCCGCGCAGAGCTGCGTGAGGTTCTCGGCCAGGGGCTCGGGGGTGTGCGCGAAACGCCCGCTGGGCTCGGCGTTGACGTGCATCACCTCGCAGCCCAGCCGCTCGAGCAGCATCCGCCCTTCGCCGCCGCCGGCGCCGTTGACGCTGTCCAGCACAACGCGGTAACGGCGCGACGCGATGCGGGCCGCATCGACGATGCCCAGGGCCGCGTCCACGTGGGTCGCGGCGGCCGTCGAGTCCGCGACCAGCCGACCGACCCGCTCCACGTCGGCCAGCACGAAGGCCTTGCGATGGTAGAGGTCGAATAGTTTCGCGGCTTCGGCCGGCGGCGGGGCCAGGCCCTCGCTGGTCAGGAACTTGAT
>JABRVU010000130.1:0-4488 GCA_039961895.1 Phycisphaerae bacterium | reverse complement strand
GGCCCGCCCCGCCGGTCTGTTTCTTGTGGGTGTATTCGACGTCCCTGGTCGAGGCGGTGATGGTCTCGCGGTAGGGCACCTTGGGCGGCTTGGTGTTGACCTCGAGTTTGAAATACTGCTGCATGCGCGACAGGATCGAGCGCAGGTGCAGGTCGCCGATGCCGTGGATGACCAGTTCGCCGGTCGAGGGGTCGCGGTCGGCGAGGAAGCAGGGGTCCTCCTCGGTGAACTTGTGCAGGGCCCCGCTGACCTTGTCGGCGTCCCCGCGGCTCTTGGGCTCGATGGCCAGGGCGAACATCGGATGCGGGAACTTGGGCATCTCGATGGTGGCCTGCTCGTCGTCGGCGTGCAGCACGTCGCCGATGCCGGTGTCGAGCTTGGCCATGGCCACGACGTCGCCGGCGACGCCCTCATCGATCTCGTGATGCTCGGCCCCCTGGAGCTTGTAGAGGGTTCCGGGGCGCACGGGCTTGCGCTCCTGGCCGACGTGGATGCTCGAATCGGCCTTGATGCGACCGGAGTGAATCCGGCAGACCGAATACTTGATGTTGCTCTTGGGGTCGGCGAAGAGCTTGAAGACCTGGCCGACGAACGGTCCGGCCGGATCGGGCTCGATCGGCTGTTCGCCCTTGGGCCCGGCCAGCACCCGCCGCTTGCCCTCGGCCGGAGCCGGGCAGTAGGCCGCCACTACCTCCACCAATTCCCGGACCCCGACCTCGGCGCGGGCGTTGGTGAACAGGATGGGCACGAACGAGCCGGCGGCGATGGCCTTGGAGACCACGCCGGCCAGCTTGGCCGGTTCGATGTCGCCGCTGGAGAGGTATTCCTCCATCAGGGCCTCGTCGGCCTCGACGATGCGTTCGATGAGCGTGGTGTGGGCGGCGGCCACGTCGCCCACGTCGGCCGAGCCGGCCTTGTGGGTAAAGCAGTCGATCACCCCCTTGCCTCCGCCGGTCGGCAGGTTCATCGGCTGGCACTCGTTGCCGAACAGCTCCTGGATGCCGGCGATGAGGCCGGCCAGGTCGAGGTTGGCATCGATCTTGTTGATGACGATCATGCGGCCCAGACCGTAAGACTTGGCCCGCTCCATCATCCGGCGGGTGTTGACCTCGATGCCGGCGGTGGCGGAGACGACGCAGACGGCCGTCTCCACGCCCGCCAGGGCGGCGATGGCCGGGCCCACGAAATCCGGCGCCCCGGGCGTGTCCACCAGGTTGATGGTCCTGCCGCCGGCGGTCACGGCGGCCACGTGCGAGTCGATCGAGCAGCCGCGGTTCTTCTCCTCTTCCATGAAGTCCAGAAAGCTGGTCTTGGCGCTTACGTCGCCCAGCCGGTTCACGGCCCCGGTGACGTGCAGAATGGCGTCGGCCAGCGAGGTCTTGCCGGCCGACTGATGACCGATCAGGGCGATGTTCCGTATGTCCGCGGTGCTGTAACGGGGCATGATTCCTCCAGCCTGCGATCGGCAAGCGAACGAAACCGGCACCACCACGCAAGACGTGCTGAAGCGGTCGTCAGTCGTCGGTGCTCGGCGCGGGTCATGCTCCGCGCCCGCGGAAGCCGACCGCCCGGACCGGAACCGACGATTGACGACTGAGAACTCCGCCTGCTCCGCATCCGCGTGCCTTGGTGATGAGCTCTCGAGTTCCCGACGGGGCCAAGCGCCGGACCGGTACTTTCCGGGCCGGCCGGGCCATCCGCGAACCCGACATTGTATGAAGAATGATTCAGGCCACAAGACCGGTGCACTGGGACTGCCTGCACGTGCATGGGTGCGCGGGGGCCCAGAAGGCGGGTGACAGAATCGGTGGCAGCCGATCGCATCACCCCTCGTGCTGGACGATCCGCCGGCGGCGGGTACACTCTCTTTCGGATAGGATCCGGTCACTCCAACACGAGGCTGCCATGAGACGCCAACGAAGCCTTCTGATCGCCCTGACCCTCGCGGCGCCGCTGACGCCGGTTCGTGCGGCGGACGCCCCGGGCTACACCCGGACCGAGGACGTGATTTACGGCCGCAAGTACGGCACGGCCCTGACCCTCGACGTCTTCGCGCCCACGGAAAAGCCCAACGGCGCCGGCGTCATCTGGGTGGTCAGCGGCGGGTGGTTCTCCGGGCACGAGGCCATCCACGACGGCATCGCCAGGGAGTATCTCTCCCGCGGGTACACGGTCTTCGCGGTGGTGCACGGCAGCCAGCCGAAGTTCACCATCCCCGAGGTCATCGAGGACATGCACCGCTCGATCCGCTTCATCCGCCACAACGCGGGCAGGTACCACGTGGACCCCGACCGACTGGGAATCACGGGCGGATCGGCCGGGGGGCACCTGTCGCTCATGATGGCCCTGGGCGGCAAGCCGGCCAACCCCGCCGCCAAGGACCCGGTGGACAGGGAATCCAGCCGTGTCCAGGCCGTCGGCTGCTTCTTCCCGCCCACCGATTTCCTCAACTACGCCCGGCCGAACCGCACCGTGTTGCAGGCCCTCGAGGAAGAGCTGGCGGTATTCAAGGCCCCCTTCGACTTCACCCGTTACGACGAGGCCAGCAAGCGCATCGTGCTCATCACCGACGAGCAGAAGCGCCTGGAGATCTGCAAGGAGATCTCCCCCATCACGCACGTCTCGGCCGACGACCCGCCCACGCTGATTTTCCACGGCGACAAGGATGCTCTGGTGCCCATTCAACAGTCCGAGAGCCTCATCGAGAAGCTCAAGGCCGCGGGAGTGACGGCGGAGCTGGTCAATCGACCGGGTGCTGGCCACGGGTGGAAGGACATGGCCTCCGACGTGAAGCGCATCGCCGACTGGTTCGACAAATACCTGGCGAAGTCGGCTTCCACCCGCCCTGTCCAACCCTCGTCGTGAACCGGCCAGGGCCGGAAAGGGCACGTCGAGGACGGCCGCAAGGAGCAACCATGCCGCTGGTGAGCCTGATGTTCGTCGCGGTGACGTTGCCGGCCGAGGCCCCCGCCACGCAGCCGGTGGGCGGGCCCGGCCGCGAGGCCCTGTGGTCGGGAACGTTCCGCTGGCGGTGCGGGCCGCCGCTGATCGCCCCGGCCGATCGGCCCGCAGACCCCTGCCACGCGATCAAGGACCCCTCCATCGTGCGTTTCGACGGGCGGTGGCACGTCTTCTGCACCATCCGCAGCCGGACCCGCACCCACCAGATCGAGTACCTCTCCTTCCCCGATTTCGACCAGACCGCCCGCGCCCGCCGGCACGTGCTCACGTGCCACGACGGCTTCTTCTGCGCCCCGCAGGTGTTCTATTTCACGCCGCAGAAGCGCTGGTACCTGATCTACCAGGCAGTCCTGGAGCAAGGCGCGGGCATGTTTCCGGCTTTCTCCACGACGACCGACGTGTCCGATCCGGGCTCCTGGAGCCGGCCGGCCGTCCTCACCGACCGCAAACCCGAGGGCGGCCGATGGATCGATTTCTGGGTGATCTGCGACCGCAGGCGGGCCTATCTGTTTTTCACTTCGCTCGACGGCCGGATGTGGCGGGCGCAGACCGACCTCGGTCAGTTTCCCCGCGGCTGGTCGAAGCCCGAGCTGGCCTTGCGCGGCGACATCTTCGAGGCCGCCCACGTCTATTCGCTCAAGGGTATGAAGCAGTACCTGGCCGTGATCGAGGCCCAGGACGGGGGGCGTCGCTACTATAAAGCCTACCTGGCCGACGCACTCGAGGGCCCATGGCGGCCGCTGGCGGATTCGCGCCGCAAGCCCTTCGCCTCGCCGCTCAACGTCATCGACTCAGGGGAGCACTGGACCGACTCGATCAGCCACGGCGAATTGCTCCGCGCCGGCCACGACGAACATCTCGAAGTTGATCCGAACCATCTGACGTTTCTCTTCCAGGGAGTCAGCGACAAGGACAGGGTGGGAAAGCCCTACGGCGACATCCCCTGGCGACTGGGGCTGCTGGAGGCGATCCCTTAGCCCGCCGCGGACCGGGGAGGCCCGGATTCAGCGAACCGCGGTCTCAAAGCGCGGCGCTCGCTGCGGGATCGGGCGAGGGCTTCGCGCGGCCCGCGGGCGGTCAACGCAGCCAACCCGCCAGCTCGCGCGCATAGTAGGTGATGATCAGGTCCGCTCCCGCCCGGGCGATGGCGGTGGCGGCTTCGAGGGCGGCGCCTTTTTCATCCAGCCATCCGTTGGCCGCCGCGGCCTTGATCATGGCGTATTCGCCGCTGACGTGATAGGCGGCCGTCGGCAGGCCGAACTCCTGTTTCACGCGCCAGATGACGTCGAGGTAATTCAGCGCCGGCTTGACCATGACGACGTCGGCGCCTTCCTCGATGTCGGCGGCCACCTCGCGGAGGGCCTCGTCGCCGTTGGGCGGGTCCATCTGGTACGAGCGCCGGTCGCCGAACTGCGGGGGCGACTCGGCCGCCTCGCGGAACGGGCCGTAATAGGACGAAGCGAACTTGGCCGAATAGGCCATGATGGGCAGATGCGAAAAGCCGGCTTCATCCAGCCCGGCCCGGAT
>JABRVU010000129.1:0-5067 GCA_039961895.1 Phycisphaerae bacterium | reverse complement strand
GGTCGGCCATCTGGCTGCCGCTGCAACTGGCGTGGATCGACTGGATGGCCGACCCGCGTCAGATGCGGCGGCGGACGCGCGGGCTGTTCAGCGGGACGCTGCTCTTCGTTCAGCCGCTGCTGGCCGGTTTCTTCGAGATCGCGTTTTACGCCTTTATCGCCTGCGCGTGGTTCGCGCTGCTGCGGGCCGGGCGGTTGCTCCGGTCCGAGCGGGCGGCGCGTCCGCCGACGGTGTTTCTCGCCAAGGTGGCGGCGGCGCCGATCCTGGCCGCTCTGCTGGCGGCCCCGCAGTTGTTGCCGTTCCTGGAGGTCGTCAAGCTCAACATCCGGGCCCAGCAGGAGCGGCCCGGTTACGAGAGCCTCAAGGCCAGCGCCCTTTCGCCGGTGGAGTTGCTCACCACCGTCAGTCCCGACGCCCTGGGCAACCCCGCCGAGCATGAAACTTTCGACCTCGCCGATCGGGCCTGGCGTCCCATCCGGGCCAGGAACGGGGCCGATGCCTATTACTTCGGGCCGATGAACTACGTCGAGGCCGGCTATTATTTCGGCCTGCCGGCGCTGGCGTTTCTGCTGCTGGGCATACCGGCGCGCGGGCCCGGGCGCGGGTTCGCCTGGTCGCTGATGGCCCTGGCCCTGGCCTTCGCGCTGGTCACGCCGGTGTACAAGGTGTTCTATGATCTCGTGCCCGGCGCCCGGCAGGTGCGGACACCGTTCCGCTGGATGTACCTCGTGCTGTTCGCCGCGACCTGCCTGGCGGCCATGGGCGGACAGGCCTGGTTCGAGCGGATCGGACGCCCCGGCAGGTGGCGCAAAGGCATCATGACTGTGCCGGTGATCGGCAGCCTGGCTCTGTTCTTCGGCGTGCTGGCCCTGCTGGCCTGGCCCGGCCCGCTGGAGGGATGGGCCCGAAGCTGGTTGGACGCCGACCCGCGAGCGGCCGGCACCTTTACGACCGCCGCCGAGTTCGCCGGGTTTCTCTGGGTCAACGGCTTTCGCTTTGCGTCGTTCGCGCTGGCCGCCGCGGTGTGTCTGGCGGTGGGCTGGTGGCGGGCGTGGTCCCGCCGCGGCGTAACGGCGATCACCCTTGCCGCTCTGGCCCTGCTGGCCTTCGACCTGGGCCAGGCCTCGTTCTCGTTCTATCCCCACGTCGATCCGGCCATGCTCAACCGCACGCCCGACCTGATCGCCAAACTGCAAGACGACCCCGGCGTCTTTCGCATCGGGCGCTTCGGGCCTGACAAGCTGCTCTACGCCAATTCATCGGTGTTGTACGGCCTCCAGGACTTCGGCGGATACGATTCGATCCTGCTTACCGACTACCTGCGGTTTCTCGAGGCCATCGAGCACCAGCACCTGGCCAAGTTCAACATCGTCATGACCCTCGAGCGGCCCGGGTCGCTGGATTCGCCGCTCCTGCCGCTGCTCAACATCCGCTATCTGCTCACGCACAAGAACCTCGAGCACCCGGACTGGGCCGCGGTGCCGGTGGAGGGGAACGTGAAGCTGTACCGCCTGCGGGCGGAGCGCGAGCTGCCGCGGGCGTACCTGGTGGGATCGGCCCGGCCCGTCCGCGACCCGGGCGAGGCGATCGCGGCCATCAAGGACGGCACGGTGGACGTGTTCACAGCGGTGGCCGTCGAGTCGGCCGAAGGCGCGTCGCCGGCCGACGGCGACCCCTCCGAGCCGGTCGGGAAAGCCACGATCGTCCGTTACGAGTCCTCTTCCGTCGAAGTACGGACCGATGCGCCCGCCGGGAGGTGGCTGGTTCTGCTCGACGTGTACTACCCCGGCTGGAACGCCTATATTGACGGCGAGCCCGCGCGGGTGCATCGCGCCAACGGCACGTTCCGGGCCGTGAAGGTTCCGCCCGGCGCCCACGCCGTGGAATTCCGGTTCGAGCCGGCCCGCTTCCGCGTCGGCGCGATGATCGCGGCGGCCTGCCTGGCGCTGCTGGCGGGATTGGGCCTGGCCGGACGCGGGGCGGGCCGATCCGCGCCGCCCGGAACTTCGGCGGGGCCCGTTTCCGCGGCCGCGGCCTTGCCTGCCGGGACGCCTGGCATCGAGGCCCCGTCTCAACCCCGCGGAGAGCCCGCGCCGTGAGTCTGTCGCTGTCGATCATCATTCCGGCCTACAACGAGCAGGCCCGCATCGGCGCGTCGCTGGCCGAAGTCCTGCGCTTCGCCCAGGCCCGCCCCGGCGGGGCGGAAGTGATCGTGGTGGACGACGGCTCGACCGACGGGACCGCCGACCTGGTCTCCGCCTTCATCGCCGAACACGCCGGCGGGGAGGCCGCCCTGCGCCTGCTCCGCCACGAGCACAACCAGGGCAAGGGTGCCGGCGTGCGCACCGGGTTTCAGCACGCCGCCGGCGAGATCGTGCTTTTCACCGACGCGGACCTCTCGGCGCCGATCGACGAGGCCCCGCGGCTGATCGAACCCATCCTCGCCGGCGAGTGCGACGTGGCCATCGGCTCGCGGGCCCTGGCCGGTTCGGTGATTCAGGTCCGACAGAGCTGGCTGCGCCGGAGCATGGGCCGGGTCTTCAACCGCCTGGTGCGGGCCTGGACCGGCCTGGACATCCGGGACACGCAATGCGGCTTCAAGGCCTTCCGTCGGGCGGCGATGGCCCCCGCCTTCGCCGTCCAGCGGGTCAGCGGCTTCGCCTTCGACGTCGAGCTGCTCTATCTGGCCCGAAAGCTCGGCCTGCGCGTGCGCGAGGTGCCCGTCACCTGGAACCACGTCGGCGACAGCCGGGTCTCGCTGGTCTTCGACTCAGCGGCCATGTTCGTGGAGCTGCTGAAAGTCCGCTGGAACGACCGGCGCGGCGGTTACGACGGTCTGGAAAACAGGGGTGAGGGCCGGGAGACGCACTCCTACTGAGCCTGGTGAATCTCAAACCCCGTGGCCGCGAACTGCCGGCTTTTCTCTTCCATTCCCTTCTGCAAGGCCTCCTGTTCGGTCAGGCCGTGGGCGGCGGCGTAATCGCGGACGTCCTGGGTGATCTTCATCGAGCAGAAGTTCGGGCCGCACATGGAGCAGAAGTGGGCGGTCTTGGCCGGTTCCTGCGGCAAAGTCTCATCGTGGAATTCACGGGCCGTGTCGGGATCCAGCGAGAGGTTGAACTGGTCCTGCCAGCGGAACTCGAAGCGGGCCTTGGAGAGCACGTTGTCGCGGTGCTGGGCGGCGGGGTGGCCCTTGGCCAGGTCGGCGGCGTGGGCGGCGATCTTGTAGGCGATCACCCCGTCCTTCACGTCCTTCTTGTTGGGCAGGCCCAGGTGCTCCTTGGGCGTCACGTAGCAGAGCAGGGCCGTGCCGTACCAGCCGATCAGGGCCGCCCCGATGGCGCTGGTGATGTGATCGTAACCCGGCGCGACGTCGGTGGTCAGCGGCCCCAGCGTGTAGAACGGGGCCTCGTCGCACCATTCGAGCTGGCGGGTCATGTTCTCGTGGATCAGGTGCATGGGGACGTGGCCGGGGCCCTCGTTCATGACCTGCACGCCGTGGGCCCAGGCCCGCCGGGTCAGCTCGCCCTGGGTCTTGAGCTCCGCGAACTGGGCCTCGTCGTTGGCGTCGGCCAGGCACCCGGGCCGCAGCCCGTCGCCGATCGAAAAGGACACGTCATAGGCCGCCATGATCTCGCAGATCTCGTCCCAGTGTTCGTAGGCGAAGTTCTCGCGGTGGTGGGCCAGACACCACTTGGCGTGGATGCTCCCGCCGCGCGAGACGATGCCGGTGACGCGCTTGGCGGTCAGCGGGATGTAGCGCAGCAGGACGCCGGCGTGGATGGTGAAGTAATCGACGCCCTGCTCGGCCTGTTCGATGAGCGTGTCGCGGAACAGTTCCCAGGTCAGTTCCTCCGGCCTGCCGTCCACCTTTTCGAGGGCCTGGTAGATGGGCACGGTGCCGACCGGGACGGGCGCATTGCGGAGGATCCACTCGCGGGTCTCGTGGATGTTCCGGCCGGTGGAGAGATCCATGACCGTGTCGGCGCCCCAGCGGATGGCCCAGACCATCTTCTCGACCTCCTCTTCGATGGAGGAAGTGACCGCCGAGTTGCCCAGGTTGGCGTTGATCTTCACCAGGAAGTTCCGGCCGATGATCATCGGCTCGAGCTCGGGGTGGTTGATGTTGGCGGGGATGATGGCCCGGCCGCGGGCTACCTCGCTCCGCACGAACTCGGGAGTGATGATCTCGGGGATGGCCGCCCCCCAGGGCTGGCCGGGATGCCGATGGTCTGATCGCGAGGGGTCGGTGGAACGGCCGTTCCCGCCGGAAGCGCCCCGCTGCCCGGCGTTCTCGCGGCGCATGTTTTCGCGGATGGCCACGAACTCCATCTCCGGCGTGATGATGCCCTGCCGGGCGTAGTGCATCTGGGTGACGCACCGGCCGGGTTTCGCGCGCAGCGGCTGGCGCGGGCCGCGGAAGCGCAGGCCGTCGAGGCGCGGATCGGCCAGGCGCCGGCGGCCGTACGCGGAGGTGGGCTCGGCCAGCGGCTCCGCGTCGCCGCGGGCGGCGATCCAGGCGGCGCGAAGCGGCGGCAGGCCGCGGCGAACGTCGATGGCCACCTCCGGGTCCGTGTACGGGCCCGACGTGTCGTAAACCGTCAGCGGCGGGTTGACCTCGTCCTTCCCGCCGGGCAGCCGCGAGCGCGTGGGTGATTGAAGGATTTCCCGCATCGGCACGCGAACGGCGGGGTGGAGCGTTCCGCGAACGTAGACTTTGCGCGAGCCGGGCAGCGGACCGCGGGAGATCACCTCGTCGCGGACGACGTTGGGCTCGACTTCCTTGAGCAGGCTCGTGGACATTCGGAACATCCCTCGGCGCGACGCCCGGCCGCACGGCCGTCGGTCATGGGCACCGGACCCGCGGCGAGCAAGCGCGGACCAACAAACGCACGCCGCGTCGTCCCGGCCGATCACCGTCGGATCGGCGGGCGGTTCATGCGCCCGGGCGTGCCATCAAAGGGGAGGCACTCATCGCGGATCGAGGTATCCGGCCCGGATCACAGGAGAGTCGCCTTCCCTACGCAGCTCCCGGCCGGCGAGAGGTTCCGGCGAAAAGGCCGACGC
>JABRVU010000128.1:0-2214 GCA_039961895.1 Phycisphaerae bacterium | reverse complement strand
GTCCAGCGACGATTACGGGCTCATGTTGCCGTATGCGCCGCTGCATCACCTCCTGTTCGCCGAGGGGCTGCCGCCGCTGGTGATGACCTCGGCCAACCCCAGCGACGAACCGCTCTGCCGCGACAACGACGAGGCCCTCCGGCGACTGGCCGGCATCGCCGATGCGTTCCTGCTGCACGACCGCGACATCGAACGGCGGGTCGATGATTCCGTGGTGATGGTCTGTACCTCCGGGAGAGCGGCCTCCGCTGGTGGGAGAGTTGAGTCAGAGGACCGCGGCCACTTGCTGCCGCCCGGCTTACAGCGAGACGTTCCGCTGGTCCTGGCCCGGAGTCACGAGGGCACGGCGGTGGATGGTGTTCTGCCCATCCGCCGGGCCCGAGGCTTCGCGCCGGCGCCGATCGAGGTGGCGATCGAAGCGCCCGAGCCGATCCTGGCCCTGGGCGGCGAGCTGAAATCCACGATCTGTCTGCTGGCGGGCAGGCAGGCGGTGCTCAGCGAGCATCTCGGCGAGCTTTCCAACCCGGCCACGTACCGGAACTTCGTCCAGACCATCACGTGCTTCCAGGATCTGCTTCGGCTGGAGCCGCGCGTGCTGGCCTGCGACCTGCACCCGGACTACGTCGCCACGCGCCACGCCCGCCGGCAGGGTCTGCCCGTGGTCGAGGTTCAGCATCATCACGCCCACGTGGCGAGCTGCCTGGCCGACAACGGCCTCAGCGGGCGCGTGCTGGGCGTTGCATGCGACGGAACGGGCTACGGCACCGACGGGGCGATCTGGGGTTGCGAGATTCTCGACTGCGATGAGGCGGGTTTCACGCGGGCGGCGCACCTGGCGTATTTCCCGTTGCCCGGCGGCGATTCGGCGGCTCAGGACACCTGGCGGCCGGCGGTCGCGCTGCTGCATCAGGCGTTTGGTTCGGATTGGCGGCGCGCGGCCGGGTTCTGGGCGCGCCGGATCGAACCGCGGGCTCTGGCCGTCACGGCGGAGCGGCTGGCGGGTCCGGCTCGCTTCCCGATGACTTCGAGCCTGGGGCGGCTCTTCGACGCGGTGGCGTTCCTGCTCGGCGTCTGCGACCGCAATCGCTACGAAGCCGAGGCGGCCATGACGCTCGAGGCCCTGGCCCGCCGATGCCCGCCCGAACAGGCCTTGCCTTACGTGCTTCGCGACGACGGCGGGCCATTGCGGCTCGACGTTGCCCCCATGTTGCGGGCCCTGGTCGAGCGAATCCGCGCCGGCGACCGGGCGGACCGGCTGGCCCGGGCGTTTCATGACACGCTGTCGGACCTGCTGGCCCAGGCCGTCCTGCGCGCGGCGGAGCGCACGGGATTGAACCGCGTCGTGCTCTCCGGCGGATGCTTCGTCAACCGACTGCTGCTGGAAGGAATCGCCGAACCATTGCGGCGGGCGGGACTGGCGGTCTTCGCCCACCGCCGCGTCCCCACCGGCGACGGCGGGCTGGCCCTCGGGCAGGCGGTCGTGGCCGCCGCCCGGCTCACAAGGAGTTGACCATGTGTCTGGCCGTTCCCGGAAAGATCATAACCGTGAAAAACGACGCCGCCGGCATCGGCGACGTCGCCACCGTCGATTTCCAGGGCAGCCGCATCCCGGTGAGCCTGGCCTTTACCCCCGAGGCCCGCGAAGGCGACTGGGTCCTCGTCCACGCCGGTTTCGCGCTCCAGGTGCTTGATGAGCAGGCCGCCAGAAAGACCTGGGAGTACTTGGACGAGGCGGACCTCGTCGAGCTGTCGGAGGCTGCTCCGCGGATGACGGAGGAGAGGGGCCGAGAGGGAGAAAGGGGGAACGGTCATGGTTGATCGCCGCCTGACGCACCTGGTGGCTCACATCCGCGAACTCGCCGCGGAATTGCCGACCGTTCGGATCATGGAGGTCTGCGGAACGCATACCGTTTCGCTCTTCCGGACCGGGGTGAAGTCGCTGCTGCCTGGCAACGTGCGGCTGATCAGCGGTCCGGGCTGCCCGGTGTGCGTGACGGCCCAGGGGTACATCGACGCGGCCTGCGAGCTGGCCTCGCGAAGCGGCGTGACCGTCGCGACCTACGGCGACATGGTTCGCGTGCCCGGACGGGTGGGCAGTCTCGAACGGCAGCGGGCCGCGGGGGCCGACGTGCTGGTGGTCTATTCGCCGCTCGAGGCGGTGCGGTTCGCCGAGCGACATCCGCAGCGGGAGGTCGTCTTTCTGGGCGTGGGTTT
>JABRVU010000127.1:0-13364 GCA_039961895.1 Phycisphaerae bacterium | reverse complement strand
GAACAATACCGCGGGCGGGACGATGGCCTGACCGTCGCGCTTCGCCCGCCGCCGACCGACCTGCCCCCCGCGCCGTTCACAGACGAAGCCTCCGCCCGGCTGCTGGACCTGATCTGCGCCCTGCCGTTCGGCGTGCTGGCGGTGAGTCCGGACATCCCCGGGCTGGTCGAGACCTCGAACAACCCCGGCGTCATCCGCACCGAGGGCGATCGGGTCGAGATCAAATGCTCGTCGCGTTCGTCGGTGCCAGGGTCGCTGGAAGAGCTGGTCGAGTCGATCGCCGCGATGGCCCGCTCGGCGAAGGCCGCCGTCGAGCCGTCGGAAGGGTATCCCGGCTGGAAGCCGGACCTGAACTCGCGCGTGCTGGCCGTCACCCGGGCGACCTATCGACGTTTGTTCAACAAGGAGCCGGCCGTCACCGCCATTCACGCCGGGCTGGAGTGCGGCCTGATCGGGCAGCGCGTCCCGGACATGGACATGATCTCGCTGGGCCCGGACATCAAGGGCGTTCACGCCCCTGGCGAGCGCGTACGCATCAGCTCGGTCAAACCCTTTTACGACCTGCTGGCGGCCGTCCTGCATGATCTGGCCCGGCGGCCGTAACGGGACCTTTTCCTCCACGCAGACACGGAGGCACGGAGAAGCATAGACACGCAGGCCGCATCCACTCCGCGCTCCGAGTCCGGGCAATGCCCGGGGAAGACGCAAGATTCCTCGTTGATTCGGCCTGTCCCCAGTCCTCACCCTTGGTGTTTTCGCGAGTCTGGTCAGCTAGGTACGCCACCCCATCAGAGGGGGGGCGATGAGGGAATCGGCGGGTGACGTTAGGGTCTGCGGCTGGCATCGTTGCGGCCGATCTCCTTCCGGTTCAGAATGTGTCCTCAAACCCTGAAAACCGACCGGCTGGAAGCCGGACCCACACGGGTTTCAGGCTGCACTCGAACAGGATCGCCGGCCCTACCGGCAAGGAGATCTCGCGCATGGCTCGATCCAGGAAGCCCCCCACCGCCAGGCAGTCATCATTCACCCGACGTCGTGCCGGCCGGCGACCGCTGAGCAAGCTGGCCCCCGGCTGGTGGGACTACACCACGCTCGAACCCGACCTGCTCGACGAAGTGGCCCACCTGACCGCCGCCGATCTGGTCAAGCTCGGCCGCGACGGCTTCCGGATCGTCGTCTACGACACCCGCGACGAGTTCTTCCTGGCCGAGGCCCTCGAATACATCCAGGCCTGGCGCCAGGCCACGCCCGACGACCCGGTGGGCATCTGCGGCCCCATCGGTCCCACCGAGCAGCTTCCACTGGTCGCTCAACTGGTCAACGCCCTCGAGCTGAACCTCAGGCACGCCCACTTCTGGGGCATGGACGAATGGTATGAGAACGGCCGGGAGGTCTCCGAGAAGCACCCGCTCTCCTTCGCCAAGGCGGACATGGACTTATGCTTCCGCCGCATCCGCAAAGACCTGGCCATGCCCGCGGCCAACATCCACTTCCCCAAGGCCGACGTCTCCGCCTACATCAAGAGCTGGGACACCGCCCGCTGCGCGATCATGCAGGGCGGGCAGGGAGAGGTGAAGCACTGGGCGTTCAACGACCCGCCGAGGCGCGAACCGCCCTGGACCGATCAGCCGCCGCCGCCCGAGGAATACCGCAAGCTCTCCACCCGGCGGGTCGAACTGCATCCGTTGACCGTGATCCAGAACGCCCGCACCTCCGGCGGGGGATACATCCCCGGCGTGCCCTCCGAGGCCCTGAGCGTCGGGCCGGTCGAGACCTGGCGGGCGGAGAAGGTTTCCATCTGGCACCCCGGCTGGCACGACAACCCCTTCGGCATGAGGCTCACCACCTTCATGATCTCCAAGCGGATCCCCGACGCCGCCGTCCCCATGTCCCTGCTGGCCGACCACCCCAACGTGCAGTTCAACTTCCTGCGCGGCGGGATCGGCACCTGCGAGGCGGAGATGCATTAGTCTCATCCCGGATGCGCGACCCGACCGGCGTGCCGCGGAACCCGACACGGACTCACCCTTGACTTCCGCCCATCTTGTTCCACTGGCGGGGGGTGGCTATGATGTCAGGCCGGGGGGTGGTTCGCACACCCCCCCGTACGGGCGAGTTTGAAACTCGCCGCATACCTGCCTGATAGACGGCACAGGAGGTGCTACGTGATTATCAAGAAGAAGTCTCAGGTGACATTCGTGTATGCTCCGGCCGACGGCTGCCGCAAGGTTCAGCTCGCCGGAACGTTCAACAACTGGGATCCTCAGGCGGGGGTCATGACCCGGCAAAAAGACGGCACCTTCCGCAAACGGCTGACCCTCGAACCCGGAGAGTACCGCTATAAGTTCCTGGTGGACGGTCAGTGGGTCGAGGATCCCGAGGCCGAGCGGCTGGTTCCCAACCAGTACGGGACGTACGATTCCCTCGTCAGCGTGGGGTAGCTGCTTCAGGCCGGCCAACAACTGCGCGGCTCGGCTCCGCCTCCGGCTACCCGGCGTCGATGGGGGCCATGCCACGGGAAGGCACCCATGCGCATAACATTTTTGACGGCGGTATGTTGGGTGTCATGATCGTACGTGGGGTGGCTCGATCCTCGGGTCCGCCATCAGGTACGGCCTCTGCGGCTCGCGCGGCCTGGTACAGGGTGACAGGCACACGAGGTCCTGAGTCAAGACACAGAATCAACGACCCCCGTGGCAGCGGTTTTCGCGCGCAGCGGGCCCGGTCGGTACCTGGTGCCACTCGTCAGAGTCGTTCTGCGTTTTCGCTCAGCGTACGCCTTCGCCGAACGCGATGGTGACGGTCCCGCCGTAGAGGTAGCAATCCTCGATCGTGGCCGGCGGATTGCTCAGGGCGGCCTGGCCGATCAGCGTGGACACGTCCCCCAGATCGGCGGCCTTGACGCTCCGCTCGGTGACCGAATAGACCGTGTCGCCGATGAACACCCCGCGCGTGAAGCCGTAATAGCCCAGGAAACAGCCGTTCGGGCTGGTGCCTTCGCCCGAAGATATCCGCCCCAGGAACTCGAACCCGTTCTCGACCGTCACGCGGTAGACGTACAGGCCGGTGAAGGAGTGCACGCCCCAGGTGGGCCCGCCGTGGCCGGAATCGGTGTAGACGTCCAGCGGAAAGGCCAGGGCGTTGCGGGCCGGGTAATAGTTGAAGGCCTTGGGGTTGGAGTTGGCTTCGCTGTGGGTGCCGCGCCCGCCGATCACCTCCTTGTGCAGGAGCGTCGGGTTTGCCAGGTCGGTCACGTCGAAGATGGAAAGCTGCACGCCCCGGATCCACGCGAAGGCACCGGCGTCCTGGGTGTCCTTGCCGATGGTCAGCAGGTGGTTCTCATCCAGAAGCTGGATGTGGTCGGAATAGCCGGGGACTTTGAGTTCGCCGGCCACGCGCGGGTTGGTCGGGTCGGACAGGTCCAGGGTGAAAAGCGGATCAACCCGGCGGAAGGTCACCAGGAACCCGCGCGGGCCGATGAAGCGGGCGGCGTAAATCTGCTCATTGGGGGCCAGGCCCTCGACCTTGCCGACCATGTCCAGGGCACCGGCGGTGGTGGTCGATTCCCCGAGCACGTAGACGTTGTTGTCGAGCCGCGACTGGCCGGTCATGCCGAACTCGTTCACCGTGGTGGCCACGCGGAGATAGCCCTGATACTCGCCCAGCGAGTACTGGCTCAGCAGCCGGCCGGGAACCAGCCCGCTGCCGCGATAGGCCGTCCCCTCGGGCACGAACGCGAACTTATGGACCGCCGTGTCCGTCCACGAGACCCCCAGGCGGTAGTCGTAACTGGTGTCGGTCAGATACAAGGCTTGGGTGCTGGCGTAGATGGTACCGGCGTTGGCCGATAAGGCGGTGGTGTGGAAGGGGGCCGTGGGGGCGTCCACGTCCAGCGTCACGACCGTGGCGATGCCGTACCCGTCGGGGTTCTCGGGCCGGTAGAAGTCCTGCCAGGGAGCGATGTCGCCGGAGGCGATCACGTTGCCGGCGGCGTCGGTGGCCTCGTAGTCCGGCAGCCATTCATCCAGGTCCATGGCTTCGATCATGAGCGGGATGGGGTTGTCTGGCAGCCTGGGCAGGGTGGTGAGCACCAGGTAGAGGCGGTTGTCGATCAGCCGGCTGCTGGTCAGGTCGCCCTCGAACTTGATGGTGGCCTCGACGGCCGGATGGGCGGGGTCGGTCACGTCGATGACCGTCACGGTGGACTGTGCGCCGTCGTTCCAGTCTCCACCGACCAGGGCCGCCGTGGTTGTCGTGCCGTTGGGCTCGGCGACGGCGAAGTCGCCCTCGGCCATGCCCATCCCGCCGAAGTAGCCGTAGAAGTAGTACCCCCGCCGCGACAGGGCGATCAGCTTGTTGTTGCGCAGGTAGAGCGAGTCGCCGTTGCCGTCGATGGTCACGGTGGCGACTTCGGCCAGCGACGACGGTGGCGCGGCCGTCACGATGTGAATGGTGTTGTTCCTGAGGATGTAGATGGTCTGGCCGTTGTTCTTGACGATGTCGCTTTCATCGACGCCCAGCTCCTGCACGTTGGTGGTGGAGAAGTCGTCGCTGCCGCGCTCATCGGCCGATTCGCTCCCATCGGCTGGTGCTCCTCCGCTGGTTGCATCGCCCATCGCCATCGGGGACATGGCCATGAAGAAACCGCCCAGCCACCCCCCGGTGCCGATCCCGTAACCGGAGCGAAGCTGGGCCTGCTTTGCGAGATAAGCCCGAAGTTCTTCGGCCGATCCGAAGCCGCGAAGGGCGGCGATGCGCTCCTGGGTTTCGCCGTCGCCGGTGGGGAACCAACCGCTGATCGGGGGGCAACTGGTTCCGCTCAGTCCAAGGACAACCACGCCGAGTGTCAGGACACAGGTTCGTCTCATGGGGAAGATCCTCCAGGTGGATGACCGACGCCGTCCCGCCCGAATTATAAGAAGTCGGAAGTGTCTGGGCGGGGGTACGAGCCTAACTGGCCGGTGGGGATAGAGACTGTAGACGGAATTACGTCAAAGCGTACAGGCTTTTCATTGGGTTCAATGACAGGATCGTACCCGTCATCAACTTGCCGTGAGGGCGGGTCGTGGAGCCTCCTAGCCTTCCCGTGTCAGCGGGGAGGGCAACCCCAGCCAGGCGCGGGCCGGTCTTGTCGAGTGGACGGATTGTGAATTGGGAGCATCTCTTTTTGAACCGTGAGGAGGGTCAAACGGTATAAGTAGATGGGTTGGACGATACGAAAACCGCGTTTTTGACGATTTTGCGCTGGTTTTCACGGGTGCACCCTTTATAATCAATGGAAAGAGACGTACCCCCACCCCCCGCCTACCTGGAGGGAGTAGCCGCCGCGGTGGGTCCGACCAGCGAAAGGCGGCACTCGCAAAGCCCCACTGATGGCAAAGGCGTGTTTCGCCTGAGGGTGCCAGAATTGCGGTGATGGTATATCACCGGGGCAACGTTCTTATCTGCTTTGAGGACAAGCTGTGGAACTTGGTGAAGCCTTACAACGAGTGACCGACTTGAGGCTGGTGCTGTATCGGCGGCCGATCCACCCGGAGCTCTTCCATATTCACCAGAGCAGGCACTTGCAGCGGCTGGCGTATCAGGCGGACATCTGGATTATCGGTCTGTCCCACGTGGTGACGGTTCAGGCCGGCGGCCGATGCGTGACCGAAGTGACCGCCGACGACATCGAAGTTCTGCCCCAGAACGGCATGGTCACCTCCTTCCAGTTCCGCGGCGAGCGCGACCACCTCGAAACCTTCGATGACGGAATGCGTTACATCCTTTCGACCCAGGTCGAGCGGATGAGCCAGAACCTCTTTCACGCCTCGCACCGCGACCTGCTGAATTACGCGGCTACGCGCGGGATGCTGGTCCGGTTTGACGACTGGGCCGAGAGTGGCGCGCTGGTGCCGTTCACCTTCATCGACTTCGAGGCCCGCGACAAGGAGCTGCACGTCCAGGCTTTCCATGCGTTCCCCGCCGACTATACCATTCTGAAGACCCAGTCCATCGTGGAGGTCGGCAACAAGCCGGTGCCCAAGGTCCGGCCCAAGAAACGATCGACGCTGTAAACCCTGCCACCGCAACCAGTTGACAGCGCGCTGCGGTCGTGTCGGCCGATGACGGGCCGGCAGCGGGTGCGAATCGCAACCTTTGACGGAGCGCGGTCGTAAGGAAGGGATTCTCGCGGGCGATCCGGTTTTCCGGTTCGCCCGTTTTGTTTTATAATCCGCCCGACTCCGGCACCGACCCTCGGTTCTTAACAGCGGGGGCGTGGGACGAGCGGGGCGTAACGAGAAAAGATCCCGCTTCCCCCTCGTCGCCGCCTATCAGGCTTCAGGGGACGCGCACGCACATGCAAGACGTCATCCGCGGGCAGGCGTATGTACTCGGCGACAACGTCGATACGGACCAGATCATTCCGGCGCATTATCTGATGTACAACCCGGCCATCCCGGAGGAACGGAAGTTGTTCGGGCGGTACGCGCTGATCGGCGTTCCCACCGCCCAGGCCGGGCTGCCCGACGGTCACGTCCCGTTCGTGGATCAGGCCGACCCGGCCAATACGCGGAGCCGCTTCACGATCGTCATCGGAGGCAAGAATTTCGGCTCGGGCAGCTCGCGCGAGCACGCCCCGTTGGCCCTGGCCGAGGCCGGGGTGCAGGCCGTCGTCGCGGAGTTCTATGCCCGCATCTTCTTCCGCAACGCGGTCAACGGCGGGTACCTGGTCCCCTATGAATCGGTCGAGCGGCTGGTTGAACACGTCCGCACCGGCGACGAGGTCGAGATCCGCACCCGCGAGAACATCGTCATCAACCACCGCGACGGCCGCCGTTTCGCACTCAAGCCGCTGGGCGAGGTGGCCCCGATCATCGAAGCCGGCGGGATCTTCGCGTACGCACGGGAAAGCGGGATGCTTTGAGGCCGGATTCCGGATTGCGGATGGAAGGCGTGCTCCGATGGTGTTTGACGTCGCCTCCGCGTTGATGCTGGTCTGCCTGGCGCTGGTGCTGAGGGCGACGGCGACGGGCGAAAGACCGCGGGGCTGGCGCCGGGCCGGCCTGGCGGCGGCGGTCGTCGGAGTGGTGATCGTGCGGGCCGGCGGTGACGCCGCCCTGACGCTGGACGTGGCCTCGGCCGCTCTGCTGGCCGGCGTGGTGCTGACGGCAGGACATGACCTCGTCGCGCGCCGGACGTGGCCGCCGGGCGCGTTCGTCGTGGCGGTGGCGGTGGTGACGGCCGCCGGTGCCTACTTGCGGGCCTACGAGCTTTCCGAAACCATCAGCCCGGCTCAACCCGAGCAGCGCGAGCCGCTTCAGCCCGACGTCCGCTACTACCAGCAGCAGGCCCTCCAGACGGCCAACCCCTTCGCGGCGGGCCTGAAATCGCCGTTGTGGCCGGCGCTGCACGCGCCGCTGGTGCGCGGTCTGGCCGACCGCGACCTGGCCATGCGCGTCCTGAGCTGGTCGTTCGGCATTCTGATGATCCCGGCGGTGGCCCTGGGCATCGGACGGCTGTTCGAGCCGCTGGTCGGGGTGGTCGTGGCCGGGCTGCTGGCGACCGACTCGTTTCTGATCGACCTGTGCACCAAGGGGCTCCGCGAGGAGCTGGGCGTGTGCCTGTGGATGCTCGTGCTGGCGCTGCTGTTCGAGCACCGGCAGTGTTTTTCCTGGCGCAGGGCGGTGGGCGCGGGCCTCGCCGCCGGCCTGCTGCTGTTGTTGCGGAACACGGACGCGCCGGTGCTCCTGATGCTGGTCGTTTACGCCCTGGTGCGCACGCGGACGAAGTGGCCGCGGGCCCTGATCGGGGCGCTGCTGCCGGTCGCCGTGGTGGCGCCCTTTTACGTGAACCAATGGCGGGTGTACGGCGACGCCTTTTATCTCGAGAAACGCGACGCGCGCTATCACGCCAACATGGAGTTCATCGGCGGGCGGGCACCGCCGGGGTTGTCGATGCCCGCGCGGGCCGAGTTCGACCGCGACCCCTACGCGGGCGAGCCGTTGTCGCCGGCCGCCTATCTGTTCAAATACCACTCGCCCGGCCGGCTCGCCGCCTCGCAATGGGAGGGCCTGAAGCGCGTCCTGGCGGGCGAGCCGTTCTCGGCCGGTTTCTCGCGGTGGACGCGGCTGGCGTGCGCGGCCGGCGTTCTGGCCGCGCTGCTGACCGCCGAGACGCGCTTCGCGGGGTTGTTCGTGCTCGGCAGCGTCCTGGGTATCCGCGCCCACCTGATCGTCGTGGGGGGGTTCGAGGAGCGGCTGCTGCTGCCGGTGCTGGTCCTGTGGCTGGCCGGCGGCTGCCGGCTGATCGCTTCGGCCGTCCGGGCCGGCGGCCGGCAATGGCTTGCATTCAGCCGCCCAATCCCTACAAAGACGCCCTGAAGAGGAGCGGCCGACGAAGGCCGAGAGGCCGGACAGAGCAAAGGCAGGGTCCGCGCTTTGCCCTCCTCTTCACTTGCGCACCCGTTGTCCCTGTTGACGGAGACTGGCGATGGCCCTGGTCCAGCTCAGTGAGGAAGAAATCCGGAGCATGTCCGTCGAGGAGAAGGACGACTGGTGGCTCAAGAACGTCTACAAGGGCGACATGCCCCAGCTCACCCCGCGGGCGGCGATCACCGGGATGATGATCGGGGCGGCCCTGTCGCTGACCAACCTCTACGTGGGGGCCAAGACCGGCTGGACGCTGGGCGTGGGCATCACCTCGGTCATATTGGCCTTCGCGTTCTACAAGGTTCTTTCGCGGATCGGGCTGGGCAGGGAGTTCACCATCCTCGAGAACAACGCCATGCAGTCGATCGCCACGGCGGCCGGCTACATGACCTCGCCGCTGACCTCCTCGCTGGCCGCCTACATGATGGCCTTCAACGAAGTCATTCCCAGGAAAGTGGCCTTCGTCTGGATCGTGGTGCTGTCCATCCTGGGGGTGCTGTTCGCCTTTCCGCTCAAGCGGCGGTTCATCAACGACGAGCAGCATCCGTTCCCCGAGGGACGGGCGGCGGGCATCGTGATGGACGCCCTGCACCACTCCGACGCCCGCAGCGGGCTGCTCAAGGCCAAGCTGCTGGCCGGTTTCGGGACGGTCTCGGCGATCTTCGAGTTCCTCAAGGCCGAGCACGCCCATCTTCTCGAGAAACTGCATCTGAAGGCCCTGGCCATTCCCGACGCCCTGGAACACGGGCTGTTTCAGAAGCTGGGCTGGCATCCGCGGGTGGGCGGCCAGGAGCTGGAAAACCTCTCGGTGTCGCTGGCCCCGGAGCACGTCATGTTCGCCACCGGCGGATTGATGGGCATCCGCACCGGGCTGTCGCTGTTCGTCGGCGCGACCGTCAATTACCTGATCCTGGCCCCGATCATGATTTCGTCGAACGTCATCAAGCCCGACGTGGTCAACGGAGCGACGGTGCTGGGGGTCAGGCAGTTCGTCGGGCAATGGTCGGTCTGGCCGGGGGTGGCCATTCTGACGGTGGCCTCGCTGGTGGCCTTTTTCTCGAAGCCGAAAATGCTGCTGGACGCCTTTTCCGGCCTGGTCGGAGGCAAGAGCCGCATGTCCGAGCAGATGCGGCGGATCGAACTGCCCATGTCCGTGTTCGTGATCGGCATCCCCATCGTCAGCGGCGTGGCCATCTACCTGGCCCATGCCTTCTTCGGGGTGGGGTACCTGATGGGCGTCATCGCCATCCCGCTGGTGTTCGTGTTTACGCTGATCGCGGTCCATTCGACGGCGCTGACGTCGATCACGCCGGGCGGAGCCATCGGCAAGCTGACCCAGCTCAGCTTCGCGGCCCTGGACCCCGGCAACATGAAGACCAACCTGATGACGGCGGGCATGTCCGGCGAGGCGGCGCTCAACGCCTCGAACCTGCTGATGGACATCAAGCCGGGTTACATGCTGGGGGCCAAGCCCCGGCAGCAGGCCATCGGGCACGTGCTGGGCATCTTTGCCGGAGCGATCGTGGCCGTCCCCGCCTTTTACGCCATGTTCCTGAGCAAGGGGCCCCAGGAGATGGTGACCAGGGAGTACGGCTTTCCCAGCGCTCTGACCTGGCAGAAGGTGGCGGAGCTCCTGACCCGGGGCATCGATCAGTTGCATCCGTCGGCGGCGACGGCGGCGGCGATCGGTGCGGTGGTCGGCCTGGGGCTGGAGCTGGCCCGTATGGCCGCCCGCGGGCAGATGCCGCTCTCGCCTATCGGCGTGGGGCTGGGTTTCGTCATCTACTGGCGCCACTGTTTCGCCATGTTCATGGGGGCGCTGGTCTTCTGGCTGGCCGCCCTGATCTGGAAGAACAAGCAAGGCTGGGGCTATCGGGTGGTCGTCGAAAACGCGGAGGCCATCTGCGCGGGCGTCATCGCCGGCGGAGCCCTCACCGGCATCGGCATCAAGATGGTGGAGCAATACCTGCTGGGGTGAGGCTCCTGACGGTTTCCGCGGCACGCCGATTTTGTTGCCGCCGGGACGGAGTACCGGCCCTCCAAGGGACGGTCATGCTGAAACGGCCGGTGCTCAAGCCCGAGCGCTGCATCCATTGCCTCCGTCTATGGCGTCACGCACCCTCCGTTCCGGTCGGGTCGATTCAGCCTCTTGATACGCAGGTCTTTCAACGCTAACCTAAGGGAGGAGCCGGGCCGGCGCGAAATCGAGGGAGAAAGTCGGGACGGATGACGGAAAAGCCGTTCAAACGTTGCAGCGTGCTGGTCGTCGAGGATGAAACCCGACTGCGTGAAATGCTGCTCAAGGCCATCCCGGACATGGGCTTTCCGGTCAGGGGAACGCGCAGCGCCGAGGACGGCCTGCGGATCATGGAGCAGGAACCGCACGACATCGTCATCCTGGACCTGAACCTGCCCTGCATGAGCGGCCTGGAGTTCTGCGAAGTGGTCCAGCAGCGCTGGCCGCAGACCCGCGTGATTATTCTGACCGGCTACGGGGATCTCGACGCCGCCCAGAAGGCCATCCGCCTGCGGGTGGTCGATTTTCTCACCAAGCCCGCTTCGCTGGGCGACATCGAAAGCGCCCTGGAACGCGCCCGCAAGCATCGGATGGATCAGGCCCACGCCGAAATCGGCGCTTCCGAGCCCCAGGACCAGGCCGGCGACGAAGGAGGCGACGCCGAACCGCGCACCACCCTCGAGGACGTCGAGCGCCAGCACATCCTGGCCGCCCTGGAACGCCACAAGGGCAACCGCACCGCCACCGCCGCCGAACTGGGCATCAGTGTGCGGACGCTCTATTACCGACTCGCGGAGTTTCAGCGACAAGGGTACCTGGAGTAAGCGGCGGGGAATAAGCGACCTGGATGGCTGAGGAGCATGAGCCCATCCCAAAACCCTGAAAAACGGCTGGAAGCGGGTCCCGTGCCGGTCTGGGGATGGGCTCCCAAGAACTGAGGACCGTTCTCCTCTCCGCGGGTTCATTCCTTGGGTGGCAGGCGCCGGCCGTTCTAGCCAGATGCATTCCGATGGACACCACCCGCATCAACCTGCTCTGGGCGGTCCGCGACTCGCGGAACGAGGCGGCCTGGCTCGATTTCTACCGCGTCTACTCGAGCATGGTGACCCGCTTCGCCCGGCGGCTGGGTCTGTCCGACGCCGACGCCGACGACGTCACCCAGGAGGTGCTGATCCTGGCCCAGAAATCGCTTCAGACCGGCACGTACGACCCGGCCAAGGGCGGATTCCGCCGGTGGCTGTACGGTATCGCCCGACGACGGGCGCTGGCCGCCCTGCGGGCCCGCTGCCGGCGGACCCGGGCCCAGTGGGTGCCCGGTCCGGATGAGCTGGACCTGGTCGAGAAGCTGCGCGACACGCGCGGCGAAGAGGCCCACCGCCAGCTCTGGGAGCAGGAATGGCGCTACGCCCTGCTCGACGAGGCCCTGCGGAAAGTCGAGCAGGAGATCGGGAAGAAAGAGTTCCAGGCCTTCACCCTGCTGGCCATCGAGCGCCAGCCGGTCGAGGAGGTGGCCCGGCGGCTGGGCATCACCCCCTCCAGCGCCTACGTCTACAAGCATCGCGTGCTCGCCGCGGTGAAGGACTGCATCGCCCGGCTGGAGGCCGACGGGAAGTGACATGCCGGACGTTCCCGACGATACCCAACTGCTCAACGACCTGCGCGTGGTGCTCGACCGCCGGGCCGAGCCGGTCCAGCCGCCGACGCTTCACGAAAACCTCGAGGGGCGGCAGATCGAGCAGTACGTGGTGGGCAAGCTCCTGGGCGAGGGCGGCATGGCCCGCGTCTACCGGGCGGTGGACACCTCCGCCGGGCGGGACGTGGCCTTCAAGGTGCTCAAGCCGCCTTACCGCGCCGAGGAGGCCATCCGGGCCCGCTTCGAGCGCGAGGCCCAGAGCATGGCCCGCATCCATCACGATCACGTGGTGCGCATTTACGGCCTGACCGCCGCGCAGGACCCGAGAGCCATCATCATGGAGCTGATGCCGGGGGGGAGCCTGCGCGACCGGCTGGCGGCCGGGCAGAGCCGCAAGCTGGGGCTGGACGTCCACGAGGCCGTCCGGCTGGCCGTCCAGGCGGCCCGCGGTCTGGGCGCCGCCCACGCCCTGGGCGTGGTGCACCGCGACGTGAAGCCCTCCAATCTCCTTTTCGATCATGAAGGCAACATGAAGGTCGCCGATTTCGGGGCCATCCGGGTGGTCGAGGAGGCCACCTGGCTGACCACGGTCGGGCAGCAGATCGGCACGCCGGCCTACATGAGCCCCGAGCAGTGCGCCGCCCAGACGGTCACGCCGGCCAGCGACGTGTACTCGCTGGGCGTGACCCTCTTCGAGATGCTGGTCGGCTGGCCGCCCTACAGCGTGCACGAGGCCAGCCCGTTCGCGCTGATGCTCAAGCACATCTCCGAGCCGGTACCCGACCCGCGGCAATGGCGGGCGGACGTTCCCGAGTGGCTGGCGGCCATCATCCGCAAAGCCATGGCCAAGAAGCCGCATGAGCGCTTCGCGGACGGCACGGCCATGGCCGAGGCCCTCCTGGCCGAGGCCCGCGAGGCGGCGGCGCCGGCGGCGGCCGCGCCGGGCCGAGCGGCCGGGCAGCTCGACGTGGCCGCCGTCACCAACCAGTTGCGCCAGCTTCCCTTGCGGGCCATCGTCTATTGGGCCTGCCGCTGCGCCCGCCGCGTGCAGGGGCTCAACAACGATCCGCGGCTGGAGCGGGCTCTGTCCATGGCCGAAGCCACCTGCACCCTCGACGAAGACCCGCGCTGCGACTCGGTGTCGCGGGCCCTGTCGCGGGTCCAGTCGCTGCGGACGGCGTCGCTGATGGCCGCGTACGCGGATTCGAGCGCGGCGGATTCGTCGCAGTCGCGGGCCGCCGCCGAGGCCGCCAAGGCCGCCGCCGCCGCCGCCGCCTGCGCCGCCGCCCGGTGCATCGAGGAC
>JABRVU010000126.1:0-7958 GCA_039961895.1 Phycisphaerae bacterium | reverse complement strand
CACCAGGCCGAGCCGATCCGGGTCGATGCGATACTCCCCCGCGTGGGCCTTGACCCAGCGGATGCCCATCTTGACGTGATCGAGCATGTCGAAGCCGGTGTAGCCGGTGATCGAACCGGGGCGGATGGCGAAGACGGTATAGCCGCGGGCGCAGAACACGCCGAACAGATCGGCCCGCTCGTGGTCGCGCAGCTTGCCCCGGTCGGAGTGCCAGGCCCCGCTGATGACGTCCACCAGGCCCAGACCGTTGGGAGCGTCCTTGGGCAGAAAAACGTCCATGAGCAGGCCGGTGCCGTGGACCTCGGCGTAGACCAGATCGCGCCGGCGGATGAAGGGCTTGTCGGCGTCGGCCGGATCGGGCGGGGGCTGGGGCGGCGCGGCGGCCAGAGTCGTCAATACCAGGGACAGAGCCGGTATCAGCATGGGTTGGGCTCCCGAAAAACACCGCTGCATCACGCAAGAATAGAATACGGTGATTGTACACCCCCGCACGGCGCGGGAGAAGGCCGCAAGTAATGGAAGCCTCGTCCGGTTCGCTTCGCGGCGCCGCGTGCGACGCCCGGGCGGAATTCACGTCCGCCCGTCCCGTCGCGTGCGACGGGACGATGCAGGAGCGGGCAGGCCCCCTCGCATTTCCCGCGGTTCGTGGTACAACTTGCGGTCATGATCATCGACACGCACCAGCACGTTTTCTGGCACGGGCGCGACGACGCCGGACTGGTCCGCGACATGGACGAGAACGGCATCGACGTGGCCTGGCTCTTGAGCTGGGAGATTCCGCCGGCCGAGGACGCCCGGTCGTATCACGACGTGTTCAACCCGGTCCACGCCCGCCCCGACGGCACGCACGCCGGGCTGCCGCTGTCCGACGTCCTCCTGGCCCGCGGCCGATATCCGAAGCGCTTCGTGGCCGGCTACGCTCCGCCGCCGATCCTGGGCAACGCTCCGCAGCTTTTCCAGACCGCCCACGACATTCACGGAGTGCGGGTCTGCGGCGAGTTCAAGTTCCGCATCCTGCTGGACGATCCGCGCTGCCTCGAGCTGTTCCGCAAGGCCGGGGCCCTCAAGTGCCCGGTGGTGGTGCACCTCGACGTGCCCTATCTGCTCGATGAACGCACGCACGTGCGGACCTACCAGGGCAACTGGTACGGCGGGACGGTGGAGAACCTGGAGCGGGCCATGCGGGCCTGCCCGGAGACGGTGTTCATCGGCCACGCCCCCGGCTTCTGGCGCGAGATCAGCGGGGACGCGGACGCCGATTACCAGATGTATCCGAAGGGGCCGGTCAAGCCCGGCGGCAGGCTGGCCGGGCTGTTCGAGCGCAACCCCTTGCTTCATGCCGATCTGTCCGCCGGCTCGGCCCTGGGGGCGCTCAAGCGCGACCCCGGCCACGCCCGCGAGTTCCTCATCCGCTTCGCGGACCGGCTGCTCTTCGCCCGTGATTTCTACGGCAGCGAGCTGAACGATTTCCTCAAGACGCTGGATCTGCCGGAGGACGCGACCCGGAAGATCTACCACGAGAACGCCCGGCGGCTGGTGCCGATCGCCTGACGTGGCCCGGGCTTCGCGGTTTTCGTCGCGCGCCGGGTTTGAATCCGCTGCGGAGGAAGAGCCGCGGGCGGTCGATAGGGATAGACACGGATGAAGGAGGCTGATGGGATGTCTGTTCATGACACGCATTGCTCCGCGCGGCCGGGCGGATCGAAGTCGGAGGGGTTCACCACCGACGGGCTGGCCTTGATCGACCCGCTTGTGCTGGAGGGCAACGAGGCGGTCGCCGACCTGATCGACCGGGTCTACGCGCGGTCGGGCTACAACGCCCGGCGGCTGGCCGAGGCCTGCGAGCTGTACAGCCGGATGCTGCGCGAGGACACCACCGTCTGCCTGACGCTGGCCGGGGCCATGACCCCCATCGGCATGAGCGGGGTGATCAACGCCCTCATCAGGGCCGGCTTCATCGACTGCATCATCTCCACCGGCGCGAACCTCTACCACGACCTGCACCGCCCCTTCGCCATGCCGGTGATGCAGGGGCATTTCGCCGTGGATGACAACGTGCTGGCCGAGGAGGGCGTGGCCCGCATCTACGACGTGTTCATCGAGGACCAGGCCACGCTGCTGGCCACCGACCAGGTGATCCTCCAGGCCGCCGGCCGGATCGACCGCCAGGGCCCGCTCTCCACGGCCCGGCTGCACCACGCCCTGGGCGGGCAGATCAAGAGCATGGCCCGGCGCCCGGAGTGGTCGATCCTGGTGACGGCCTTCGAGTGCGACGTGCCAGTGTACACCTCGTCGCCGGGCGATTCGTCGATTGCGATGAACCTGGCCGTCCCGCACTTCTTCGGGGAAGCCATCCAGCTCGATCCGCTGCGCGACGTGATCGAGACGGCGGCCATCGTCCGGGCCGCCGGCAAGAACGGCGTGATCGTGGTCGGGGGCGGCTCGCCCAAGAACTTCTACTTGCAGACCCAGCCCACGCTGCACCAGATCTTCCATGACCAGACGCCGGTGGGGCACGATTACATGATCCAGCTCGCGGTCGATTCGCCGCAATGGGGCGGGCTGTCCGGGGCCACGCCGCAGGAGGCCCGGAGCTGGGGCAAGATCCGGGACGCGAAAGTCAACAACGTGGTGGTCTATTCGTGCGCCTCGCTGACCCTGCCGCTGCTGGCCCAGTACGTACGGGCCCGCAATGAGCCCCGCCCGCTCAAGCGGCTGTACCGCCGGCTCGGCGAGCTGTCCGAGGCCCTGCGCCGGGCCGCGGAGAACAACCCCGAGGTGCGCAAGTCGATGGCCCTGTTTGGAAACGAGGGACCGGGCGGCAGGTGAGCCCCGGGCGGCAAGCCGCAACACCGGGGCTCAGCGGCCGGAGGCCTGACGCTGTGCGGCCAGCCAGTCGCGGCGGCACAGGTTCAGGCCGTGCACGCAATACTCGAAACTCTCGCTCAACCGCCGGAACACCCCGGGCGGAGGCTTGTCCTGCGGACCGGCCAACTCCGAAGCGATGGCGTAGGACCTCTTGCCCTGGGCCATGTAATCGCTCAAGCGGTTGCCCACGCCCGCCGGGCCGAGCCGGCGCAGTCCCTCGGGGAACAGACCGGTCCAGAACAGGGCGAAGTCGCCGATGTGCCGATGGATCAGGCGCTCGCGGACCGCCGGGCTGAGCGGCTGGGTGAAGTGGGCATCGGTCATCATGGCCGCCAGGTCCGTCAGGCGCCGGCCGCTCGCGTCCTTGAACGGGTAAAGGTCGTCCATGTGCACGTGCGTGCTGAGCAGGTCGGTGAGGTATTCGGCCAACTGCGGATCGCACAACCCCACGTCCACGTAAAGGGCGTGTTGAACGGCTCCTGAAAACAGACGGCGCAAGGGGTGTTCTTCCGCCGGCGACGTGTGCATGTCCGATTCCTCCCAATGAAGCGTCGAACAGGCGCAAAAAGGCCCTCGATCAAGCCGGACGTCTTACCGGACGTTCCGCGCGCCCGGCCCGACTTATTTTAGCTTCCGACCCGCGGTGGTTTCTAATCTCTTTCGGCGCGCCGGCCCGCGGCGGTCGAGTCGAAGCGCGGCACGGCCGGCCGGCCGACGCGGACCGCTTCGGGCCCAGACGACGCACCGGGTCTGCCGGACTTTCGCCGCGGCGATATAATCCCTTCCCGACCCGAGGCCCCGCCGGGACCGGCCGGGAAGGACTCATGACCATCGAGTACAAGACCTGGGGCGACGACATCGACGAGCAGGCCCATCGGCAGATGCGCAATGCCTGCCGGCTGCCGGTGACGGTGGCGGCGGCGCTGATGCCCGACGCCCACGTCGGCTACGGCCTGCCCATCGGGGGAGTGCTGGCCACCGACAACGCGGTCATCCCCTACGCCGTCGGCGTGGACATCGCCTGCCGCATGATGCTGACCGTCTTTCCGATGACGGCGCGCGACTTGCGCGAGGATCCCGAGCGGTTCAGGAAGATTCTCGAGCGCCATACCCGCTTCGGCGTGGGCAGCGAATGGAAGCCGCGACGCGAGCATCCGGTCATGGACGAGGACTGGAACGTCACGCCGGTGACGGCCAGGCTCAAGGACCTCGCCGCCGCCCAGTTGGGCACCTCGGGCTCGGGCAACCACTTCGTCGAGTTCGGCGAGTTCACGCTCGGCGAACCGGTGAAGGGCGTGGAGCCGGGGACGTACCTTGCCGTCCTGTCGCACAGCGGCAGCCGCGGCCCCGGAGCCCGCGTCGCCGACCACTACAGCAAGTGGGCCATGAGCCGGCACCAGGACCTGCCTTCGGAGCTTCGGCACCTGGCCTGGCTGGACCTCAACGGCGAGGGAGCCGAATACTGGGCCGCGATGGAGCTGATGGGCAAGTATGCCTCCGCCAACCACCACGTGATCCATCGGCAGATCGTCTCGGCGGTGGGCGAGGCGCCGCTGTTACAGGTCGAGAACCATCACAACTTCGCGTGGCGCGAGCGGCACGACGGACGCGAGGTGATCGTGCATCGCAAGGGGGCCACGCCGGCCGGGGCCGGCGTGCTCGGCATCATCCCCGGCTCGATGGCCTCGTTCGGGTACCTGGTCGAGGGCAAGGGCGAGCCGTCGTCGCTCAACTCCGCCGCGCACGGCGCCGGCCGGCGCATGAGCCGCAAGGCCGCCAGGGAATCGCTGGAGTGGTCCAAGGTCAACCGCCAGCTCAAGGCCCGCGGCGTGACCCTGATTTCGGCCGGTTTGGACGAGGCCCCTTCGGTCTACAAGGACATCGAGGAGGTCATGGCCGCCCAGGCCGATCTGGTCCGCCCGCTGGCCACGTTCATGCCGCGACTCGTGAAAATGGCCCCCGGCGGCGAACGGCCGGAAGACTGATCTTCCCACCGACAACGGTACGAATCGCGCCGAGCATCGTCGGCCGCGAACGGTTCATCGCGGGCGGGACCCGCCCGACTCGGGCCGCGGTTGGCGCCGAACGGCGCCGGGGTCACCTCGCGGCCGACAACAGCGCGGCCCGCTGGGAGAAGTGAGCGCGCAGGTCGGCGGGGAAGTCTTCGACTCCCGAGGCCTTTCGATAGACCTCGACGGCCTGATCGCGCCGGCCGGCCTCTTCGTAAAGGCGCCCCAGCAGCACGTAGGCGTCGGGATAAGCCAGGCGCTGGTCGGTCACGCCGCGCAGGACGCGGGCGGCCTCGTCGCGCTGCCCGCCCTGGACCAGGAAAAACGCCAGCGTGTAGGCGTACTTGGGTTCGGCGGGCATGAGTTCATGAGCCTTTCGGCACCACTCGATCGCCTCGGCGGGGTGGTCGGCGGCGGCCAGCACGCCCAGGTTGTAAGCCGCCGTGGCCGAGCGCGGATCGGCCTTGAACGCCGCCCGCAGGAAGTGTTCGGCCTCGTCGGTCCGCCCCATTTCGCCCAGCAGCAGGCCGAGGTTCAGATTGGCCGGAGCGCTGCCCGGATCGACCTTCAGGGCCCGGCGCAGGCAATCCTCGGCCTGGTCGTTTCGGCCGGCCAGGTTGTGCACGATCGAGGCGTTCACCAGCGGCGCGATCACGTCGGGCAGCAGCCGGAAGGCCCGCTCATAGGCCGCCACCGAGCGGTCGTATTCGCGGCGGGCCATCAGGAAGTTGCCCAGGTTGTAGTGCGACCCGGCGTCGTCGGGTCGGGCCTGCACGACGGCCAGGAACTCGTCGGTCGCCCGCCGCAGCGATTCGGCGTCGGCGGGGCTGAGCCCCTCGCGCGGCGCGGCCGCCAGGGCCGACGCCGCCCGCACGCGGACCAGGCGGTATTCGTCGCCCGTGGCGGCCAGCAGGGCGGCGACGGCCTCCGGCGCGGTGTAGCCGTCCAGTCCTTCCGCCGCCGCCGCCCGCACCAGCGGAGACGAATCGCGCAGGGCCTGGAGAAAGCCGCCCCACTTACGCCCGTCCTCGCAGCCGCGCAGGGCCCGCAGCAGCCCGACGGCCAGCATCTCCTCGCGCTGCGGCGAGGTCGCGTAAGCCAGCATCTCGGGCAACCGCTTGAAGTCGCCCTTGCGGGCCGCGTCGATCAGGCCGGCCACGTGCAGCACCGGGGCCTGGAAGTCGCGCGGACGCCATTGCCGGACGTAGCCGTCGGCCCAGGCGGCGTCCTTGTCCTGATGGCAGAGGTTGCAGGCGTTGGGCGACTTGAACGCGGCGGTGACCGCCGGCGTCGGCGGGCGCATCGAGTGGTCGCTGCGGTTCATCCGCGCGAACGCCGTCATGGGCATGTGGCAGGAGATGCACAGGTTGCCCTTGCTGCCGGCGGGGTGATGGGTGTGTTCGGTGGCGTTGGCCACCCGGGCCTCGTGGCAGGGCAGGCAGGAGCGGTTGGGATCGGCCTCGAAGCGGAACCGGCCGCTGGAGGTGTGGCAGTGCAGGCAATCGAGCTGCCCGGACTTCGCGCAGGGACTCATCCGCCAGGAGGTGTACGTGTAGTTCTCGCCCAGGTCGCGACCGTCGGGATAGAAGTCGCTGTGTTCGGGCCCGACCAGGTCGAAATGATCGAAGAAGCGGTCGCCGGGGCGGAACGTGTTGGTCAGCGTCGAGGCCTTGGCGTGGCACGGCGCGCAGGCCGCGTTCTGCTGCTCGACGGTGAACTTGCGCGTGCTGATGAGTTTGATGTCCTCGGGGGTCTTCGCGCCGGGCGGCAGGCCGCGGAACAGCCGGACGTGCTCGCCGCCGGCCTCGTGGCAGGTCTCGCAGTTGATCCCCGGCTCGGTCCAGACGGTGTGATAGCTGTCGGTCTTCTCGTCGTAGTTGGTGGAAAGCTGGCTGACGTGGCAGCCGTAGCAGGAGGTGTTGAAGGTCAGTTGCGGGGCCCGCCAGTCGAGCACCTCGTCCTCGAGGTTCATGATGCCGCGGGCGGCGCTGGCGGTGGTGTCGAACCATTCCTTCTTGCGGACGTCAAAGGCCACGGGCAGGACCTGGAGGCGGCCGCGGTCCAGCGGGGTCAGGAAGTAATAGACGTTCTTGCCGCCCAGAACGTGTTCCATCGGGTAGCGGCGCTGGCCTTCGGGGCCGTGCTCGACGACCGCGCCCTGTCCGGCCTCCAGGGTGGCCAGGTACTGTCGGCCGCGGATGTCCACCGGCTGGGTCTGCGGGGCCAGGTGGGCCGAGGCGAAGGTGCTGGTGAACGGCTGCATGGCCAGCCCGTGACGCGAGGTGGACCACTTCTCGTAAAACGACTCATGGCACTCGCGGCAGCTCGATGAGCCGGTGTACGCCGGCCGCGTGGCCGGGGCGGATGAGACGTCGGGGACGGCGCCGGATGCGTTACCTGTCAGCACGCCCAGCGCCAGGCCCGGTATGACCCACCACCGGGCCACAGGCGAAGCCTGGTGAAGACGCGCCGCCGCCCCTTGTCCGCGGGCAGCCTGTGTTCCTGGCCCCACCGGCCGTTGACCGTCGCCTGATCGAGACATCCCGGCACCTCCAGCAACCTGGATACTATAACCCCTCTACGGGCGGATGGGGATGTCCGGGACGATGTTCCACAGGCAAGGGAGGCCCGGAAGGCGGCGGCCAGCCGAAAGTGCAGGCCGTGAAAGATCCAAAACCGCCCCAGGGCCGGAACTCACGGTCAGTCACCACGGAATCTGTCGCCCGTTTTGACCGTCACTCGCCCCTCCACGGTGGCCATTGAAAAGCGCCTTCCCCTCGTGTACCGTCGTTTCGTCACGTGAACGCGAGAGCAAACCGATGACCTCATCAACCAACCCCGCGCCGGACGCGGCGGCTTCGCCGCGCACCCGCCGGAAGTTTCTGCTCACCCTGACCGTAACCGCCGTGATTTCGGTCGTGGTGGCCTTCGGGGCCACCGCCCTGCTGGTCAACATCTTCGAGCACAAGCAGGAGGCCAGGAACCCCTTCTTCCGCGTGGTCGAGCTGACCGACGAGACCACCGACCCGGCGGTCTGGGGCAAGAACTTCCCGCTCCAGTACGACGGGTATCGGCGGACGG
>JABRVU010000125.1:0-6082 GCA_039961895.1 Phycisphaerae bacterium | reverse complement strand
AGCGCGCGGAGACGCCGGCCCAGCGGCTGGCGGTGATCGAGACGTATTTCCGGGAGGCCAAGTCCCGCGGCACGTCGGTGGCGCCAGCAGGTCGCGGTGCATGCGCCCGATCACTGCTGGCGCCACCGACGTGCCGCGGGACTTGGCCTCCCGGAAATACGTCTCGATCACCGCCAGCCGCTGGGCCGGCGTCTCCGCGCGCTGCCACTGCGGCACGATCTCGTCATCCAGCGTCTGGCCCTGGGAATCGTAGGTCAGAATGACCGGATTCCGCCCTTCGAGGATCACGTTCGGGCAGCGCTTCAGCGCGGTCTTGGCCTTGCTCCAGAAGTCTTTCCACTTGTCCGCGGGAACGAAGCGCGGCGAAAGCAGGTGTTCCAACTCGTCCGAGTCCAGCCGACCGCGATGGCTCTTCAGGATGCCGATGACCAGCTCGACCGGGTCGCTCTCCAGCAGGGCGGCGAGCTTCTTCGGCTGGGTCTGGACCAGCACGCGGAAGTCGTTGGCCGCGATGGGATCGTAGTTGAGGGCCAGGGTATCGGCGTCGAGCGTTTCGATCCTGCCCCGCGGGTCGCGCAGCGTGTATTCGCAGGCCTCGGCGTCGATGGCCGTCACTTCCACGACGTGCTCGTCCGAGCGGGCGATCAGGAACGCGCCCACCTCCAGCCCCAGGCAGATTTCCAGCGTCCGCAGGGCCCGGCGGGGTGATTTTCCGCCGCGCAGGCCCGAGGCCTCGATCAACCGGTCCAGCTCCGGGCGGTCGGCGAAGACCTCTCCATAAAGCCGGAGAATCTCCTTGCGCATGTCTTCGTTGTCGCCGCAGCGCAGGATCAGTTCCCGCCCCAAGGCCAGCAGATCGGTGGGCTTGAGCCGACCGCGGGCGGTCTCCAGCCAGGTCCAGCCCAGGGCGGCGGCCCGCTCCATGCGGCCGTCCTTCGTCAGGACGCTCAGAGCCTCGAACATGTCCGCCTGCGGAGCCCCGTTGTCCTCGATGGCCACCAGCCAGCGGTCCTCGAGCGTTCGGAAGTCCGCGCGCTTCGCCAGTTCCGTGAGCGTCGGCTGCGTAGTAGACATCAGCCTGGTGATCCTGTCTGTCCCGTCGGTCTGAACCGCGGGTGTCGGCACGTCGGGTCTCAAGAAACGACGCAGCCGCACCCCTGGGAGAGGGGTGCGGCCGCGCTATGATCTACGCGGGTATTGTTGCACGACCGGACGCAAATGTCCAGCATACGCCGGGTGCATGGAAGTCCGCGCAGGGAGCGTGGCGGGAATTCCGGGCAACCGGCCTGCTGGCGCCGTCCGAACCCGCGTCTGGCCTGGCCTCGGGCTTGCGTGGCCATGTTGAACGCCATGGACGCGACGCCGGGCACCTTCTCCCTGGACTTCCGGATGACCCTGCGATGATCGTCCCGGTCCTCCGCAGGGCCTGCCTCCTGATAGCCTGAAACCTCTCCACAACCGGCCTCGATGGGGCTCAAAGCCGATAGCCAAGGGAGGAAGCTCACGGCTATGGGCCGCGTTGACCGCACCGGTGGAATTCGGTTAGCTTCGGCGGCATGGACACGACGGTGATGAGTACAACGCCGACGCCCCCGCTGGGGCTGGTGGAGAAATCTCGGGTGCTGCTGGCCGCCGGGTCGGCGATTGTTCTGTTCACCACCGTGGGCTGGGCGGTGGCCGAACCCGAAGACCCGGACATGGGCGTGACCCTGGTGGTCAACTGGGGCCGCGTGTTGAGCGTCTGGCCGGCGTTGACCGCGCTCACAGCGGTGGCGGCGGTGATCGGGACGGTGCTGGCCCCGCGCCGGCTGGTGGAGGGGGGCGTGTTCGCGGCCGCCGTCGGGCTGGCCGGGCTGGCCCTCAAGGGCGGTTCGATGCAGGACCTGCTCGGCTACGTGGGCACGGCCACGGCGGAAGGCCGACGGGCGCTCATGGCCCGCCTGGCCCTGGATACGCTGTTGTGGACCGCGGTGCTGCTGGCCGCCTGGGTGGTCGTGGCCGTCGTCCGGCGCTGGTTGTGGGCGGATGACAGGATGTATTCGTCCATGCCCTTCACGGGGTCGACCGAGGGTGAATCGGCGCCTGGCGCCGTTGCCGCGGAGGGACCGGCGACGCCGGCCGGGGTTCAACCGCCGGGCTGGCCGGCCACGATCGTTACCGGCCTGGTGGCCGTCTTCTTCATCTACCTGACCGTCGCCCGCACCCCCATCGCCATGGTGGCCAGAGGACAGGTCATCTTCTCGGTGGGCATGGGTTTCTATCTTGGAGCGATGGCCGGCCGCTACTTCACCGGCGTCGCCCGTTCACACTGGTATCTGCTGGCGGTCCCGGCGGCGGCTTTGCTGGGCTATCTGATCGGCTATCTCAACGCGGGTCTGGGCTGGGCGGTGGGCGCGTGGAAGCCCTTCGCCGATCTGGCCACCACTCCGCCGCACGCCCTGGTCCGCCCGCTGCCCATCGAGTATCTGGCCGTCGGCGTCACCGCCACCTTGATCGGATTCTGGAGCGGTGAGAAGATGGAGCACGTGACCGAGCCGGGGACCAAGGCATGATCCTTCCTCTGGTCGGACAGCGACAGGCCGACGACTGGGACGTGATCCGGGCGCGGATGATCCGCGAGACCGAGGCGTTCCTGGAGGAGGCTCTGCGCCGGCCCGAGCGGTTCCGGCGGATACCGGCGATACCCGTGGGCAGCGGCGGCTTCCCCCGCGGCTTCGCCGACGTGTTCTGGTCGCAGGTGCTGGCCACGTCGTGACGGGCGCTGCCGGACGGTGCCGTGGCGACCGGGTGTGCGTGCTGAAAACCTCAAACCCCAGCGGCCAGACGCCGGGCCACCGGGGTTGTCGGACGTACTCCAATAGCCCCGGCCGGATCGGTCCGGCGCTGAAGCGATGCTCCGGGAGTCATCCCCATGGCGGCGAAGATCGACGAAGCCCAGGTCCGGCACATCGCCCTCTTGAGCCGGCTCAAGCCGACCGACGAAGAGGTCCGGCTGTTCGCGGAACAGCTTTCGAGCATCCTGGCCTACGTCGATCAGCTTTCCGAGGTCGATACCGCCGACGTTCCCCCGACCGCCCACCCGCTGCCGGTGTGCAACGTGTTTCGAGCCGACGAGCCGGCCGGATCGCTGTCGCCCGACGAGGCCCTCGCGAACGCGCCGCAGCGCGACGGCCACTTCTTCGCGGTCCCGAAGGTACTGGAACAGGACAGCGCGTGATGGGATTGCCGAGCCTCATCGAAGTGCGCGATTCGATCCGCGCGGGGCGCGTCGCCGCCCGTGAGTGGGTGCGGGGCGCGCTGGAGGCCATCGAGCGGCTCGACCCGCAACTGCACTGCCTGGTCAGCCACGACGCGGAGCGGGCCCGGGCCCTGGCCGCTCGGGTCGATGAGCGCATCGCCCGCGGCGAGAGCGTCGGTCCGCTGGCCGGCGTGCCCTTGTTGATCAAGGACAACATCTGCACCCGCTTCGGGCGGACGACCTGCGGCTCGCGGATGCTCGAAAACTTCGCGGCGCCCTACGACGCCCACGTGGTCGAGCGGCTCGAGTCGGCCGGGGCGGTCATCGTCGGCAAGGCCAACCTCGACGAGTTCGCCATGGGTTCGAGCACCGAGAACAGCGCCTATGGCCCGACGCGCAACCCCTGGGACCCGTCGCGCGTGCCGGGGGGCAGTTCGGGGGGTTCGGCGGCGGCCGTGGCCGCCGGCATCGTCCCCGCCGCCCTGGGATCGGACACCGGCGGATCGGTCCGCCAGCCCGCCGGTTTCTGCGGCGTCACCGGTCTGAAGCCCACCTATGGGCGCGTGTCGCGCTATGGGCTGGTGGCCTACGGCAGCAGCCTGGATCAGATCGGGCCGCTGACCCGCGACGTGCGCGACGCCGCCCTGCTGCTGGGGGTCGTCGCCGGGCGCGACCCGCGCGATTCGACCAGCGTGGACCGTCCGGTTCCCGATTACCTCGCCGAACTGGACAGGCCCCTGGACCGCGTGCGCGTCGGGCTGGCCGACGAATACTTCGGCGAGGGGCTCGATCCCGAGGTGCGGGCGGCGGTCGAGTCGGCCATCGAGGTGTATCGCAAGGCCGGCGCGGACGTCGTGCCCGTGCGCCTGCCGCACATGAAGTACGCGATCGCCTGTTATTACCTGGTGGCCACGGCCGAGGCCTCCAGCAACCTGGCCCGCTACGACGGCGTTCATTACGGGCATCGGACCGCCGCCCCCGCCGATTACATCGATCTGTACTGCGCCAGCCGGCAGGAGGGTTTCGGGCCCGAGGTCCGCCGGCGGATCATGCTGGGGACCTATGCCCTCTCCAGCGGCTACTACGATGCTTATTACCTCAAGGCCCTCAAGGTGCGGACGCTCATCAAGCGCGATTTCGAGCGGGCCTTCGCCGAAGTGGACGTGATCGCCGGCCCGACTTCGCCCGCGCCAGCCTGGCTCATCGGCGAGAAGGTCAACGACCCGCTGGCCATGTACCTGATGGACATCTACACCGTCTCGGTGAACCTGGCGGGCATTCCCGGCATCAGCATTCCCTGCGGGTTCACGTCCGGCGGGCTGCCGGTCGGGCTGCAACTGCTCGGGCCGCACTTCGCGGAAGAGCGGCTGTTGCGCGTCGCCCATGCGTTCCAGGCGCGCACGGACTGGCACACGCGCGTGCCGCCCGTCGCGGCGTCACCGGCGGGTTGACTCCGACATAACTTGCAGCGACGAAGGGGGCGGGACGCGCCCGAAGGCCGAGCGGCAAGATACCGATCCCACGCGCGATTTCGGCCTCTCGCCCTGATCGCGTTTTCAGACGTGCGCTGATTGTTTCGAACACCCGCGGGCGGCGGCCGCGACGGCGTCGCCCAGAACCGCCAGGCCGGCCTCGAGCTGGGCCCGCTCGATGCACAACGGCGGCGTGATGCGGATGGCCGTCTCCCCGCATCCCAGCAGCAGCAGCCCGCGGGCAAACCCCTCTTCGACCACGCGGTCGCGGAGCCTGGGATCGGGTTCGCCGGTGTCGGGGTTGACCACGTCGACGGCCAGCATCAGCCCCAGCCCGCGCGGCGACGCCAGGGCGGGCAGGCGGGCGCAGAGTTCCTGGAGACCGCTCATCGCCGTTTCATACAGACCGGCCGCGTTGGCGATCAGCTCGCGCTCCAGCAGCTCGATGGTGGCCAGGGCGGCGGCGCAGCTCACCGGGTTCCCGCCGAAGGTCGAGCCCTGGGCGCCGGGGGGCCAGTCCATGATCGCCTCGCGGGCCACCACCGCCCCCAGGGGCATCCCGCTGGCGATGCCCTTGGCCAGCAGCAGGATGTCGGGCACGACTCCGACGTGCTCGCAGCAGAACATCCGGCCGGTGCGGCCCATGCCCGACTGAATCTCGTCGAGCACCAGCAGGATGCCGTGCTCGTCGCACAGGGCCCGCAGACCGGGGAGGAAATCGGCCGGCGGGACGATGTAACCGCCTTCGCCCTGGAGCGGCTCCACGAAGATGGCGGCCACTTCCTCAGGCGCGCAGATGCGCTTGAAGATCGTCTCGCGGATGGGCTCGACCTGACCGTAGGGCACGTGCTCGACCATCGGCACCAGCGGCCCGAACCGCGACTTCTGCCGGGCCTTGCTCGAGGTCAGCGACAGGGCCCCCATGGTCCGCCCGTGAAACGCGCCGTGAAAGGCGATGATCATCTTGCGCTGGGTGTGGTGGCGCGAGAGCTTGATGGCCGCCTCGACCGACTCGGCCCCGCTGTTGGTGAAGAGCACCCGCTTGGTGTCCGGCCCGGGGGCGATCTCCACCAGCTTCTCGGCCAGGGCGATCATCGACTCGTAATAGAAGTCGCTGCCGCAGATGTGGATCAGTTGCCTTGCCTGGCGCTCGATGGCCCGCACCACGTGCGGATGGCAATGGCCGGTCGAGCAGACCGCGATGCCGGCGGTGAAGTCCAGGAAGCGGTTGGCGTCCACGTCCTCGACCACCGAACCGCAGGCCCGGCGGACCACCAGGGGATAGGGGCGGGTATAGGACGGCGACGTGACCTTGTGGTCGCGGGCCACGGCGGCCAGGGCCGCCGGCCCCGGCGGGCGGACGGCGATCCAG
>JABRVU010000124.1:0-13423 GCA_039961895.1 Phycisphaerae bacterium | reverse complement strand
GGCGGGGAGTGGGCACGCCGGGCATCGACCTGGCCGCCGGGTACATCGCCGGGCAGTTCCAGGAGGCCGGGCTTCAACCCGCCGGCCCCGACGGCACCTGGTTTCAGCCCTTCGAGATGAGCATCGGACAGGAGCTCAAGAACCCCTCGCTGGTGGTCGCTGGGGAAGGGGACAAGCCCTGGCCGGCGGCGGTGCTCGAGAAGGATTTCATCCCCCTGACGGGCAGTTCCGGCGAGAAGTTCAAGGGGCCGCTTGCGTTCGCCGGTTACGGCATCACCCACAAGGACGAGCACTACGACGACTACGCCGACTTCGACGCCCGGGGCAAAGTGCTGCTGATGCTGCGCTACGAGCCGCGCGCCGCGGACGAGAACGCGAAGTTCGGCGGCAGGAACCCGTCGTCTCACGCCACGTTCCGCAGCAAGGCGGCGCTGGCCAGGAAGAACGGGGCGGTCGCGGTGCTGATCGTGAACCCGCCGCTGCATCACGGCGAGAAGGACGAGCTGACGCCGTTCCGCTCGACGGAGCGCGCCGGGCGGCTGGGCCTGCCCGTGCTGCACGTCAGCCGGGAGTTCGCGGCCCGGCTGCTGGCGGCCGGGGGCCTCGACGATCTGGAAACGCTTCAGAAGGCGCTCGACGAGCAGCGCCGGCCGCGATCGGCGGACCTGAAGGGCCTGACCGTCACCGGCGAGCCCGGCGTGGTGCCCAAGACCGTCACGGCCCGCAACGTCGTCGGCCTTCTGCCCGGGCGGGGCCCGAAAGCGGATGAATACGTGGTCGTCGGCGCGCATTACGACCACCTGGGCCGCACTCCGCCGCGCCGCCCGACGGGCTCGGCCCCGGCCGGCGAAGCGCAGATCCACAACGGCGCCGACGACAACGCCTCCGGCACGGCCGGACTGATCGAGCTGGCCAGGGCCTTCGGCGCCCGCGGGGCCCCGCGGCGCAGCCTCCTGTTCATCGCCTTCAGCGGCGAGGAACTGGGGCTCTTCGGCTCGGCCCATTACGTCGATCATCCCCTGGTGCCGATCGAGAAGACCGTGGCCATGCTCAACCTGGACATGATCGGCCGGATGCGCGGCGACAAGGTGGACGTCCTGGGGATCGACACGGCCAGGGAGTTCGACGCACTGATCCGGCCGCGCGGCGAGCGGCTGGGGCTGAAGGTCAACGCCGGCACCGGCGGTTTCGGGCCCAGCGACCACGCCTCGTTCTACAAGAAGAAAGTGCCGGCGGTGCACTTCTTCACCGGCCTGCACAACGAATATCACATGCCCGAGGACGACGCGGCCACGATCAACGCGCCCGGCGCGGCCCGGGTGGTGCGGTTCGTCTACCAGGTGGCCGACGCGCTGGCCGGGGCACGCGGCCGCCCGACCTACACGCCGGCCAAGCCGCGCGAGGCGCCGCGAACGGGCCTGAAAGTGCGCCTGGGCGTGCTGCCCTCTTATGCCCAGGACGATCGCCCGGGCATGCTCATCGAGGGCACCTCGCCGGGCAGCCCGGCGGCCAAGGCCGGCCTGCGCGAGGGCGACCGGCTCCTGCGCATCGGCGATCAGGAGGTCAACGACGTCTACGGGCTCATGGACGCCCTGGCCCGCTATAATCCCGGCGACACGGCCAGGCTCAGCATCGTTCGCGGCGACAAGAAGCTGGAACTGCACGTCACGTTCGAGGCCCCGGCTTCGGCGCCGTCGCCGTAGGCCCTTGCCGCCCGAGGCGGCGCGGACGGATCAACGGCCCGAGGCATGAAACGCGCCCTCATCATCGTGGACCACGGCAGCGTGCGGTCGGCGGCCAACCGGATGCTCGAGCAGTTGGCCGAGCGGGTCCGGCGGCGCACGGCCGATCGGGTTTATGCCGCCCACATGGAGCTGGCCTCGCCTTCGCTGGCCGAGGCCTTCGACCAGGCCGCGGCGGACGGCGCCGATTTCGTCTTCGTGTTCCCCTATTTCCTCGCCCCCGGCCGGCACAGCCGCGAGGACATCCCTCGTCTGTGTGCCCAGGCCGCCCGGCGCCATCCCGGCCTGCGCTGGCACTGCTCGGGGCCGATCGGGCTCGACCCCTTCCTGGTGGACCTGATCCTGCATCGGGTGAGCGAACATGACCCGGGCCGCGATTGACTTGAAGGGGGCGGCGCGTACGATGCCCCGACCGAAACGGCAGGAGGCCGACCATGAGCATACGAAGCACGTCCTGTGAGCTGGAGATTCGCGTCCGATACGCGGAATGCGACCCGATGGGCTTCCTGCATCACTCCAAGTACCTCGAGTACTTCGAAATGGGCCGGACCGAGCTGCTGCGGCAGTCGGGCATCCGCTACCGCACCCTGGAGAGCCGCGGCATCCTGTTCGTGGTGGCCAAGCTCTCATGCAAGTTCCGCCGGCCGGCGCGGTACGACGACGTGCTGCTGCTGGAGACGCGCATCCGGCGCCAGACGCACGCCCGCATCGACCACGAATACAAGCTCTTCCGCGAGGGGCTGCTGCTGTGCGAGGCGGAGACCACGCTGGCCTGCGTGAACCGCGAGGGTCGGCCCATGCCCATTCCCGAGGAACTGGCCCCGCCCAAGCTCAAGCAGGAGGAGTAGCCATCAGTGGTCAGTTTTCAGTCGTCGGTTCTGGCGTCGCATCGGTTCGGAGTCGCCTGAGGCGCAGCGGGCCGTCAGAAACCGATAACTGAAAACTCGAGCACTGAAAACTGAGTGCCCCATGCCCATTCTCTGCCAGCTCGCCGATCCTGAAGGCTACGTGCCGTTCGATTGGGACCTGCTGAGCGATCCGGCGGATTTCGCGTACTGGACGAACCTGTTCGCCGAGTTCCCCGAACGCATCGAGCGGCAGCTCCGCGAGGACGGCCTGGCCGGCGACGGCTTCGAGGCCCGCTGGGCGCGCTTCCGGCGGGAATACGACGCGGGGCTGTCGCGCCTGCGGGCCGATCCGTTGGCCGACGGGCGGCTGACCACCATCAGGCTGTGCGAGTTCCGCCAGGCCATGCTGATCGCGCACGGCCTGCCCGACCCCTACGTGCGGGTGAAGCGGCGGGAGAACGAGGCGGCCGCGCGGCTCTATCCGCGCGTGGTCGAGCGGCTCGACCGGCTCGGGTCCGATGAACGCTGGGAGACGCTGCTCCGCGGATTGTACGCCGGAAACATGTTCGATCTGGGCGCGCCGATCACCAGCGACCTGTACGGCCAGGGCGGGTTGGATTTCGCGGCCTGCCTGGAGCGGGTCCGCCCCCGGCCGTGGTTCATCGACCACGCCGACGCGCTCCACGAGCGGCTCTGGCCCGAGCCGGCGTATCGGCAGGTGCTGTTCTTTGTGGACAACGCCGGATCTGACGTCGCCCTGGGGGTCCTTCCGGTCATCCGCGAATTGGCCCGGCGGGGAGCGCGGGTGGTGGCGGCGGCCAACTCGCGGCCGGCCCTCAACGACGTCACCATCGACGAGTTGAACGCGCTGCTGGCCCAGCTCCGCGAGGCTGACCCCGTCCTGGACGGGCTGCTGCGATCCGGTCGCGTCCGCACCGTCGCCTCCGGCGGCGACATCCCCCTGATCGACCTGGGCCGGGTCAGCGAAGAATGCGACCGCGCGGCCGCGGAGAGCGATCTGATCGTCCTCGAAGGCATGGGACGGGGCGTGGAGAGCAACTGGCGGCAGGCCTTCAAGTGCGACGTGTGGCGGGTGGCCCTGCTCAAGGACGAATGCGTGGCCAGGTGGCTGGGCGCCAGGGTGTGGGACGCGGTCTGCCGCTTCGACCCGGCGCGGTGAACGCCGGGGGATGCCCTCGTTGCCGGCTTGGGGCGGAAGCCACCCCTTCCCGTCGTCGCCTCCGGCCCGGTCTGCGTAGAAAGCCGTCCTTCGTTCCCCCTACAATGCAGACCTATGGCCGATGAGACCTTCGAGGACGACCCGATGGTCGGCGAGGAACTCGCCGACCGGCCGCTCGACGTGGACGGCGACGAAGCCCAGCGGGTCACGCTGTACGTCCGCCGGCGGCTGCCCGGACGGCGGCTGGACAAGTATCTCCACGCCCGCTTCCCACGCCTGTCGCGCACGCTGATCCAGCGGCTGATCAAGACCGGCGTGGTCACCATCAACGGCAAGCCCACCAAGGCCAGCTATGAACCCGACGGCGGCGACCGCGTGGACCTGGTCATCCCGCCGCCCGAGCCCTACGAAGTCATCCCCGAGCCCATGCCGCTGGACATCGTTTATGAGGACGACCACATTCTGGCCCTCAACAAGCCCAAGGGCATCATCGTCCACCCCTCGCACGGCACGCAGACCGGGACGCTGGCCAACGGCCTGGCCTGGTACGCCAAAAGCCTCAGCCACGGCGACGACCCCTTCCGTCCCGGCATCGTGCACCGGCTGGACAAGAACACCACCGGGATCATGCTGGTAGCCAAGACCGACGAGGCCCACTGGCGGCTGTCGCTTCAGTTCGAGCGGCGGACCGTGCTGAAAACCTACCTGGGAGTGGTGGAAGGCGGACCGCAGCTCGATCGTGACGTCATCCATCAGCCCCTGGCCGTCCACCCCACCATCAAGGATCGCTACATCGTGCCCGGGGCCCACCCGAAGTGGGGCCACAAGCTCTCCAAGGAGGCCATCACCGAGTACGAGGTGGTCGAGCGGTTCAAGGGCTATTCGCTGGTGCACCTGCATCCGCGCACCGGCCGGACGCACCAGCTTCGCGTGCACATGTCCTATATCGGGCACCCCCTGGCGGGCGACACGTTCTACGGCGGACATCACGTGTCGGAGAAGCACCTGGCCGGCACCGGCAGCGAATTCCCGCTGACCTCTCAACAGGCCCTGCATGCCTTCCGCATCCGGTTCGTCCATCCGATCGCGGAGCGGACGATGGAGCTCGAGGCTCCGCCGCCACCGGAGATGGCCAGGCTGATCCACCTGCTCAGGCAATACCGCGCCTTGACAGACAACCGGTGAACGGGCTCCTCCGGGGCGGTGTCCCGGCGGCGGTCTGTTATCGGTGCTTGGGACGAGGGCGTGGCGGCAGGGAAGGTGACGATCAGCCGACGGACGCAATTCCTGATTAATGTATTTCTATTTTGCTCACTTTAAATCTGAAGAATCTTGGTGATTTTTCGGGATTTTTCTCTTGTGAAGCCCGCATCCGCCTATAAGATGGATTCCCGTTGCTTCCCCCTTTGGTGTCGTCTCACCCTGCACTTTCGGGTGAGGGGGTGAGGCGGCAAATGGCTATTCGCAGGGACCAGTACGACCTACCTACGCCCTGGTTTACCCCGGCCGGGGCTTGCGCTGGGACTTGCGATGGCTCGCCAATGGCCCCGGTCCCCCTACCGGGGCCTTTTTTATGCGCCCTGCGGCCTGGGCTGTGAAAAAGAATTCTCTTTTTTCATAACCCCAGAGGCAGAAACCCCCTTGCGTTACATAAGATGAGGTAGATGAGGCTCGCCGAGACGGTCTGCGCGTCATAGGGGGTGGGTGCCTCGATGGCGTTTGAACGGCCAGGAACGGAGTCCCCCGGCCAAGCCATCGAGTCGGGAGTGGGAAACAGGCAAGGCGAGGGTGGTCATGGCAACCAAGTCGTCCGTGAAGTGGGGGCGGGTGCTGATCGACGTCTGTACCCAGCGGGATTACCTCGGCAATAAGGCCATCTTGCAGGTCTCGAACCGCGACCCGTTGATCGAGAACCTTCGGAAGGTTTTTGCCTGGACCCAGGCCGCCGGTGTGGGGGTGGTCTCGTTGGTCGAATCGCACCGGCCGACGGAAATGCTGGCCGGTTTCCCGCTGCACTGCATCGACGGCACCGCCGGCCAGGAGAAACTCCCCTTCACGCTCCTCGATCCGCGGGTGCTGGTCGAGGCGGACAACAGCCTCTCGCTGCCGCCCGATCTCTGCGAGAAACATCGCCAGATCATCTTCCGCAAGCGCAGCCGGGACGTCCTGGGCAACCCCAAGGCGGACCGGTTCCTCACTCAGCTGCCCGTCGAAGAGATGCTGATCGTGGGCGTCGGTCTTGAGCGGGCGATCAAGGGACTGGCGCTGGGTCTGCTCTCACGGCATCAGCCGGTCACGGTCGTCCTGGATGCGTGCGGCTACTGGAGTTCGGCCGACGCGGATTTGTCGTCGCGGCAGCTCGCGGCCAAGGGGATCAAGCTGATGACGGTTGAAGAGCTGCTGGTCCGGCCGACGCCTCGGCCGCGCCGGGTCAAACCGCGGGTTCGTGCGGTCCGCAATCGGCATCATCCGGCCGGCGGCCGGGCCTCGTCACCCGCGACCAGCAAGCGATGAAGGTATCGACGCGCCAACATGGGTTATGCACCGCGGGCACGGCCTGCGCCTCCGCTCCCCTTGTTCGCCCGCCTGACGACCACTAAAATGCGCCGATCGGGCCTGGATGCCGCGTAGATCGCCGGTTGGCGGCCCTGGTTTCGCTGGAGTCGTCGCTGATGGCGGCCAAGAAAAAGAAACTGCCCAAACAGCTCGCCGTTCTCGACGAAGACCTCTGCACCGGCTGCGAGGCCTGTCTGACGGTCTGTCCGGTGGACTGCATCGACAAGGTCTCAGACCCCAATCACCCCGGTTACGCGATGGGCGTCTGCTCCATCGATATGGTCCGCTGCATCGGATGCAAGCTCTGCGCCCAGGTCTGCCCCTGGAACTGCATCACCATGGTGCCCACGCCCGAAGTCCAGGCCGAGCCCAGGTTCGCGGCCATGCTGGAGTAGTCCGCAACGTTCTTCACCAACTCAAACTGACCGACCCGGCCCCAAAGTGCGACGGGCTTCAGAGAGCGCGCCCTGAAACCCCTTCAACCGGCCGACTGGAATCCGCTCCCACACAAACCGGGGTTTGGCTGTACTCTTAATCCGCGCGGACCGAAGTCGAGGCGGTGCTTTCTTCTCGGTGATCGGGATCCAGGGCCGAGGCAGCGGCGCGGGCCAGGGCGTTGATGTCCGCGTAGCCGCAGTTGCACAGGAGAACCAGGCCTGAGCGGCTGCGAGGATGGATCATCATCTTGCTGGTGGCCTCGTTCTGCTTCCCGCCGTGCGAGATGACCGGACCCCAGGCCGAAGGACGAACGTCGAAGCCCAATCCCCAGGTGGTGGCCCGCCCGTCGGCGAGCCGCTGGGGCGTCCACATCCGGTCTCGGGCCGCCGGCGAGACCAGTTTGCCGTCGATCAACGCACACGCCCAGCGGGCGAAGTCGGCAACGTCGGACTTGTAACCGCCCGCGCCGTGCTTCCAGTAGTGGGCCTCCTCGGGCGCGCGCCAAACGCGGTCGCCGATCCGCATGTAGCCGCGCGAGCAGTTCGGCTGATCGCGGGCGGGCAGGTCGAGTTGCAGCGACCTGAGCCCCGCCGGGCCGGCGATTCGGGTCATGACCTGCTGGTGATACGGTCGCCCGCCGGCCCGCTGGATCACCGCGCTGAGCAGGACGTAGGCATAGGACGAATACGACACCTTCTCGCCCGGCGCGAAGATGAGCGGCGACTGGTTGAACTTGTCCAGCGAGCAGATCGGATCCAGGAACGGTTCGGGCACGGCGTAGGTCCGCTCGGTGGGCACGACCCGGCCGTTGGTGTAGTGAACGATGCCGCTCTGATGGCACAGCAGAAGGCGCGGAGTGATCATCGCGCCTTTGTCGGGGAATTCCGGGACGTACATGCGCACGTCCGCGTCCAGGTCGAGTTTGCCCTCCTCGACCAGCATCATGGCCAGGACGGCGGCCATCGGTTTGGAGTTGGAGGCCCAGTTGACCACGGTGGCGGGGGTCATGGGCGTCTGGTTCTCTCGGTCGGCCTGGCCGTAGCCTTGCAGGTAGGCGATCTGTCCCTCGCGAATGACCCCCACGGCGACGCCGACGAGCCGCTGGCGGGCCATTTCGGAGCGAACGGCCTCGTCCAGGGCGGCGGCCCGCTCGGGGGCCAGCATCGCCGGCGCCGGCGCGAGGACTGCCGGCCTGGGCCTCGCGCACGCGCCGACGGCCAACAGAACCGCTGCGAGATAGTACGACCGTCGGAACGTCGGACGCGGCATGGTTTGTCCTTGCGTATCGCCGGCTTTCACGCCCTGGCGTCACCCATGCCGGGGCACTATGTCCGGCGGGCAGGCCGGCGTCAAGGCCGGCGTTGCGGCGGGCCACGGCGGGGAATATCCTCCCGGACATGGACGCACGCCCCCTGAGTCAACGCGATTTCCGCCGCATCCTGCTGATCAAGCCGAGTTCGTTCGGCGACGTGATTCACGCCCTGCCGGTGCTCAACGGCCTGCGGCGGCGCTACCCGGCGGCGCGGATCAGTTGGCTGGTGGCCGGCAGTTGCGCCGGGCTGCTCGAGGGGCACCCGGGGCTGGATGAGATCATCCGCTTCGACCGCAGACGCTACGGGCAGATCGGGCGGAGCTTCCGCGTGACCGTCGAGTTCATGGAGTTCGTGCACGCCCTGCGGGCCCGTCGGTTCGACCTGGCGGTGGACTTGCAGGGGCTGTTCCGCAGCGGATTCCTGGCCATGGCCAGCGGCGCGCCGGTCCGGCTGGGCTTCGGATCGGCCCGCGAGTTCGCCTGGATGTTCTATACCCACCGGGTGGACGTGCGCGACCGGAACCTGCACGCCGTGGATCGCAATTACCTGTTCGCCCGGGCCCTGGGCTTCGCGGACGTGCCCCTCGCGTTCGGGTTGCCGATCAGGGACGAGGCCCGGGCGGCGGTGAGGCGGAAGCTGCACGAGGCCGGACTGGGCGACGGCGAGGCCTACGCGGTGATGGCCCCGGGCACGCGCTGGGAGACCAAGCTCTGGCCGGTGGAGCATTTCGCCGAAGTGGCCCGGAGGATTCGCGGCGAACACGGGCTGGCGGTCGTGCTGGCCGGCGCCGGCGACGAGCTTCACCTGGCCGGGAAGGTGGCGGCCCTGGCCGAGGGAAGGCTCGTCAATCTGGCCGGGAAGACCACGCCAGCGGAACTGATCGCTCTGGTCGAAGGCGCGGCGGTGGTGGTCATGCATGATTCCGGGCCCATGCATCTGGCTACCGCGCTGGGCAAACCGATGGTGGCGATCTACGGGCCGACCAGCCCCCGGCGCACGGGGCCATATCGGGATCCGGCGGCGGTCGTGCGGCTCGATCTGCCCTGTTCGCCGTGCTACCTCAAGCGCGTCGCCGATTGTCCTCATCAGCATCGTTGCATGCGCGAGCTGTCGCCGGACGTGGTCATGGCCCGGGTGAATCGCCTGCTTCAGGTGGCGCTGTGAAGGGTTCAGCGTTCAAGGTTCAGGGTTCGGAAGGCATGATCCCGCATTTGTGGTTGAGAGACCACGTGGGGGTCGGTCCGCAAGGCGGGGGCAAGCCCATGCCGGGTGGGCGCGCGGCGGCGGATCACGCCAACCGGCGTGTCCGGTCGGCAGCGGCCGTGCTGGCGTTGGTCAACGTCGTGCTGAGTCTGCCGGCGCGTGGTCAACAGGCACCTCCGGTGGCCGTCGTGGAGTCGGCCGTGATGGACGTGGTGCTCGAGCGGGGTCTGGTGGCCTGTTCCGCCGGCCGGGGGGCGGGAGTGGCCGTCGGTGATCGGTTCTGGGTGTTTCGCACCCGCGTACCGCCCGCCGGGGGGAGAATCCTGACGGTGGCCGACAACGGGTCGACCGGCGTCGTGGATGCGGCCGACGGTCTGGCGGGTGGTCTGCCGGCGGCCATCTTGCGATCCGCGGCCTTGGCCGCGTGTCGAGAGACCCTTCCCCCGGAAACCACGATCCGCGGCCGGCTCGCACGAACCGCCCCCGGCCGCCGATCCGCGTGGCTCGACGTGGGCGCGGCCTCGGGGCTCAAGGTCGGCGATACGCTGCTGATCCGTCGTCCGGTCAGGGCGGGCTTCGATCTGCCGCTGGCCCGCGGGCGTGTCGAGATCGTCCGCGAAGAGACCGCCTTGGCCGGCCTCGAACCGGTCGTGGGCAACGCGCTGCCCGAGCCGGGCGACCTGGCCGAACTCTGGCCCTCGCCCTCGGACCGCGCCTCAGGCCGGGTGGAGAGTACGGTGCTGAGCGTTCGGCCGGCGGATCATGAGGAACTGATTCTGACCCTGGTGGGCACGGAATCGGACGGGCTGGCCGTCGGCCGGCTGGTGGACCTGTTCCGGGGGCGCGAATACGTCGGGCACGCGGCCATCGAGCAGGTCGGCAATCCGAACAGCACGGCCAGAACGATCCGGGCCGGTCAGCGGCTCATGCCTCAGGCCGGCGACCGGGCGTGGGTTCGTCCGCCGCCGGGGCCGCCGGCCCGGCCGATCGCGGCGGCCATCTTTCAGGTCGCCGCCAGTCCGGAAGGCGACCTGGCCCAGCTTGCCGCCGGCGACACCGACGGCATCAAGGTGCCGGAGAAGTTCGTCGTTCGCCACCAGGACCCTTCGGACGCCTCGGTCCGCCGGGACATCGCCGAACTGACCATCAACAAGGTCAATGACGACTTCTCCATCGCATTGATCCGACCGTTGACGGCCGATGGCGAGAAGGTGCGGCAGTGGGACTTCGCGGAGCGGCGCCGGCCAGGCGCACCCGACTGGCGGGCGGTGGGCATCGTTCAGCGGGTATCGGCCGGATCGCGGTCCGCGGAGGTCACGTTCGAGCCCCGCTCGACGCTGGCGGCCGGACGCATCGTGCGCTGGGTGCCGGAGTCGCCGCCGGATCAACCCGCCCGGCCGGCGGGGGCAGCCATCGTGATTCACCGATCGGCGGACGAGGCGCTGATCTACGTCCCGCCGGGCTGGGGGAATATCGAGCACATGGCCCATGCGCGCGTCGATCTGGCCGACGGGTCGTCCTCCGATGCCGGATCGTGACGGGCAGGTCCGGTCTTCCCGGGCCCGATTGCCCGCGCCGGCACGGCCATCTATAATCGGTTTTCGAGCGGTCAACCCGCGAGACCTGAGCGTTCTGTCGCGGGCGGCGGAGCCCAAAGGGCATGCGCGTGCGGGTCAACGGGCGGGAGATGAACGTCGCGACGGACACCACCGTGGCCCTGCTGCTGGCCGCCCTGCGGCTCGAGCCCCGGCACGTGGCCGTCGAAGTCAACCGCGAGCTGGTGCCCCGCCGGACATTCGAGGCGACACGGCTCAAGGAAGGCGATGAGGTCGAGATCGTCACGCTGGTCGGCGGGGGGCGATCGCGCCGCCCGGATTCGAGTGCATCCTGAATCCCGTGGGGGACCGGATTCCAGCCGGTCGGTTTTCAGGGTTTCAGAATGCACTCTCATGGGCCGCCTTCCGATGGGCGGTTTTCGTGAGAGACATCAGGAATGGCGGAGGAAACGCTGAAAGTCGGCCCGTTCGAGCTGCGTTCGCGCCTGTGGGTGGGCACGGGCAAATACGCCGACTTCGACCAGATGAACGCCTGCCTGGCGGCCTCGGGCTGTCAGGTGGTGACGGTGGCGGTCCGGCGGGACGTGCTCACGCCGGAAGGCGGCCGGCGCGAGCGCAGCCTGCTGGACGCGCTGGACACGCGCAAGTACATCATCCTTCCGAACACGGCCGGCTGTTTCACGGCCGAAGACGCCGTCCGCGCCGCCCGGCTGGCCCGGGAGCTGCTGGAGGGGCTGGACAACCCCGGCGCGGCCTGGGTCAAGCTCGAGGTGCTGGCCGACAAGCGCACCCTCCTGCCCGACCCGGTGGGGACGTTGAACGCGACGGCCACGCTGGTGAAAGACGGCTTCGCCGTGCTGGTGTACACTTCGGACGACCCGGTGATGGCCAAGCGTCTCAAGGAGGCCGGCGCCGCCAGCGTCATGCCCGCGGGCTCGCCGATCGGCAGCGGGCAGGGCATCCTCAACCCCAACAACCTGCGCATCAGCCTGGAGTATCTCAAGGAGAACGACCCCGCGTATCCGGTGGTGGTCGACGCCGGGGTGGGCACGGCCTCGGACGTGACCATCGCGATGGAACTGGGTTTTGACGGCGTTTTGCTGAACACCGGCATCTCCGGGGCGAAGGACCCGCCGCGGATGGCCGCGGCCATGCGCCTGGCCTGCGAGGCGGGGCGGCTGGCGTTCCTGGCCGGGCGCATTCCCAAGCGGCTCTACGCGACCGCCTCCAGCCCCACCGAGGGGCTGATCGCGCCGGCGAACCCTTCTACGAAGTGAGGTCCGCTTTGCAGCGCCGCACACGCAACCGGATCTGCATCTGGCTGATCGTCGGCGGGCTGCTGAACTTCCTGGCCTACACGATCGCCTACGGGGCCCTGGGCGGCGACGCCATGAACGGCCGGGTGGAGACCGTCCGCCTGCCCGAGGGCGGCAGTCACCGCATCTACACCGTCAGCGGGCACTACCTGCGCAGCATCGGCGGGCGCGACCGGGAGGTCCCCGCGTGGGTGTGGTATTACAGCTATCTGCATTCGATCTCGCTCTGGCCGACCCAGGCGGTCATGATGATCGGCATGTTGATCCTGGCCCGCCCGCACATCATCGCCACCATGGCCGAGAGCACCTGGATCCGCGGACCGACCTTCATCGCCACGGCCATGACGCTGACCCTGGTGATCTACTCGGCCCTGACCGTCTGGTTCGTCACCCACCTGATCCGCGACGTGACGGGCGGGGCGTGAGCGCGACGGCTTCAGGATGCGGCCGCGGCGACCTCGACGGGGTGGTGCCAGGACCGCGGGACGAAGGGACGGGGGAACGTGAGAAGGTGAGCAGGTGGGATAGACGACGGCGCACCCCCATGTCGCCGAGTTCCATCGTCCCAGGGTCTCACCGTCCCAGAGTCCCGTCGTCCCCACGGTTCGGCACGACAGGAGCTCGCGCAAGGAGCTACCGTGACGTGGAAAGTCGCGGACATTCTGGGCAAGGGCGGCTGGGTGGCCGGCAGGCTGAAGGAGTACGAGGAGCGCCCCGAGCAGTTGGCCCTGGCTTCGGCGGTCGAGCGGGCCTTTTCCCAGCGTCGCCACCTGCTGGTCGAGGCCGGCACCGGCGTGGGCAAGAGCTTCGCCTACCTGATCCCCGCCATCGCCCGGGTGACGGCCCACCCCAAGGAGCGCGTGCTCATCAGCACGCACACCATCGCTCTTCAGGAGCAGCTCATCCGGCGCGACATTCCCTTCCTGCGGTCGCTCTGGCCGGAGGAGTTCTCGGCCGTTCTGGTCAAGGGCCGGGCCAACTACCTGGGCCTTCGGCGGCTCCGGCAGGCCGGCGAGCGCGCTCAAATGCTCTTCGCCGATGACAGGCAGGTCCACGAACTGCACCGCATCCAGCAGTGGGCCCAGACGACCGCCGACGGGTCGTTGTCGGACCTTTCGCCCCAGCCGGACCCGCTGGTCTGGGAACTGGCCCGCAGCGAGCACGACAACTGCATGGGGCGCAAATGCGAGTTCTACGAGCAGTGCTTCTATCAGCGGGCCCGGCGCCGGGCGGAGAGCGCCCAGGTGCTGGTAGTCAACCACGCCCTGATG
>JABRVU010000123.1:0-3233 GCA_039961895.1 Phycisphaerae bacterium | reverse complement strand
CTGGCCGCCGAATCGCGGGCCCCGCTCTATCTCTATGACCTGCCGGCCATCACCAAGACCAAGCTGCGGCTCGAAACCATCGTGGAACTCTCCCGCTGCCCGAACATCCGGGGGATCAAGTGCTCGGACGAGGGCGCGTTCATCCGGCAGTTGATCGACGCGCTGGACGGGTCGTTCCAGGTGTTCGTGGCCCAGCCGGACCTCATCGATATTCTGCTGCGATGGGGCATATCCAGCCATCTGGACGGGGTGTACGCCCTGGCCCCGGCCTGGGTGAAGGCGATCGGTCGGCACGCCGTCGATGGCCGGTGGGATGAAGCCGCCCGCTGCCAACGCAGGCTCACGGCCCTGCGCGGGCTGCTGATCCGCTATGGGGTCTTTCCCGCGTTCACGGTGTTGATGAACGCCCGCGGCATGAGCGGGAGCTTTGCTCCCCGCCCGTATCGCCGACTGGGCGGGCCTGAACGGGAACGGCTGCTGACCGAGCCGGTCGTGCGGGAGCTGCTGTCCGGTTCGCCGTGAGGCACGCAGCGAGACGCCGGCGCGGCCGGCCCGGCGCGTCACCGCCGTCGCACGTTTTTCATTATCGCTCCCATCCCTTAATCTATCCCGCCGGGTTCGGCCGATTCACAAGCGATCGTGGTCAGTGGACCGCGGGAAATGGAGCCTCCGTGAGGCACAGGATGATCTCATGTCGTCGGCGTGAAGGATGGTTGGCTTGGATCCTGGCCGGCGGCCTGACGGCGTTATGCGGTTGCGGGGTGGACGTTCAGGCTCTGGATCGTTTCCTGCTGCGCCCCTGGCCGCCTTCGGAGCAGACGCCGGCCGACTTCGGCCAGACTTTCGAGGACGTGCGCTTCCCGTCGGCCAACGGGGCGATGATCTCGGCCTGGTTCGTCCCGGCTCAGAACGGCACCGCCCGGGGAACCTTCCTGGTCCACACCGGCATGGAGGGCAACATCGGCCGGTTCATGCCCCTGCTCGTGGCCGGTGCCGAACGCGACTTCAACGTCCTGGTCTATGACTGGCAGGGCTTCGGGGCCAGCGAGGGCATCAAGGACTTCCGCAACTTCGAGCACGATACCCACGCGGCCCTCGGCTATCTGCGCTCGCGCCCCGAGCCGAGCTGTCGGAAGATCATCCACACCGGCATTTCGCTGGGCTGTCTGCCGGCGGTGGCCATCACCGCGCTGGAGCCCGACGACGCGGTCGGGCTGATTCTCTACGGCCCGTTCTTCCCTCATCATCTGCCCCCGCTGTGGGTCATGGAGCGGGCCAACTTTCTGCTGGTGCCCTTCGCGGCGGTGGCCGGCGGCTGGTGGGCGGCCCTGCTTCCGCCGTTCATGCTGCCTGAGCCCTTCTTCGACGACCTGCGCGTCCCGATTCTGCTCATCACGCCCAGCGACGACACCATCGTCCCGCCCAGCGAGCAGGACCTCTTCTACCAGGCCCTGCCCGAGCCCAAGAGCCGCTATTTCACCTTCGGCGGGCACACCCGGGCGCCCGAACGAGACCCCGAGCTGTTCACCGCCATCACCGGCTGGAGCCGGCAGTTACCGGGCCTGCTGCCGGGGGAGTAAGCGGGACCGCAACCTTCACCCGCGCGCCGGATCGCGGGGTCGCGCCGGGTTCGGAACGAGGTTCTCGAATCACACCTCTCATCGATGACCGATCGCTCTGCTGATTGCCGGGCCCACGGGCGGGTCAGGTCTTCGCCGCTTTGTTGAGGATCAGCAGCATGGCCGCCGGCGTGCGGGCCGTGATGCTGTGCTTCAGGTGGGCGGGCATGTGCACCCAGGCGCCGGCGCGGGCCTCGATCGCGTCGCCGCCCAGGGTCAGTCGGGCTTCGCCTCGCAGGAAGTGCAGCATGGCCGGCATCGAGGCGGTATGTTCGGAGAGTTCCTCACCGGCCGCGAAGCCGAACAGCACCACCTTGGCGTCATCGCCCTGATAAAGGGTCTGACTGAGGACACCCTTGGCCGGTATCTGCTGATCCGCGGTCAGATCGGGTATGAACGTGTAAGCGTCGGGTTGAGGGCTCATGGCTGCTCCGTCATGGCGGAGGGTATGGCGGGCGGAGTCGTCGGACTCATCGCGTTCGCTCCCGCCCTCCTCCGGTCGCTCCAGCCGTGCGTGACGTTCGCCGATGCGTGGGCGCAACCCAGGCTACAAGCCCGCGGCCTCGAGTTCAACCGCGCATCGGCGCCACGCGGGCGGCCGGGGGCCGTGTGTGAGCAAAACCCGAAGCGCGGCGGTTCCGCCAACGCGCCGCGGGGTTGACCGGCCCGCCGGCGCATCCTATCGTCTTTTCCCGGCCACCTGCCGAGGCGCCGTCATGCGTGCAACGACTTTCGTCCTCTCCATCCCGGTCTGGACGTGCCTGTCCGCGCTGTCGGTCGCGCCGGGCTGCAACCTGTTGGGCCCGCGGGGCCCCTCGGCGGGCGGGCCGGGCGGAACGCCCACGCTCGACCGCATGATGAAGACCTACGAAGACCTGGCCTCGAGGAAGTTCCAGGTGCTGGCCGACTTCGAGACGCCGGCCCAGGCCACGCTCTTCCACCGCGAGCCCCCGCGCGGCGGCGGGCAGGTCGAGCTGACCACCCGCCAGTCGCGCCGCGAGACCGGCGTGGGCGGACTGCGCATGGCCTTCACCGATTCGTCGCAGCGCGTCTGGGCCGCGGACACGCCGGAGGGGCAGTGGGCCCTGCTCCGCGACTGGACGCCCTACAACCTGCTGATCTTCAGCGTGTTCAGCCCGCGGGCATTGAGCGGTTTTCACTTCAGCGCCCGCAGCGGAACGGACGTGCCCCTGACCTATGCCGCGCCGCGGATCGCCCTGGAGCCGGGGTGGAACCTCGTGCGCATCGACCTGGGGCTGCTCTCCGACCAGATCAATCTGGCCGACGTGCGCGAGCTGCGCTTCTGGTGCGATCCGCTGGAGTCGCCGATCGAGCTGTGCCTGGACGATCTGATCCTGGTCAACAACGCGAAACAGGTCTTCGGCTCGTCGCCGGCGGCGCCCGGGGAACTGTACGTCCGCGCGGAGGGCGCCCGGCTGGTGGTGGGCTCGGGCGAACGCTTCGAGCTGGTGTTCTCGGAGGGCATCATCCGGCAGTGGTTCGACCTGGGCAGCGATCCGCTGAAGGCTCGCAACCTGGCCGGGGGGTTTCCGCTCGGACCGGTGCCGGTGGCCGTGCCTGATTCGCTCGCCGCCGTCGGTTTCGCGGAAGGCG
>JABRVU010000122.1:0-6547 GCA_039961895.1 Phycisphaerae bacterium | reverse complement strand
GACGGCGCCCGGGCCGAAGGTCGCCGTCCTGTCGCTGCTGGGCCGGCTGTTCATGAAGCCGCCGACCGACTGCCCCTTCAAGGCCGCCGACCGCGTGCTGGCCCAGCTTCCGCACGACGTGAAGATCATCGTGGTCGACGTCCACGCCGAGGCCACCAGCGAAAAGGTGGCCTTGGGATGGTATCTCGACGGGCGGATCAGCCTGCTGTTCGGCACGCACACCCACGTCCCCACCGCCGATGAGCGCGTCCTGCCGGGGGGCACCGCCTACATCACCGACCTGGGCATGACCGGGCCTTATGATTCCGTGCTCGGCCGGCGCAAGGACCGCGTCATCCGCAACCTGCTGACGGCCATCCCGACGCAATTCGACGTGGCCGTTGACGACCCCCGCCTCAGCGGCATCGTCGTCCGCGTGGACGCCGCCACCGGCAAGGCCCTCCACGTCGAGCGCGTCCAGGTCTGCGCCACGGCCCCGACCACCGCGGAGCAGGGCGACAATGACGACTGAACCGCACGACGTCGGTTTACGGATCGCGCATCGCGGATTGCTCGCGGTGACGGCGGCGCGCCGACCATGCGTCGCCGTCCGCAAGCCCCGCTTCGTTCACCGCCTCTCGACCTTCGAGTCTGGTCCTTACCCATGGAGGGGACTGCCTATCAATCCGCATTCCGCGCTCCGCAATCCGCGATCGTCCCGCGGCTCCCCTGTTTCCCGAACCCCGAACCCTCCTGCCGCCGACGGATCTGACGACGATGGCCTCTGAACGCCCCCTGTTTTCGCAGCCATCTCCCGTGCCGCCGCCGGCCGCCGGCGGGCCCAGGCTGCTGACCGTCTCGCAGCTCAACGCCCTCATCCAGCGCGTGCTGGGCGATCACCTGCCCGGCACCATTCACCTGGTCGGCCAGATCAGCAACTTCACCCGGCACGGCAGCGGTCATCTGTACCTGACGCTCAAGGACGACGGCGGTGAAATCCGGGCGGTGATGTGGAAATCGGCGGCGGCGGGCCTCAAGTTCAAACCCGCCGACGGGCTGGAAGTGGTCGCCACCGGCCACGTCGACGTCTACGCGGCGCGCGGGCAGTACCAGTTCCAGATTCGCCGGCTGGAGCCGCGCGGCGTGGGGGCGCTCGAGCTGGCCTTTCGCCAGTTGCACGAAAAACTCGGCCGCGAGGGCCTCTTCGACCCGGCGAGAAAGAAGCCGATTCCGCGTTTTCCGCGGACCATCGCGGTGGTGACCAGCCCGACGGGAGCGGCCATCCGCGACATCCTGCACACCCTCCGGCGGCGGTTCCCGTGCGCGTCGGTGCTGCTGCACCCGGTGCGGGTCCAGGGCGAGGGGGCCGCCGCCGATGTCGCCGGCGCCATCGCCCGGCTCAACCGCCTGGCCGGCACGCTCGGCGGCATCGACGTGATGATCGTCGCCCGCGGCGGCGGCTCGATCGAAGACCTCTGGGCCTTCAACGAGGAGCCGGTCGCCCGGGCCATCTTCGCCAGCCGCATCCCCGTCATCAGCGGGGTCGGCCACGAGGTGGACGTCACCATCGCCGACCTGGTCGCCGATCTGCGAGCGCCCACGCCCACGGCCGCCGCCGAGCTGGCCTGCCCGGTGCTCGAGGAAGTGCTGGACCTGCTGGCCGGCCTCGAATCCCGGCTGCGGCGGGCGGTGCGGCATCGGCTGGACCGCGAGCGGGCCGACCTGGCGGCCGTCGAACGGCTCGAATGGCTCCGCGACCCGCGCGGGCTGATCCGTCGGGCCGAACAACGGCTTGACGAAGTCATGGCCCGGCTTTCGCTGGGCTGCGTTCGGCTGCTGGCCCGCTATCGTGAGCTTCTGAACCGCTCGGCGGTTCGGCTGGCGGCGCGCTCGCCGGCCACGATCCTGGAGCGGGCCCGCGACGCACTCGACCACGCCCGGCGACGGCTGGAATGGGCCGTGCAACACCGGGTCCGCGAAGTCCGGCGGGCCGTCGAACGGCTCGAGGAGCGGCTGGGCGCCGCCCGCCCGGCGATGAAACTGTCGGCCGAAGCACAAGCCCTGGCGTCGGGTTACCAACGCCTGTTGCGCGCGGCAAGCCATCGTCTGGCCCTCCAGCGCCAGGCGCTCGATTCGTTCGAGGCCCGGCTGGAGGCCACCAGTTTCCGCAAGACCCTGGCCCGCGGGTTCACCATCACCCGCCTCAAGCGCGGGCGCGTCATCATCACCCGCCCCGACCAGGTCCGCCCCGGCGACCGCGTCGTCACCGAGACGCTCGAAGGCTCATTCGAGAGCCGCGTCCAGGACCCACGCCAGCCGGAGTTGTTCGATTAAGCGCCTATCCCCAAGACCGTGTGGGACCTGCTTCCGGCCGGTCGGTTGTCGGGGTTTTAAGAGGTACTCATGGCGGCCGGGCTCGCGGCGTAGGCGGCGTCGAGCAGGTCGATGGGGTGGACCACGCGCACCCGCCGGCCGGATGCCCGGACGTGCTGCAACAGTTGCATCAGGCAGCCGGCGTTGGCCGTCGCCACCACCTCCGCCCCGGTCGAATCCACGTTGGCCAGTTTGCGTTCGGCCAGCTTGGCGGACATCTCCGGCTCGGTGAGGTTGTACGTGCCGGCCGCACCGCAGCACCAGTCGCTCTCGGGCAGTTCGATGAGTTCAAGCCCGGGAATGGCCTTGAGCAGGGCCCGCGGCTGAGCGCGGATCTGCTGGCCGTGGCAGAGGTGGCAGGCCTCGTGATAGGTCACTTTCATCGGCAGCGGCCGGGTGGGCGGCTTGAGCGGCAGGGCGGCCAGAAACTCGTTGATGTCCTTCATCTTGCCCACGAACCGCCGGGCCCGCTCGGCCCAGGCCGTATCGTCGTGCAACAGCTCCTCGTATTCCTTGAGCATGGTGCCGCAGCCGGCGACGTTGGTGACGTAGGCGTCGACGTCGGGACCGAGGGCCTCAAAGGCCGCGATGTTGGCCTTCGCCATTTCCTGGGCCTCGCGGTGCCTGCCGCCATGATGGTGAATGGCCCCGCAGCAGCCTTGAGAATCCGGCACGAACACCTCGCAGTCATTGGCCAGCAGCACGCGCCAGGTGGCCCGGTTGGTCGGGCCGAAGATGGATTCGCTCACGCAGCCGCGGAAAAGGGCCACGCGGGCCCGGACCTTGCCCGGCGGGCGGGCATGGGCCGGCAGCGGCTCGCAGCGGACGAGGTCGGGCGGGAGCATGGCCTCCATCTTGGCCAACGGGCCGGGCAGCAGGTGGATCAGCCCGCTGGCACGCAGGAATTCGTTGAAGCCGATGGCCTGCCCCAGCCGGGCCAGCCACAACCAGCGGTTGAGCTTGCGCGGGTAGGGAAACACGTCGTACATGAACCTGTCGAGGAGCCGGTCGGCCCAGTTCCTGGCGGGTTTGCCGAGCCCGGCGACGGCGAACCGGCCGCGCATGGCCTCGATCAGCGAGCCGTAGCGCACGCCCGACGGGCAGGCCGTCTCGCAGGCCCGGCAGTCCAGGCACAGGCTCAGGTGGCGCAGGACGCGATCGCCCGGCTGGATGTGGCCCTCATGCAGCCGGCGCATCAGATAAATGCGCCCGCGCGGCGAGTCGTTCTCGTCGCCGGTCTGGGCGTAGGTGGGGCACTGGCCCAGGCACAGGCCGCAGTGCACGCAGTCGAAGAAGCGTTCGCTGATCCGAGGTTCGAGCTTGACGTCGTACATAACCGACTCGAATGCTCCTCAAGACACCGCGGCGAAACCCAGCCGCTCGGGCGCGAAGGTGGCCTGGGGGTCGAAGGCCCGTTGGATATCCTCCGACAGCCAGGCATCTCCGCGCCGGCGGCCGAACCGCGGCAGGATCGCGCCCGGCAGTCGCCCGCGGAGGTGCAGGCTCCCGCCGCAGGCCGCCGTCCGTTCTTCCAGGTCCCGCCAGGCCTCATCCGGCATCGGCTCCTCGAGCAGGCCGTAAACGATTCCATTGCCGGCGCGGGCGATCAATCGCATGGGCCGGCGGTCGGCCCGCTGGACGAACCCGGCCGTCTCGGAGCCGGGCACAGCGGCCTTAAAGCTGGTCGCGACGTCGGCTCCGGCCGCCTCGCACAGGGCCTGGTACACGCGCCGGCCCTCGGCGGGGCCCAGCGGCGCGCCGCCCAGCTCCTGGACGAGGGTCGCGCACTGCCAACGGACGGCCTCGGCGTTGTCCTCGAAGCCGATGACCAGCGTCAGCCGGGCGGGCAGCCCGACCGTCGCGGCCATGCGGGCGTTGAGCAGCTCGATCATCACCGGGCGGGTCCGGCCGGCCAGCGTCGTCGCGATCATCTGTTCGGCCTCCACGGCGTCAGCCGGGGCCAGCACCACCAGGCCGCGGGCCTCCGGGACCGGCCGGAGCCTGAACGTCACCGTGGCGATGGGGCCCAGCGTGCCGAAGCTGCCGATGTAGAGCTTGTGCAGGTCGTAGCCGGCCACGTTCTTGACCACCTTGCCGCCTGATCTGATGATTTCGCCATCGGGTTGAATCATGCTCATGCCGATGACGATGTCGCGGGCCGTCCCGAAGCCGAATCGGATCGGCCCGCTGTCGTTGGCGGCCAGGATGCCTCCGATGGTGGCCCGGTCGGGGTGCGGCGGGTCGAGCGTGAGCCGCTGGCCGTTGCGGGCCAGGTGCTCCTGCAAGGCCCCCAGGGTGATGCCGGCCTCGACGGTGATGGTCATGTCCTCGGGCGAATACTCGACCACCCGCGACAGGCCGCGCAGGTCCAGCGCGACGGCCGGACCATGCGGCGGGCTGGTCCAATGCCGCTTGGTGCCCGCCCCGGCCGGCACGAGCTGATGGCCGCCGCGCTCGGCCCAGGCGACCACGGCGCGGGCCTGCTCGAGGTCGCGGGGCGCGACTGCCGCCACGACGCCCTGGCCGTCGGCGACCGGCCTCACCTGTGCACCGAACTGTCGTCGCAGGTCTTCGAGCATGATTCGCTTCACAGCGCCGCCCGGCGCATGGGCTTGAGCACCTCCACGCAGGCCGCGCCGGTGGCGTAAATCTTGTACGGGTTGGCCCGCCGGTCGGGGTCGAAGACCTCGCGCAGCCGCCGCTGGGCGGCCAGGTCGCGCTCGTTGAACATGAGCTTGAGCGGCTCGAGCTTCTCGACCCCGATGCCGTGCTCGCCGGTGACGCTGCCGCCCATGCGCACGCACTCGGCCAGGATGTCCGCGCTGGCCTCGAGCACGCGGCGGGTCTGGTCCGCGTCGCGCTCGTCGAACAGCAGGATGGGGTGGATGTTGCCGTCGCCGGCGTGGAAGACGTTGGCGATGGTCAGGTCGTACTTGCGGGCCGTGGCCTGGATGAAGCGCAGGATGTCGGGCAGCCTGGCCCGCGGCACCACGCCGTCCTGCGTGCAATAGCTGGGCGCCAGCCGCCCGATGGCCCCGAAGGCCCGCTTGCGGCATTTCCACAGGGCCATGCGCTGCTCGGGCGTCGTGGCCCGCTGCACCTCGCGGGCCTTATTACTGCGGCAGATCTCGATGACCCGCTCGGCCAGGCCGTCGATGCCGGCCTCCAGCCCGTCCAGCTCGATGATCAGCACGGCCTCGGCGTCCAACGGGAAGCCGAAGTGATACTTGCCCTCGACGGCGCGGATGATGAGCTTGTCCATCATCTCCAGGGCCGCCGGCACGATACCCGCCCCGATGACGTCGCCGACGGTGCGGGTGGCGTCCTCGACGCTCTCGAAGACCCCCAGCATGGTTCGGACCGCTGCCGGGTTCCGCGTCAGCCGCACGATCACCTCGGTGATCAGCCCGAAGGTGCCCTCGCTGCCGACCACCACGCCGGTCAGGTCCAGGCCCGGTGCGTCCTCGACCTCGCCGCCGACCTCGACGACCCGCCCGTCGGGCAGGACCAGCGTCGCGCCCAGCGTGTGGTTGACGGTGACGCCGTACTTGAGCGTGTGCGGACCGCCGGCGTTGGTGCCGACGTTGCCGCCGATGGTGCAGGCCATCTGGCTGGAGGGATCGGGGGCGTAGTGCAGGTCGCAGCCGGCCGTCGCGTGGCTGACGTTGAGGTTGATGACCCCCGCCTCGACCCGGGCGCGGCGGTTGCGGGCATCGACGCGCAGGATGCGCTTCATCCGCGCGGTGCTGATGAAGACGCCCCCCTCGACCGGCAGACAGCCGCCGGCCAGGCTGGTTCCCGCCCCGCGAGGGATGAACGGCACGCCGTGGCGGTGCAACACGCGCAGCACGTCGGCGGCCTGGCGGGTGGATTCGGGGAAGACCACGGCATCGGGGGCGTTCTTGGCCAGCGTATAGCCGTCGCACTCGTAGACCAGCAGCTCTTCGGCGGCGGCGATCAACCCGTGCGGCCCGACCACCGCCTCGAGGTCCGCCTTCAAGTCCGAGCCGATCGCCACCGCCATCTGAAGTCACTCCGCCGCTCGATCCACGGCCGATGGTATCGGTACGGGCCGGCAGGGTCAACCGACGGCCAGGCGGCGCAAGGTGCATCCGTGGCGCGGGGTGACGGGGCCTGCCGCCGGGGCGGCCGGTTCCCCGACCCTTCCCCTTCATCATACTCGTGGGTGGATCGC
>JABRVU010000121.1:0-3952 GCA_039961895.1 Phycisphaerae bacterium | reverse complement strand
CCCCAAGGCCAGGTCGAAGTCGCACGGGTCGCATGGCTGCTTCTTGCTGGGATGCGGCGTGACGATGATCATCCCGCCGCCGCTTCCGCCACCGCTCCCGCCTCCGACGCCGCCCGGGCAGGAGGAGCTGGCCTGGGTCATGGCCACGCCGGTGCCGTAGAAGCGCTTCGTCCCGCAGACCAGGTTCCAGATGACCTGGGCAGCGGGGTTGTCGCAGCCGGCCGCATCCGCTCCGGGCAGATGGGAAGCCAGTTCCACGCCCCCGGCCCCGCCCGCCGGGCAGAGCTTGTTGCGGAACCGGACCGGCACCACCACCGAGGTGTGCGCCGGCAGGTCGCCGATGTCGGTGACCAGCGCCGTCACCTCCCAGCGGCTGCTGCTGGCGACGTTGAAGCTCATCTCGTTGGCGGTGATCAGTCCGTGGTTGGTGATGGTGAAGTCGATCTGGGCCTCGCAGCCCAGCGTATCAAGGTCCACGTGCGGTGGATCGACGGTCACGACCGGCGCGGGGACGTTGGTCTCGAACACGGCCTCGACCACCAGCTTGTAGACGTCGGTGATGGTCGTGGGCTTGACCTCCCATGAATAGCTGACCACCTCGCGCGACAGGAACGGGCGGATGGTCTTCACCCGCCCGGCGGGCACCAGAACGGTGCCGGAGGCACTGGTGTGATCGGGCGCGGTGACCTCGAAAGCATAATAGGCCTCGGTCAGGTCCTCGAAGAGCACGCCGTCCGCGTCGGTGACGCCGGTGGCGACGATCGCGCCGTTGATCGGGTCCTTGAGGACCACGCTGGCCCCGGCCAGCGGCGGATTGCCCGCGCCCCAATAGGTGAACTCGTCCTCGGCGATGACGCGCAGGCCGCCCTTGCCCTCGCTGATGGCCGTGAAGGTGAACGGGACGTTGAGGTTTACCACTCCGACCCGGCCCACGTTCAGCGAACCGGCATAGGGACCGAGCACCAGGTTCTGCGGCGGCAGAAGCTGAAGCTCGATGGTGGTCGATTCGCCGGGAGCCAGCGAGGCCGTCGGATTGGGCGAGATCACCGTCAGCCACGGCTCGGAGGGCACCTGGATGGTCAGCGGGCCGGTCACCGACCCTCCGATGTTGGTGACCACGAACGGGACGATGGTCTGCTCGCCGCGCAACATGGCGGCGGCCAGCTCCGGCGGATCGCTCTGCAAGACCGGCTGCGGCGGCCGGACGGTCAGATCCAGCTCGTACCGCGCCGTCGCGCCCTCGGCGCTGGTGAACACCAGGTTGACCAGCCCGTGGAAATTGCCGCCGCCAGTGGAGACCACGGTGAAGTCCACCCGGGCCTGTTCGAGCGGATTGAGCGAAGCCGGGGCGTTGTACTGCACCTCGACGTCGGGCGGAGCGCCCTCGACGGTCGCGCTGATGCCCGACAGCGGCGTGTCGCCGAGGTTGCGCAGCACCAGGCTCGATTGGCCGTTGCCGCCCGGCGTGACCGTGAGGCTGCCGGCCAGCGGGCTGGTCCGCATCCCCACCAGCGTGAAGGTGTCCTGGGTCTGGTCGGTCGGAATGGCCGGGTGGTCGGCGCCGACCTCGTAGAACCCAGCCTCGGTGGGCAGGGGGTTGAACAGGGCCGCGAAGTGCCCGGCCGCGTTGGTCTGGGCCTTGATGATCCGGCGGGTACCCTGCACGCGGACGCGGATGGTGACGGGCACGTCGGCGGCCGGATCGGTCCCGCCCGGCAGCAGCACGGCGTCGCCCTCCAGCAGCACGGGCGTCCCCGAGGGGGCCATCGTCACCGCCGTGGACACGCTGGCCGTGTAGCTCACCGGGACGGCCAGCAGCCACTCCTCGGTGTCCGAGCCGAAGACGTTCTCGGCCTTGATGCGCACCACGTGCGGACTGGCCGCCGCGACCGCCTTGGCCCAACTGACCACGCCGGTGTCCGGGTCGATGGTCATGCCCTCGGACCCCACCAGCAGCGACCACATCACCGGCGGCGAGCCGGCCAACAGGACCGGCGTCGGACCGGTGTAAGGCGCTCCCTCGTTGACCTCGACATCCGCGATCTCCTGAATCACCGGCGCGAAGCCCACGGCCAGGACGTACTCTTCCTCGTCGAAACCGGCGACGTTCTCGGCCCGGACGATGATGGTGAACGGGCTGCCGACCTCGGTGGGGTTCGGCCACTCGATGACGCCAGCCGGGCTGATGGTCATGCCTTCAGGCGGCGAAACCAGCGACCAGGCGATCGGGGCGCTGCCTTGGACGAGCGTGACCGTCTGTTGATACGGCTGGCCGGCGGGTATGGCCGCGTCGGGAAGCGCCGCGATCACCGGCGGTATCGCGGTCACGCCCAACTGCCAGCTTTCGTCGTCGGCGCCCACCGCGTTGGTCGCGCGGATCGTGATGGTGTGCGGGCTGCCGGCCGCCGTCGGGTTCGGCCAGCTCACCACGCCGGTGCTCGCGTGGATGGTCGCGCCGGCCGGCGCGGCCACCAGCGACCATGTGACCGGTGGGGAACCCTGGGCAAGCACCGGAACCGGCCCGGTGTAGGGCGAACCCTCCTGGATCACGTCGTCGGGAATCTCGGCGATGATCGGCGGTACCAGCACGCTCAGCAGGAAGCTCACTTCGTCGGCGCCGATCGCGTTCTCGGCCCGAAGCGTGACGGTGTAGGGGCTCCCCTCGGCCGTCGGCGAGGCCCAGGAGACCACGCCCGTGTCCGGGTCGATGGTCATCTCCGCCGGAGGCGTGCCGGCCAGCGACCAGACGACCCCCGGCGAGCCTTGCAGCAACACCGGCATCGGCCCGACGAAAAGCTGCCCGACCAGCGTGACCTGGTCCTCGATGGCGGCGATGAGCGGCGCCGCCGGCTCGACCGTGACCTGCCAACTCTCGTCGTCGCTGCCGCGGACGTTGAGGGCCCGGATGGTGACGGTGTGCGGGCTGCCGGTGGCGGTGGCGTTGGGCCAGCTCACCACGCCGGTGCTCGTGTCGATGGACATGCCCGCCGGAGCGGCGATCAGCGACCAGGTCGGCGCCGGCGCGCCTTGCAACAGCGTCGGGAGCGGCCCGGTGTAGCTCGACCCCTCCGCGATGGTCACGTCGAGAATCTCGTCGATGATCGGCGGGGCCTGCACGCTGATGTGCCAGCTCTCATCGTCGCTGCCCAGAGCGTTGGTCGCCCGGATGGTGAACACGTGGGGGTTGCCCTCGACCACCGGCGTGTTCCAGGTGACCACGCCGGTGTTGACGTCGATCTGGGTGCCGTCGGGGGCCGTGACGATCGACCAGGCAACGGGTGGCGTTCCCTGGGTAAGAACCGGTTGCGGACCGACGTAGGACGAACCGATCTCGAAGGTGCCGTCGGCGATCTCCGCGATGACCGGAGCCGAGGGCACGACGGTAAGCTGATAGCTCTTCTCGTCTGAGCCGAAGGGATTGTTGACCCGGATGGAGACGGTGTAAGGGCTTCCACCGGCGGTCGCGTAGCTCCACGCCACCCGGCCGGTGAGTTCGTCGATGGTCATGCCGGCCGGTCCGGAGACCAGCTCGAACACGAACGGCGGCACGCCGGCCGAGACGAACGGAACCGGACCGTCGTAGGAAGCGCCTTCCGGCACGCTGTCGTCCGCGATTGGCTCGAGCACGGGTGCCGCCCCGGTGGCCAGATGGATCGTGCCGGGCTGCCCGGCCTGGAAACCGGCGCCGCCGTTGACGAGCACCTGGGTGTTCAGGAAGTCGGTGAACGCGCTGTAGAAGAGTGCGATGCGTCCGCCGCCGCCGCCGCCGCGCAGGTTGTCGGTGCCGTTGCCGCCACGTGCGGTAATCAGGCCCGCGCCCTGGAACTGGTAGGCGGTGATGAGGACGCTTCCGCCCGCCCCGCCGCCGCCGTTCGGGGCGTTGGCGCCGTCGGCGTCGAGCAACCCGTCCACGTGGACGGTGCCTTGGACGGAGAGCCGCACGGCCCCGCCG
>JABRVU010000120.1:0-3920 GCA_039961895.1 Phycisphaerae bacterium | reverse complement strand
CACCCGGCCGGGCCTTTCGGAGTCCCGGCCGGCTGATTCGAGGAGGCTTCATCCGTGGCGTCATCGCAAACGTATCCCACCAGCGGCCAGCCCTTCGCCGGCGCCCCGGTCGCCAACCCGTTCCAGCTCGGCGGGATCGAGACCTCGGTCCTGGACAACGGCCCCGGGCGGGGCGTGCGCATCGCCTGGGTCAACACCGGCGGGGGTCTGCGCTACAAGGTCGTGCTCGACCGCGGCCTGGACGTCGCCGACGCCGAGTTCCTCGGCCAGTCGCTGACCTGGCATTCGCTGACCGGGATCACGGCGCCCCGGCCGGCGTACGGGCGGGGGCTCGATTGGCTCAAGGGTTTCTACGGCGGGCTGCTGGTGAGCTGCGGCCCGCTCAACACCGGCGGACCCTTCGTGGAGGACGGCGTCGAGTACGGCCTGCACGGCACGCACTCGAACACCCCGGCGATCCTGGAAGCCATCGTCAACCCCGATCCGTCCCGCGGGCAATACGAGATGAGCATCACCGCCCTGGTGCGCACCGCCCGGGTGTTCAACCCCAACGTCGAGCTGCGTCGCACGCTCTCCAGCACGCTGGGTTCGCCGTCGATCCGGGTCCGCGACGTGTTCACCAACCGCGGCAACGAGCCGGTCGAGCACGCCTGGCTGCTGCACATCAACTTCGGCTACCCGCTGCTGGAGCCGGGGGCGAGCACGTACTGCTACGGCGGCCGGCTGACCCCGCTGGGGGAGAGCGCCGCCTGGTTCGCGCCCGGCAACGATTACCGCTCAGCGCCCGAGCCGATGTCCGCCCATCGCGGCAGCGGCGAGTTCTTCACCTACATCGACCCGCCCGCGGACCCGGCCGGACAGGTCGTCGTCGGAGTGGTCAACCGCCGCCGGGGCTTCGGCGTCAGGATCGAGTATTCCAAGGCCCACTATCCGCGGCTGGGCAACTGGCAGCACTGGGCCCCGGGCGAATATACCGGGGCCCTGGAACCCATGACCGCCGGCGTCGAAGGCCGCCCCATCGACCGGCAGCGCGGCTGGCTGCGCACCCTCCAGCCGGACGAAACCCTCGAGCTGGCCTGCACGATCACGGCCGTCAGCGACCATGCCGAACTGGACAGGCTATTGGGGTTGAATAGATGACGGATGAAGGACTACCATACCAACATCTTTTCAGCGAGGAGGATGAGGGCTATATCGCCGATATCCCGGACCTGGTTTCATGCTCTGCGTTCGGCCGTACCCCCAAGGAAGCGCTGGATGAGGTTGACACGGCGAAAGCGGCGTGAATGGAGTCTGCTCAAGGCGATGGAAAACCGGTTCCGCAACCTCGTTACCTGCCGGTTGGCCATCAGACGCCGTGCTACTGCAAGAAGGCGAGTGCTGAAGGGAGGTCGCACGTGCAGCCGCTTCACATACCCGAAGGCCTGCCATCAGACGAAGCACTGTCCAGTCTCGCTGAGGAGTGCAAGGCGGCCCGGAAAGCGATGCTTGCCAGAGAATCAGAAGTCAAGTTGCCACTCTTCATCGAGTTCGCGGGTTCACCCAAATCAGGGAAGAGCGCAATCATCGGCATCGTCGGCCATTTCTTCAAGAGGATGGGCTTTGACGTGCTCCAGCCGGCCGAAGGCGCATCCCTTCGCACGCCCCAAGGACTCCGGGATGATTGGTTGGCCTTCAATACCTGGTCAGGTTGTTATGCTCTCCAGCAGATCCTGGTAGACTGCAGCACGAACCCCCCGCCCCACTTGGTTCTTCTCGATCGAGGGCTCTTTGACGTGGCGGGCTGGATGGAGTACTTGAGAAAGGCCGAAGGTCGCCTCAGCGAGGAGGACCGCGACTGCATTGTTGGTTTTTTTGCACGTGATCTTTGGCGCTGCCGGCAGAACATGGTCTTCCTGTTCACGGCGGACCATGCCACATCGCTCAGGAGGGAAACCGAAGACAAGTTGACCCTAGAGGCCGGTTCCGTGATGAATGCGGACATCCTGGATAAGCTCAAGGACGCCTACAAATCTGTGGCGAATCGTTTGAGCGATCAGTTCGATCTCGTCTACCATGTGGACACGTCTTTCCAGGATCAATCGGGCAGGCGCCCCAGCTTTCAGCAGATTGCGTACGTCATAGCCGAGAGGATAGTCAAGTTGATCCAAGAACTCTCCGCCCAGGTCTTGCTCGTTACCACCCCCGTCGATTTCAAGGGATTTGAATCGTCGGATGAACAGATCGAGAAAACCGTGGCGAGCATTCTGAACAGCAACAAGCCGCGATTCCTGGCGAGAGAAAGCGCCGAAAAAACTCTCGATGTACAACAGGTTGTGCCTTACGCGGTCCTCGTGAATACCGAAGGCAAGTATTTCTGTGCAAAGAGACGTTCGGACGTGGATCGGAAGGAGTTGCAGGGGAAGCATACGCTGCTTGTTGGCGGCCATGCTGAGCAACGGGATTGGGATGAGGCCAAGCCGAACCAGGTGTTCGAAAACTGCCTGCGCCGCGAGATCGATGAGGAACTGATCGGCGCCCAGGTGAGAAAGGTCCGGCCGGTGGGATTCATCCACGATGTGCGCAGCCGGATGGGTTCGCAGCACCTGGCCTTCATTCACGAAATAACGGTTGGAGGTCGAACCGTCATTCGGCGCCAGGCATTGGACCAAGAATTCGGTCGTGAGACGGTAAGCTGGAAAACGAAGGAAGAAATCAAAACGTTGGTCAAGGAACTCGATCCATGGTCTCAGTTCGTAGCAGCGGCTTTGTTCGACGCTTCGATTCCCAGTTCTGACGGCGACCCTACGCTATTTGCCGGCGACCAAGGACTTGTGCACGCCAGCGGCAAGAAGCGTCGGTTTCCCAAACCGAAAGGAAAGAGGGGATGATGTCTTTCAGCAGCCTCGTTGAGGGTCTTCGATGAGCCAAAGTCATCCCGAAGTTCTCCTCCTCGGCCACAGCCCCGACCCGGATGACGCCTTCATGTTCTACGGTCTGGCCGCCGGCAAGGTCGATTCGGGCCCCTGGCGGTTCGAGCACGTGCTTCAGGACATCCAGACGCTCAACGAGCGGGCCTTGCGCGGCGAGCTGCACGTCACCGCCATCAGCATCCACGCCTACCCTTACGTGGCCGACAGGTACGCCCTGACCCATTGCGGTTCGAGCATGGGCGACGGCTACGGGCCGATGGTGGTGGCCCGGACCCCCATGGCCCCGGCGGACCTGAAAGGCAGGCGCATCGCCGTGCCCGGCACCATGACCACCGCGTTTCTGGCCTTGAACCTGTGCCTGGGAAAGGGAGCTTTCGAGCATGAGGTGGTCATGTTCGACCGCATCCTCGACCACGTGGCCGCCGGAAAAGCCGACGCCGGGCTGATCATCCACGAAGGGCAGCTCACCTATCAGAACCAGCGGCTGGCCTGCGTCGTGGACCTGGGCCGATGGTGGCGCGAGCAGACCGGCTATCCGCTTCCGCTGGGTGGGAACGTCATCCGCCGCGACCTGGGGGCCGACAACATGCGGGCCGTCACCGCGATCCTGAAGGCCAGCATCCAGTATTCGCTCGATCACCGGGCCGCGGCCGTCGAGCACGCCCTGGCCTACGCCCGGGACATGGGCCGGGAACTGGCCGATCGGTTCGTGGGCATGTACGTCAACCACTGGACGCTGGACTACGGACAGACCGGGCGGGCCGCGGTGCGCGAGCTGCTCCGCCGGGGCCACCGCGCCGGCCTGGTGCCCGATCCCGGCCCCATCGACTTCATTTGACGCCTACCCTCCCTTCATGCTTTTTCACGGCGGGCCCCACGGGCCGTCACGATCCCCACCGCCTCTGGACGAGGGTTCCACCGTCGTCCCAGGTGGGTGATTTGCCACAGGGGTTGGGTTCACTGCCTCGTTGAGTTGGATGGCATCCCGCCTGGAAGGCCCGCCAGGGC
>JABRVU010000119.1:0-2144 GCA_039961895.1 Phycisphaerae bacterium | reverse complement strand
GGGGCGGGGGCCTCGGCCGGCGGCGCGTTTTCGCGCTCCAGTTGCTCGAGTTCGCGTTTCCAGCGCGGGCCGCCCATCGCGGGGTGGAGCCTGCGCTGCTGACGGACGGCCTGGACGATCTGGGCGCGGTCGTGGTCGAGGGCCGAGTGCGCCCGCAGCGTACCGGTGAAGGCCCGCCACCAGAGGGGCGAATCCTCCGGGGCCTGCTGAAGCGCCGCGGCCAGCAGCGGGAGGGCCTCAGAGGGTTTTCCCACTTCCAGGAGGCATTCGGCCTTTCCCAGGCGGATTTCCGCGTCCAGCGGCCGGTCCTCCGGGCGGGTCTGGGGGCCAAGGCGGGCGGCGCGATCGTAGAGTTCCAGGGCTTCGTCGGGCCGGCCGGCCTCCAGCGTCGCCCAGGCCCGCCAGACCGCGACGGTCCGCGTTTCGACGGCGCCGAGCCTGCCGGGGTGCCCGTCGGCCCAGCGTTCGAGCCGCTCGGCCAGCAGGGCCGCCTCCTGGGCGATCGACCGGCGCTGAGCCGCATCGCCGCGCTCGCCGGCCGATTCCATCTCCTCGCGCATGGCTTCCAGCAGCCGGGCCATCATCGGTCCCGCGTTGTCCGGGTCGGCGGTGAGCACCTGCTCCATGACCGCGCGGGCCTCGGCCATCCGCTTGAGCTGCCGATAGGCGGAGACGCGCTCGCGGAGCATGGCGGCCGTCGCGGCCGGACAACCCGCGTGACGGCGCTCAAAGCCCTCCAGCGTCTGGATTGCCTCCTCCGGCCGGGCGATCAGGGAATGATCGAGCAGGCCCGCCAGCGTGAGCGTGATGTCCGCGGCCAGGCAGGGCTCGGCGTCCGGCGTGCTTCGGGCCAGTTGCTCGGCCGAGCGCGCCGCGGCCAACGCCTTCCCGGCCAGCGCTTGGGCCGCGGGCAGATCGGCCGGCCGGGTCGCCGGGGCCAGGTTCAGCGCCTCGCGCAGACATCGGGCCTGACCCCACGCGGCCCGCAGCGCCCGCGGATCATCGGGCGGGACGGCGGCATAGGCCTCGGCGGCTTCGGCGTATTGCCGGCCCTCGTCCAGCGCGGCGGCGATAAAGAACGGAAGCTGCCGGGCCGCCGGCGAAGTCGGCCAGTGCCTGCAAAGCAGCCGCCCGGCATGAACGAAAACGGCTCTGGCCGGCTCTCTGCCCGGGCCCTCGCGGCGCAGCGCCTCCTGGGCCAGGGCCACGGCCTGCTCGGCGGCCGAACCGGCCCGGTCGTGCGCCGGCAGTTTCTCCACCAGCTCGCACAACACGCGGGCCGCCTCCAGCGGCGCGTCGGAAAGATAGTGGGCCCTGGCCAGCAGGAACATCAGTTCGCCCTGGGTCTGCGGCTCCGGCGGCGTCGGCGCGCGGAGCGCCTGGGTCAGACCGATGGCCACCTGGCCGAGCCGTTCGCTCCGCGGCGCGGGACTCGCGGCGCTGCCGGCCGCCAGCGCCGACCCGCAGATCAGTTGCACCGCGAACGGCGAATGCCCGGCGCCCAGCGGATCCTCGTCGGGCACCGACGTTCCGCTCAACAACTCGTACAAGGCATCGCGGAGCTGCGGCGAAAGAGAGGCCGCCCGTTGCAGCGGCGGCAGCGCGTCGGGCGGCGAGATCAGGCGCTGCGGCTCGACCGGCTGGCCGCCGGCCGCCAGCCGGCGAACCATGATGCTCCGTTCGAGGAAGGCGAGGGCCAGCTCCGCGGTCAGGTCGCCCGGACGGGCCTGACGGGCCCAGGCGCGGGCCTCGTCCAGGGTCGCCTGGGCATCATCGAGCCGGCCGGCGTCGCGCGGCGAGCGTATCTGTTCCAGGACGGCCAGAAGCACGATCTTGCCGAGACCGCTCCGGGCCAGCGGGTCTTTCACCTGGGAGACGGCCTCCTGCACCTCGCGCGCGTATTGCCGGGCCTCGACCGGTTGGCCGGTCAGCCGCGACGCCACCGCCGCCATCAGCAGGGCGCTGCACCGCTGAACCTCGTGCCCGGGCTGCGGAGCCGTCCATCCGTATCGCCGGGTGATGGTTTCAAGCAGTTCGGTCAGTCGGGCCTGCCGGTGAGCTTCCGAGTCGGGAGAACTGAGGGCCAGGTAAAACTCGGCCCAGGCCCGCAGGAAGGCGGATTGGGCGTCGATCCGCTCCAGTTC
>JABRVU010000118.1:0-1711 GCA_039961895.1 Phycisphaerae bacterium | reverse complement strand
GAGAAGCTCCGACCCTGTTCGTCGGCGAGCGGAATCAGGTCGCCGACCTTTTTGTGCAGCCCCCAGGTCACGGTGGCCTCGTCGCCGATCGCCGGAACCGTGTCGCCCGAGGCCGTCGCGGCGCGGCTGAGCAGGTTCCAACCGCGATCGGACTGGCCGGCGGCGGTTTTGACGAACGTGAACGCCCCGCGCGATTGCAGCGCCGCCGGGTCCACGCCCAGCAGGCGCGGGACCTGGGCCCGTTGCGGGTTGAGGCAACTCGCGTCGTCGCCCTCGCGCACGCGGAATGAGACGATGCTCACGCCCTCGAGCTGTTCGGCGGTCAGTCCATAAGCGTCGCGTCCCGCAGCGGTGTTGAGGTCGTGGGGGATCGGCAGGGTGGCCTCTGCGAACAGGGCGAAGCCGCCGGTGCCCGAGGATCGCCGGTCGGGCTCGTCCGGCGGCCCGTGACGGTTGGCTCCGACGGCCACGAGCAGGAAGCTCCCGCAGGCCAGCATCCCGAGGGTGGCCAGGCTGCGCCCGCGTCGCCGGGCCGCGTTGCGCGAAGCGAGTCGCGTCAGCGTGATCCTTTCAGGTCGGTCGGTCCGGCCGCGGGCGGCCAGCAGGGCGTGGGCGAGGCCCAGTCCGCCGATCAGCAGCAGGCCACCGACGGCGAAGAACGCCCCGGCCGACGAGCGCTCGCCCCTCCAAGCGTTGTGGGCCAGGATGACCGCCGACAGGCCGAAGGCCGGCCACGCCACCGCCCGGCCGAGCCGACTGCCGCGCGTCGAGACTGCCGTGGGGTCCGTGACGGCCGATCCGGAAAGCAACGTCGCCGCCGGACGCCGGGCACAACGCCGCACGCTCAGCGCCAGCGTGGCCAGGGCGGTCAGCACGCCCGCGGAAAAGCCGATGGCCAGCGTGGCCGGCTCGGCGTGATACTGAAGCGATGACACGCCCAGGGCCCCGCGCCACAAGGTGCCCAGCCCGTAGAGGATCGCGCGGGTGTAGAGGGCTCCGACGGCCGTTCCGACGCAGGCCCCCGCGATGGCGAGCACGCCGCCTTCCAGCAGCATCAGCCGGCGGACGCGCTCCGGTCGGAAACCCAGGGCCAACAGCGTGCCGATCTCCTCGGCGCGCTGTTCGACGCTCAAGGCGAACAGCAGGCCGGCCAGCAGCAGCGCCGCCGCAATCAGGAAGAAGCTGAAACCCAGAAACAACTGGCCGAAGTCCAGGCCCTGCCCTCCGGCGGCCAGGGCCCGCTCGCGCACCGGCTGAAAGGAAAAACCAACGGCCGCCGGATCGAGACGATCCCGGAACGCCGACGCGATCCGGTCGCGCGTGTCCGTTCCCGCCGGATAGCGGATCGCGGTCAGCTCGCCGAAGCGGTTGCCCCACAGCCTCCGGCCGGTCGCCAGGTTGATGAAGGCTTTCGGCGTGCCCCGGTGCTCGTCCCAGTACCGTTCATCCTTGTCGCGGATGCGGTCCAGGTCGATGGGCACGCCGGGCTCCCAGTCCCGGCAGTTCTCCGCGTCGGCGAATCCGGGGTAATCGGGCATGAGGTCGGCGTCGGCGGCCAGGCCGGCCATCGGCACGATCCCGCGCACGCGGAAGCGATGGGTCCGTTCGATCAGGCTCCGGCCGGCGCTCATCACGTAATAGCGGACGTCGATTTCATCACCCGGTCGAGCGGCCAGGTCCTCCTGCAACCACGTGTTGATGAGCATCTCGT
>JABRVU010000117.1:0-19757 GCA_039961895.1 Phycisphaerae bacterium | reverse complement strand
CCAGCACGGGCATCAGCGTCAGCGACAGCACCATCGAACCGGCCAGCGCGAAGACGACGGTCAGGGCCATGGGCCGGAACAGTTTGCCTTCCATGTCCTCGAGGGTCAGGATGGGCAGGTAGACGATCATGATGATGAGTTCGCCGAAGAGGGTGGGCCGGCGGACTTCGACGGCGGCGTCGCGGACCACCTCCAGGCGGGTTCGGCCGGGCTGATGCCCGACCTGGCCCAGCCGGCGGACGCTGTTCTCGACCATGATGACCGAGCTGTCCACGATCAGCCCGAAGTCGATGGCCCCCAGGCTCATCAGGCTGCCCGCGATGCCGGCGCGAAGCATCAGGCCGGCGGCGAAGAGCATGGACAGCGGGATGGCCAAGGCGACGATCAGCCCCGCCCGCCAGCTTCCCAGCAGGGCGAACAGAACCGCCACCACCAGCAGGGCCCCCTCGAACAGGTTGCGCCGGACGGTGCTCAGCACGCGGTCCACGACGTGCGTGCGCTCATAGACGTCGACGACCTCGACGCCTTCCGGCAGGGCGGCGCGGACCTCGTTCATCCGGGCGGTCAGGGCCCGCGTGACCTCTCGGCTGTTCTCCCCCATGAGCATGAAGCCCAGGCCCAGGACGGCCTCTCCCGCCCCGTCATAGGTCACGGCGCCGCGGCGGATCTCGTGTCCGTCCACGACTTCGCCCACGTCGGCGATGCGGATGGGCAGCCCGTCGCGGGCGGTGATGACGATGCCCCCGACCTCCGCGAGCGTGCCGACGCGGGCCAGCCCCTGCACCAGCAGGGCTTCTCCGGCCCGGGTGATGACTCCGCCGCCGACCCCCGCGTTGTTGCGCCGCAGGGCCGCGCACACGTCGGCCAGCGTCAGGTCGTGCTTGAGCAGCCGGTCCGGGTGGACCACCACCTGGAACTGCCGTTCCAGCCCGCCCCAGGTGTTGACCTCGGCCACGCCGGGAACGGTGCGCAGCCGCGGCTTGATGATCCAGTCCTGGATGGTGCGCAGCTCGGAGAGGCTCTTGCCCTGCCCGGTCACGATGTAGTGGTAGACCTCGCCCAAGCCGGTGGCCGTGGGGCCCAACTGCGGGCGGGGCAGCCCCTCGGGCAGCTCGATGCGGGCCACCTGTTCGTGCACCAGGTTCCGGGCCGTATAGATGTCGGTCGAATCGTCGAAGGTCACGATGACCTGCGAGAGGCCGAACTTCGAGAGCGAGCGGACCTCGTGCAGGCCCTTCAGGCCGCCGATGGCCTGCTCGACCGGCGCGGTGATCTGGCGCTCGATCTCCAGCGGCGACAGGGCCGGTGCCACCGTGTTGATCTGCACCTGCACCGGCGTCGTGTCGGGAAAGGCGTCCAGGGGCAGATGCGCGGCCGAGTAGGCCCCGCCGGCGGCCAGCACCGCGCACAACGCGATCACCAGGAAGCGGTGATGCAGCGAGAAGTCGATGACGGCGTTCAACATGAAACCACGCGCCCGCGATGCCGCGGGTCCACCCTGCCGGAGCCGGCGTCTTCATCCGTTATCGGCCCGGGTCCACCTCGCAGCACCCGGCCCCGATGCTGCTCTTGAGAATCTCGGTCTTCATCAGGAAACTGCCGGTGGTGACCACCGGTTCGCCGGCGGCGAGTCCCTCGAGCACCTCGACGTAGCCTCCGGCCGCCGAGCCCAGCGTGACCTGGCGCGGGGCATAGGTCTGTTCGCTGCGGCGGACGAACACGAGCTGGCAGCAGCCGTCGGTCTGCACCGCCTGCTCGGGCACGGTGAGCACGTCGGCGTTTTCATGCAGGATGATCCGGGCCGTTCCGTACATCTTGGCCCGGATGCGCCCGCGCGGGTTGGGCAGGACGGCCCGGGCGGTGAGCGTGCGGGCCTGCTCGTCCACCTGGGGGCTGATCCAGGTCAGCTCGCCGCTGAAAGACTCGCCCGGCAGGCCGTCGGCGGTAAACAGCACGCGCTGCCCGCGGGCCAGCAGCACGGCGTCGCGCAGGGGCACGTCGATATCCAACCACAGGGTGGACAGGTCCGCGAGGGTGAAGAGGGGGTCGCGTTCGCCGGCCGACTCGCCGTTCACCGCCCGATGCTCGACGACCTGGCCGGCGATGGGGCTGAGCAGCTCATAGCGGGAGAGCGCCTCCGGGTCGCCTCCGGGCAGGGCCGTGATCCGGTCCGGCTCCACGCCCAGAAGTTGAAGCCGCCTGGCGGCCACGTCCAGGGCCGTCTGGGCGGTTCGGACGGCCTTTTCGGCGGCCAACCGGTTGCGCCGGCCTTCGAAGGCCAGCGTGTCCCGAGCCACGGCATGGTCGCTTTCGGCCTTGGCCAGGGCCGCCCGGGCGGAGTCGAAGGCCTCCTGACTGACGGCTCCGTCGGCCTTGAGTCTTGCGGCCCGGTCGAAGGCGGCCTGGGCCAGCGACAGCGCGGTCTGGGCGGCGACCAGCCGCCCGCGGGCCTCGCCGACCAGCGCGTCGCCGGCCGACGGGCGCGTCGTCGCCGCCGGCGCCGCCGCCAGCAGCCGTTGCGTGCTCTCCTCGACCGCCGCCGCCCGCTCCAGGTCGGCGCGGGCCAGCAGCAGGTTCTCGTACAGCTCGATGTAGCGGCTCTTGGCCTCGCCCAGCTCGGGGCTTTCGATCACCGCGAGCACCTCGCCGGCCCGAACGGCCGCGCCCAGCTCTGCGCGAACCTCGGTGATGATCCCTCCCGCACGGGGGGTGACGCGGACGAGCCTGCGGGCGTCGTATTCGACCTCGGCGGGGGCGGTGACGGCCGACGACATCCGCCGCGGGGCCGCCGGCTCGACGGTGATGCCGGCCTTGGCGGCGATGGTGGCGTCGGCGAAGCGGATCAACGTCCGGCTCACCTCGCAGAGGGGGTCGTTCGGCGCGGCCAGCAGTCGCCGGCCGTTGCCCGGCCCGGTGCCCGAGGCCGGTCCCGTCGAGGGTGGCGCGTGCGGGTCTTGAGCCGGCGCGTCCTGGGGCTTGAGCGCCGCCCAGCGGGCCTTGACCTGCGGGTTGCACTTGACGCACTGCGACTCGGGCAGGTTGTGGCCCGCGCACCAGTCGCCGGCGGCCTTGAACGCCGGAATCAGCGTTTCGTCACAGCGCGTGCAGACCGACTCCGGCACGCCGTGCCCGGCGCACCAGCCCTTGGACATGTCCACCTTCACGCCGCTGGTCTCGGGGCCAAGGGCGGCGGATGCATCGTCGGCCGGACGGGTCGCGTGGCCGTGGCCGTCGTCTTCGCCGTGAGCGGCCGGCTTGTCGCCGTCGCGGCAGCCGGCCGCCAGGAGCGCCGACAGGGCGATGCCTGTCAGCCACGAATGATCGCAACGCATGGGAAACCCCTTCGATGCATGATGCCACCGCCTCTCCTGGCCGCGTTCAGGACAGGAGAAGCGGGTTGCTCGATCTGATCCAGGACGCCGTTGGGCTGATTACGCGGGTTGCCGGCCGACCCTGATCGGATCGCACGGCTGCCGGCCATGACGCGCAACCATGTCCTCGAAAAACGGGTGGAACACCGGGAAAGGGAGGGCTCTCACACCAGAAGCGGCAAGGAGTGTTGGGCCGCCGCCGACGGTTCGTCGACAAGCGGAAGGAAAATGGGGGTCCCGAAGCGGGGAGCCATGCGCTCGAGCGGTGGCCGGTACGAGCAGGGGATCACCACGGGCTGGAGCGCCATGCGGGCGTGATCGGGAGCCGCCGGTCGCGGCCGGATGACGCGCGTGTCGCAGGGATCGCCCTGACAGGAGTGGCCTTGCGGACAGCCGTTGTCCGCGCAGCCGTCGTTGCAGCAGCCATGATCGCGGTTTGGGGCCGGGTCCCATTCCCGGCCTCGATCCGCCGCCCGGCAATCCGGGCAGGAGCAGACGTGCGACAGCCACCCCGCCTGGCACAACGCCGGGCAGACCAGCAGGACCCACGTGGTCAGCAGTAGGGCGATGGCGCGCTGCATCCCAATAGTATAGATCGGCCGGAGAGACGCGACAATGGAGCCGATTCCAGGGACCCGAAGGGTCCGGTATCGCGTTGGTCCGCTCGACGACCGAATCCAAGGTGGCAAGCCCCGGCGGCGGGCGGGCCGGCTAGGAAACCGCGAGGACCGCCGTCTGCCCGGCCGGTCGTGCCGGTTACGCCGTCTCCACGAAATGGCCCTTCCTCACGCCTGAACGCCACAGAACCTCCTTCATCAGGCAGTAACAGGTCGGCAGCACGAAGAGGGACAGCAGCTCGATGGTCAGGCCGCCGACCGTGGGCAGGGCCAGCGGGATCATCACGTCGGCCCCGCGGCCGTTGCTGGTCAACACGGGCATCAGGGCGAGCACGCTCGTGGCGGAGGTCATCAGGCATGGCCGGACGCGCCTGGTCCCGGCGGCAATCACCGCGGCGCGGATGTCGCGGATGCCGCGGACCGGGCGGCGCTCGAACTCCTGGTTCAAGTACGTGACCAGGACCACCCCGTCGTCGGTGGTCACGCTGAAGAGGGCGATGAAGCCGACCCATACGGCCGTGCTCAGGTTATAGACCTGGAAGTGCAGAATTTCGCGCAGGTTGTGGCCGAAGACCTCGAAATTGAAGAACCACGGCTGAGCGATCAGCCAGATGCCGATGAAACCGCCGGCCCAGGCCACCGGGATGCCCGTGAACACGATCAGCGACAGAGGCACGGAGCGCACCTGGAAGTACAGCAACATGAACAGCAGGAACAGGCTGAGCGGCAGCACGACGGCCAGTCGCCTGGAGAAGCGAACCTGGTTCTCGTAGCTGCCGGCAAATGTGTAGTGAACGCCGGGCGGGAGGGTCAGCTCACCGATGGCCAGCTTGTGCTTGATGAGGCGGTCGGCTTCCTCGACCACGTCCACTTCGGCGTACCCGGGGCGCTTGTCGAAGAGCACGTACGAGACCAGGAAGTTGCCCTCGGCCTTGATCTCCTGCGGGCCGCGGACGAACTCGATGGTCGCCACCTGGGCCAGCGGCACCTGCTGTTGACCCGAGCCCGGAACCAGGATGCGTTCCATGGCCTCGAGGTGGTCGCGGATCTCGCGGGCGTAGCGCACGCGGACGGGGTAGCGCTCGCGGCCCTCGACGGTGGTGGTGGCCCGGATGCCGCCCATGGCGATCTCGATCACGTCCTGCACGTCGCGGACGTTCACGCCGTAGCGGGCCAGCTTCTCGCGGTCGATGTTGATCTCCAGGTAGGGTTTGCCGATGACGCGGTCGGGGATCACGGCCTCGGCGGCCACGCCGGGCACCTGCTTGAGGATCCCGGCGATGTCGTAGCCGGCTTGCTCGACGGTCTCCAGCTTGTCGCCGAAGACCTTCACGCCCATCGGCGCCCGCATGCCCGACTGGAGCATGACCAGGCGGGCGGCGATGGGCATGAGGTACGGCGCCCCGGTGGCCCCGGGGAACTCGGCGGCCTTCTCGATCTCCTTCCAGATGTCCCGCGGGCCCTTGATGTGATCGCGCCACTGGCGGATGGGCCGGCCGTTCCCGTCGAGCACCAGTTCGCCGGTGGTCGGGTCGCGCTGGTATTCAGGCTTGTACAGGACCACCGTCTCGACCATCGAGACCGGCGCGGGGTCGATGGCGGTCTCGGCCCGGCCGATCTTCCCGACCACGCTCTCGACCTCGGGGATGGCCCGGATGGCCTTGTCCTGCGCCGAGACCACCTCCAGCGCCGAGCCGATGCTGCCGTGGGGCATGATGGTCGGCATGTAGAGGAACGATCCCTCGTCCAGCGGGGGCATGAACTCGCGGCCCAGGCCGGGGAGCTTGTGCATCCCGGCCATCCACACTTTCTGATAGATGCCCGCCGCGCCGCCCTCCGGTATGTCTTTCGGCTTGGGCAGGACGGCGCCGGCGAGGCGTCCGAAGCCCAGCCAGACCACCAGTCCGAAAAGGACGACGGCGGTGGGAAACGACAGGAAAGCCAGCTTGTGGTCCAGGAACAGCCGCAGGAAGTACGGGTAGAAGTCGATGAACACCACCCGCACCGTCGCCCAGACCAGGTTGATCCCCAGGACGATCACCAGGTTGCGCATGAAGCCCTCGCCGGGGCCCAGCGGCATCCAGTGCCCCGTCAGGACGACGATCACGGCGGCCATCACGGCGATGCTCGAGGCCCATCCCATCCAGGTCAGGCCCTGGCGCGGGATGTGCGGCTCGATCAGCGCGTAGGCGCCGTAGCACATGGCGGCCAGCCCGGCCCACCTCCAGCCCAGCCCCGCCCACAGCACCGCGCCGCCCACCATGAACAATCCCGGCAGGATCCATTTTCGGGCCCCCCGAAGACGCCCCATGGGCGTGAAGACCATGTGTGCCAGACTGGGCAATACCAGGATGGCCACCAGCAGCGAGCCGACCAGCGCGAAGGTCTTGGTGTACGCCAGGGGCTTGAACAGCTTGCCCTCCGGGCCTTCCAGGGCGAAGATCGGCAGGAAGGCGAAGATGGTCATCAGGATGGCCGTGGTCACCGCGCCGCTGATCTCCCGGGTGGCCTCATAGACCACCTCGATCATCGGCTTCCCGCCGTCGCCCTCCGCTTCCAGATGGCGGACGATGTTCTCCGACAGGATGATGCCCATGTCCACCATGGTGCCGATGGCGATGGCGATGCCGCCCAGGCTCATCAGATTGGAGTCGATGCCGAACGTCTTCATCAGAATGAAGCAGACCAGCACCGCCAGCGGCATGGTCGCGCTGATCACGAAGCAGCTTCGAACGTGCCGCAGGAACATCAGCACGACGAACGTCGTGACCAGCACCTGCTCGTAGAGGGCATCCTTGAGCGTGTCCAGCGTTTCGTGGATGAGGGTGGTGCGGTCGTAAAAGGGGACGATCTGCACCTGCGAGACGGTGCCGTCCGCGAGCGTCTTCTTCGGCAGGCCCGGGGAGATCTCCCTGATGCGCTCCTTGACCTTGTCGATGACTTCCAGCGGGTTGGCCCCGTAGCGGACCAGCACCACCCCGCCGACCGCCTCCACCCCCTCTTTGTCCAGCATCCCGCGGCGCAAAGCCGGGGCCAGCTGCACGTGGGCCACGTGCTTCACGTAGATGGGGACGTTCTCGTCCATCCGCAGGAGAATGTTCTCCACGTCCTCGACCTTCTTGATGAAGCCCTTGCCGCGGACGATGTATTCCACGCCGTTCCATTCGACGGTCTCGGCGCCCACGTCGATGTTGGAGCGCTGGACGGCCATGAAGACGTCCTGGAGTTTCACCTGGTGGGCGCGCATGGCGTCCGGGTCCACGTCGATCTGGTACTCGCGGACGTAGCCGCCCACGCCGGCCACCTCGCTGACCCCGGGAATGGCCTGGAGGGCATAACGGACGTACCAGTCCTGGAGGCTGCGCAGCTCCATCAGGTCGAACCCGCCGTGCGAGCCTTCCAGCGTGTACCAGAAGACCTGGCCCAGCCCCGTGGCGTCCGGGCCCAGCGCCGGGCTCACGCCGGGCGGGAGGAACTGCTGGGCGACGTTGAGCTTCTCCAACAGCCGCGAACGGCACCAGTAGAAGTCGGCCTGGTCGTCGAAGATGACGTAGACCACCGAGAACCCGAACATCGAATACGAACGGATGGTCTTGAAGCCCGGCGTGCCCTGGAGCGTGGTGGTCAGCGGGTAGGTGACCTGGTCCTCGACGTCCTGGGGCGAGCGGCCCGGCCAGTCGGTGAAGATGACCTGCTGGTTCTCGCCGATGTCCGGGATGGCGTCCACCGGGATCGGATCGCGCGGAATGATCTCGCGCTCCATCCTGAAGGGCATGACCTGCACGCCCCTCAACACAATGAAGGCGACCAGCAGGAAGACGACCAGCTTGTTTTCCAGGCAGAAGCGGATGATCCGGTCGATCGGGCCTGGCGGGGTCGATGATCCACGGTTCATGGCGGGCCTTCCGCTCCCTGCGTTCCGTTCGCGTCAGTGGCCGACTTTCCCATCCGGCCCGATCAGGCCCTGAATTTCGCCGCAACGGAGCATCTTCTCTCCGAAATAGGGGTTTCGGATGTCCCGGGCGGCCTGGAGCCAGCGCCCTCCCTTGTTGTCGAAGGCCATCGGGCAGAAGGCCTCGACCAGCGGCTCGGACCGGTCATGGCCGAAGGTCTTCAGATAGTCGGTCAGCGCCTGGGTCAGGGCGGGAAGCTGGCCGCGGGCCTGGGCGACCGTGGCGGCGGCCGGCGGCAGGCCGGCCTCGAGGGCGGCCATCTGCCTCCTGAAGGCCTCCGCGCCGTCTCCTTCCAGGCCGTGGGGAACGGCGGCCTTGAGCGAGTGACGGACCTGGCCGATCGCGGCGGCCGTCGCGCCGGCATCGTCCGCGGCCAGGGCCTTGACCAGTTCGAGATACCCCTCGAGCACCGGGGCGACATGCCGGTGATACGGTGCCCCGGCCACGTATCGGGACGGGCTCGCGGGCCCGGAGGCGACGGGTCCAGAAGCGGCCGTCGCCTTTTCGTCCGGCTGCATCATGCTCGGCCGGGCCATGATCTGAAGGGCGGAGTCGATCATCAGCGCGCCGCGGACGACCACGCGCTCGCCGGCCGTCAGGCCCGATTCGACCACGTAGTACTCGCCGGCCCGCGGCCCGAGTTTGACGACCCGCCCTTCATACACCGGCGAGCCGTCCGCTTTCTTCTGCTCGACGTAGACCACCGCGCGCTTGCCGGTCAGCAGGACGGCGGTGCGGGGCACGGTCAAGAGCCTGGCCGGCGCCGCCCCCTGGGTGACGTAGCCCAGGGTCTCGGCCCGGACCAGCTTCATGCCGCATTTGTCGCAGTTGCCCATGTCGTCCCGGACCACCTCCGGGTGCATGGGGCAGAGCCACTTACCGGCCAGGTTGGTCTCCACCACCCGGCCTTCCTGCCCCAGCCGGGCCTTCAGCCGGGCGCGCACGAACATCTCCGGCCGGAGCCGGGCATCCGGATTGTCCACGTTCACCCGCACCCGAACGGTGCGCGTGGCCGGATTGAGCACCGGATCCACGTACGCCACCCGGCCGCGGAACACCTGTCCCGGATAGGCCTCGGTTTCAAAGTCCACGTCCTGTCCCAGGCGGACGTAGCCGATGTCCAGCTCATAGGCGTCGAGCATCACCCAGACCGTTCGCAGATCGGCCAGGGTGAAAAGCCGCGTGCCGGTCTCGACGTACATGCCCTGATACCCGCTCCGCTCGATCACCCATCCCTCGAGGGGCGCGTCGATGCGCATGTGGTCGCTGGGCCGGCGGTCGCGGGCCAGGGTCTCCAGCTCGTCTTTGGGAATGCCCCAGAGTTCCAGCTTGCGCCGCGCCGCTTCCAGCAAGGCGTTGGCGGTGGCCAGCTCATGCTCCAGGCCGGTGGCGCGGCCGGCCCGCTCGACCGCTTCCAGCCCCAACAGATACTCGCGCTGGGCCACCAGCAGATCCGGGCTGTAAATCTCGGCCAGATGATCGCCCTTGCGCACCAGAATCCCGGTGTAATCGACGAACAGCCGGTCCAGACGCCCGGGCACGTAGCTGCTGATGTACGTGATCCGCGTCTCGTCGGGCATGATCTTGCCCACCAGGGGCACTTCCACGCTGACCTCGCGCGGCTCGGCGAGGGCGGTCTCCACCCGGGCCAGTTCGCGGGCCCGCGGCGAGAGCGTCAACCGCGGGGCCTTCGCGCCGCCCGCCTCCTCGCCCGCCCGCACCGGGACCAGGTCCATGAAGCAGATCGGGCATTTCCCGGGGGCGGGCAGTTGGACCTGCGGATGCATCGAGCAGGTCCAGTAACGGACCGGCTCGCCCGCCGGCGCGGTCGCGGCGTGCGCGGCAGGTCCTGATCCCGCTTGCCCGCGGCCCAGACCGTACCAGGTGCCCAGGCCGAATACGCCGGCCAGGACCAGCGTCGAAAGCACGACGCGAACGACCTTCATCTTCCAGTCGCGATAGGTCAGGTCCGCCGGCCAGCCGTGGCGCGGGCCGGGCGTTTCAGGGACCGCCCGGGCAGGTTCGGGATTGGGAGGCGTCATGCCCCATTAGATGCGCCGGCCGGGCGCCTACTTCGCGGGCTTCGAGGCGGGGGTCAACGCCATGTCGCAGATCGGGCACCGGCCGGGTGCGTCCCGCCGGATTTGCGGGTGCATGGCGCAGGTCAAGGATACCGTTTCCGCCGGCGTATCCGCGGCCGGCGGCGGGGGTGCCGCGGCCGCTCCATCCGCCGGTCGCGTGGCCGGAACCGCCGAATCCGGCACCTCCAGCCGACCCCCGATCACCCGCTCCAGCTCCGCCCGCTGAACCCGATATTCACGGGCGTATTCCACGATCTTCAGCCGGGTCATGATGAGGTCTTCCTGCACGTCGAGGAAGAGGGTCAGGCCCTCCTGCCCGGCCACGTAAGCCTGCCGGGCGAGCTGAAGGTTGCGCTCCACCTCCGGGACGATCGACTCGCCGTAGAAACGGGCCTGATCGTAGGCCCGGCGATACATCACCAGGGTTTCTCGGACCTGGCGGGTGACTTCCTGGAGCTTGGCCTCATACTCGGCCCGGCGCCGGAGGTATTGGTGGCGGGCTTGGGCGATCCGGGCCTGGCCCTGGTCGAAGAGGGGCAGTTCCAGATCGATCATCGGACCGAGGGTCCAGTCGATCTCGCGCATTTTGGGGGCGAAGGCCTCGGGCAGCATAATCGGCGAAGGCATGCCCGTGGCCCGATCGAGCAGCCCACGGGCGGCGACGTTTCCGGCCCGCCCGGCCCAGCCGGGGTTGTTGGAGCGCGGTGCGGGGGCCCGTTCCAGACCCAGCCCGAGGGCCGTTTCCGGCAGGGCCTCGCGCCGCATGAGCTTCAGCTCGGCGGCGGCGGCCTTGGCCTGCCACTCGGCGGCTTTCACGTCCAGCCGCCGTTCCGCGGCCGCCAGCAGCAGGAGGTCTTCGCCGGGCGGCGCGTCCAGGACCGCCGCCGACTCGGACGCCGGCTCGACCCGCCACCCGTCGCCGGCCCCCGCGAAACCCATCAGCATGAGCAGCTCGCGCTGGGCGGCGCGATGTTCGGCCTCGACCTGGATCAGTTCCGACTTGAGCTTGAGGGAGCGGATGTGCGAAAAGTTCACGTCCACCTGCGAGGCCCGCCCGGCCGTCTGCCGGGCCCGGATGATGCTCGTCGATTGATCGACGAGGTTGCGGTTCTCGCGCATCAGCTCGAGGGCCCGCTGGCTGTATTGCAGCCGGGCGTAGGTTTTCTTGACCGCGGCGGCGATCTCGGCGGCCCGGTCGGCGACGCTCAGGACGGCCCGCTGAAGCTCGGCCCGGGCCGCCTCCTGCCGGGCGGGGATGAGCCACAGGTCCTCGAGCGGCTGCATGGGCAGCCCGCTGCCGCGGAGCATGGCCCGCCCCCCGCCGCTGGGGAACATCATCATGAAGTTCAGCGACGGATTGCGAAGCAGACCGGCCTGCACCAGCTCCGCGTCGGCCTGGCCGATCTGTTCCAGCGCGGCCCGCAGCTCGCGGTTGTTGCGCAACGCCAGGGCCAGGGCCTGATCGAGCGTGAGCACGCTGTTCGCGTCCCACGCCGGCGGTTGATCGTCCCACGGCGCGTGCCACGCGGGGCGCTGCCCGGTCTGACGTTCGACCAGGTCGAGGGCCTCTTCGATCCGCGGCGATGGATCGATCCGGGCGCAACCGGCCGCCGCCATCAGCATCAACCAGCCGCCGAAGGCGCCGCGGGCCGCGACCCGCGCCTCCCGCAGGGGTTTTGAAACCATGCCCCGCATTATTCCAGCTTGGCCATGTACTTGGCCGGGTCGGACTTGAACTTATCGATGCACTTCGGGCAGCAGAAGTAGACCTTCTTACCCTCGTACTCGGTATAGACGGCTGGATCGATGGCGTGGCCGCCCACCGGGCAGTTCTTCTGGGCCACGGTCATGGCCTTGCTCTCGCCGGCGGACGCGGATTTTTCCGCGGGCTGGTCGCTGGCCCGCTCGGGCTCCTTGCACTGCTCGCAGCAGCCGGCGGCCAGGAACAATCCGAGCACCGACGCCAGGGTTGACAGACCGATCGATTTCATACACACGTCTCCTTTTTGGGCAGTTCTTCAACGCTCCGACAAGGGTTGGATGTCCGGGCCGGAAAAGATCTTCACGGCCAGTCCCCGGCCGCCTTGTCGCCGTCGGCCGGGCGGTTTATTCTCCCGCCTTCCGGCGGGCCGTCCGACGCCGAATCATAACCGCCTGTCAGGGTTGCACAAGCGTGACTGAAGCGGACATCCTCGCGGGCTGTTTGCGGCAGGAGCCGGCGGCGCAGCGGGAGCTCTACGCCCGCTGGTCCGACCGTATCTATCGGCTGCTGCTGCGGTTCACGCACAACGCCGACGACGCCGCCGACCTGCTGCAAGAGACCTTCGTCCGGGTTTTCCAGAACCTGGAGCGGTTCCGGGGCGGGTCGAGCCTGGGCACGTGGATCTACCGCATCGCCGTCAACGAGGCCCGGCAGCACTTCCGGCGGAGGAATCGGCACGATGAAATCCTGCGTCAGGTGGTGGCCCCGCCGCCGGAGGCCCGGACGGGGGACCAGGAGGCCGCCGCTCTGCGGATGGACGTGATGGCGGCGGTCGCACAATTGCCCGAGGAGGAGCGGGCCCTGATCCTGCTTCGCTATTTCGAGGACCTGGACTACGCCCGGATGGCCGAGGTGCTCGAGAAACCGCCCGGAACGATCGCCTCGGGTCTGAACCGTGCCCGGCGGCTGCTGGTCGAGATCCTGGGGTCGGGCATGGAACCGGCCGCGCGGGTGGTGAAGGCCGGTCCCGGCCGGCGCATCTAACCGAATGAGACCGGCGGAGCAACCTGGGGATAGGGATATGAACTGCTCGATGATCCGCGAGAATATCGGGCCTTACCTGGACGGGGAACTCGCTCCCGAGGCGGCCCGCGCCCTGGAGGATCATCTCCTGGCCTGCGATGCCTGCGCCGGCGAGCTGGACCGTTTCCGGTCGCTGGCCAAGCAGCTTCGGGACGCGGCCGCGGAGCCGGTGCGTGCGCCGGAACACGTCTGGCCGGCGATTGAACGGCGGCTCAGCGCCTGGCGCGGCGATCCGGGGATGGCGAAGGGGACCGGCCTGATCCGCCTGTTTCGCCGACCGCTGGCCGCCGCGGCCAGCATGGCCTTGTTCATCGGAGTGGCCACGGCCGTACTCGTCTGGGTGAACCGCTCCGCCCAGCCCGCCCAGGCGGCGGTCGATTACTCGGTGCTGCTCGACGGCCTGGCCGCCGACGTGGACGGCGCGGTCAGCCGCTTTCTGGCCCACTACGCCGGCCGGGAGATCGCCCCCCAGGAAGCCTCCGCCGCCGCGCCCGGCCTGGAGTTCAACCTGCCGCTCGAACTGCCCGGCGGCTTCAAACGCGAAAGCGTTCACCGGCTGCGCTTCGGGACCCTCGACGGCGTGGCCGCCCGTTATCGCCGCGACGGCGAACCGCTGGTCGTCTTCTTCCATCCCCCCCTGGCCCGCACGCGCATGGGCGTGCACCGCGAATCGCAATGCCACGTCGCCGGACGCGAAGGCCAGCGCGTCGAGGTCGGCCCCTGGCAGCTCCTGCACTTCACCGACCCGACCACCTGCCACTGCCTGCTGAGCAGGGTCCAGGACGAGGCCTTGCAATCGGCCATCTTCGCGGCCATCGCGCCGCGGTTCCGCTGATGGCGGGCACTTGTTGGCGTCCGCACCGGTCGTTATCGTCATCCCGCCATGTCGTCACAGATGCTGCAATCCGCCCGGCTGGTCGGGGTGCTGACGCTGATGTCCCGCCTGCTGGGCCTGGCGCGGGACATGGCCATCACCGCGACGCTGGGCGTGGGCACGGGCGCGTCGGCGTTCTGGACGGCGTTTCAGGTCCCCAATCTTTTCCGACGGCTGTTCGGCGAGGGCGCGCTCTCGGCGGCCAGCATCCCGGTGCTCACCGAAACGCTCTCCAAGGACGGGGCCGCGGCGGCGGATCGGCTGGCCGGGCGAATCCTCGGCCTGCTGCTGGTCCTGTTGGCGGGGCTGATCGTGGTCGGCGAGGCCGTCATCGCCGGGCTGTACTGGCGCTACGGCGGGCAGGAGAAAAACGCCCTGGTTCTGACCCTGGCCGGGCTCATGCTGCCGTACATGCTGTTCATCTGCGCGGCGGCCATGCTGGGCGGCGTGCAGAACGTCTTCGGCCGGTTCGCCTCGGCGGCGGCGGCGCCCATCATCCTCAACCTGTTCATGATCGCCGCGGCCCTGGCCGGGCCGTTCATGACTCCCGCCGAGAAGCGCCAGGTCGTCCTGCTGGCCGCCGCCGTCGTGGTGTCCGGCGTGTTTCAACTCGCTTGGCAGTGGGCGGCGGCCCGGCGCCTCGGGCTGCGACTGCCCCTGAGCCTCGATACCCGCGACCCGACCCTCCGCAGGATCGCCGTCACCATGCTGCCCATGATCCTGGGGCTGGCCACCGTGCAGCTCAACACCTTTGCCGATTCGCTCATCGCCTGGTGGTTCGTGCCGGAGAAGGTTCTGCGCCCCGGCGGAGCGGCCGAGGAGGTCGGTCCGGCGGTGTTGTCGCTGGCCCAGCGCCTGTATCAGTTTCCGCTGGCCATCTTCGCCTCGGCGCTGGCGACGGCCATCTTCCCGGCGCTCAGCCGCCACGCCGCCGAGAACGACCTGCCCGGCCTGGCCCGGACCCTCTCCCGCGGGCTGCGCGTGACCAGCTTCGAGGGACTGCCCAGCATGGTGGGGCTGATCCTGGTGCGCGAGCCGCTGGTGGCGCTGCTCTTCGGGCGCGGGCGGTTCCAGGACTGGCCCGAGGCCACCCAGCGCGTGTCCTTCGCCCTGTTCATGTATGCCCTGGGCATCTGGGCGTTCGGCGTGAATCAGATCGTGGTACGGGCCTATTACGCGGTGGGCGACCCGCGGACGCCGCTGGGCGTTTCCGTTCGCAACGTCGCCCTGAACCTGGCCCTGGGGCTGCTGCTGGTGCACACCGCGCTCAAGGAGGCGGGGCTGGCCCTGGCCACGTCGATCTGCGCGGTGGTGCAGGTGGTGGTGCTGCTGCGGCGGTTGTCCCCGCGGGTCGGGCGGTTGGAGTGGCGCGCGATCGGCACGGCGATGTTGCGGACGGCGGCGGCGACGGCGATCATGGCGGGCGGCGTCCTGGCCGTCGATCGCTTCCTGCCCGCCCACTCGGCGGCGGTGCGCGTCGGGGCGATGGTCGTCACCGGAGGCCTGGTGTTCCTCGCCTCCGCCTGGCTGTTGCGCTGCCCGGAGATCAAGGAGCTGGCCCGGCGATAACGACGGGGGCGTGCTCACGGTCGGTGGAGCACCCGGGGCGCATGGCCGCTTCGCGGCGCGTTCGGCGTCTCCTTGCAGGCGGCGGGCATCGGGACCGGGTCAGGCGCAACACCGGAAAGCCGTCGAAGGCGGCCCCGATCGAATACGATCAGCCCCCGTCCGCGTATCGAGCGGTCAAGCCCGTCGGGCCGCGGACCCGCTGAAACGGGAGGATGACGGATGACACGCTGGTGGCGGATGCCGGCCGGGCTGCTCGCGCTGGCCGGCGGAGTCTTCGGGGCCCCGCAACGCAACATCCTGATGGTGGTGACCGACGATCAGGGTCTGGACGCCGGCTGCTACGGCAACCCGGTGCTCAAGACCCCCCACCTCGACCGGCTGGCCGCCGAGGGGGTCCGCTTCACGCAGGCCTTCTGCACGACGGCCAGTTGCAGCGCCAGCCGATCGGTGATCCTCACCGGGCTCCACAACCACGCCAACGGGCAGTACGGCCTTCAGCATGCCCATCACAACTTCCACACCCTGCGGTCGGTGCGCAGTCTGCCCGTGCTGCTGCGCGAGGCCGGCTACCGCACCTGCTCGGTGGGCAAGTTCCACGTTCAGCCGGAGGAGGTTTACCATTTCGACGCATACGCCAGGGACGCGGAGGCGTTCCTGCGGGCCAGGGACGACCGGCCGTTCTTCCTCTATTTCTGCACCAGCGAACCGCATCGCACGGGCCGGGGCTTCGGCGAAGGCGGTCCGGTGCGCTACGACCCTCAACAGGTGCCGGTGCCGCCGTTTCTGCCCGACCGGCCCGAAGTGCGCGAGGAGCTGGCCGGGTATTACCAGGCCATCTCGCGGGCCGACGCGAAACTCGGGCGGCTGCTTGCGGTCTTGAAGGACGCCGGCCACTGGGACGACACCCTGGTGATCTTCCTGAGCGACAACGGAATGCCGTTCCCCGGCGCCAAAACCACCGTCTACGAGCCGGGCATTCACCTGCCGCTGGTGGTGCGCTCGCCGGAGCAGAAGCGCCGCGGCGGGGTCTGCAACGCGATGGTTACCTGGGCGGACCTGACGCCGACCCTGTTGGCCTACGCGGGGGCCCAACCGCCGGCCTATCCCCTGCACGGGAGGTCGTTCCTGGAGGTGCTGGATCAGTCCGACCCGCCCGGCTGGGACGAAATCCACGCCTCGCACACCTTCCACGAGATCACCATGTATTACCCGATGCGGGCCATCCGCACGCGGCGCTACAAGTACATCCTCAACCTGGCTCATGGTCTGCCCTACCCCTTCGCCTCCGACCTGTACGGCTCGCTGACCTGGCAGGGCATCCTGCGTCGCAAGGACACGATGATGGGCGGGCGGGCGGTGCAGGCCTTCCTTCACCGCCCCCGCCACGAGCTGTACGATCTGGAAACGGACCCGCAGGAGCGGGTCAACCTTGCGGACCGGCCCGAGCACGCGAAAACGCTCGCGGAGTTACAGGCCAGGCTGCGGGCCTGGCAGGAAAAGACCCGCGATCCCTGGGTGGTGAAGTACACGCACGAGTGACCCGCGGCCGGATGACGCGGGATTGGAAAGGCGTGAAAGCGGACACGTGCGAAAGTGCGAAGCGTTCGGACTGCCGCCGGTCCACGGAGATTCGATTCGGGAAAGGTATGGCCATGACCGCGACTACGACCATGCGTAGGACCATGAGCAGACGGCGGGAACGTCGATTCAGAGCCTCGTCGGTATGGGCCCCGGGGCGCGGGGTTCTGGCGGCGCGAATCCTGATGGTGACGGTCGCCGCCCTGCCGGTCCCGCAGGCCGCGGCCCAGGTCATGGAGCAATTGGCCCTGCCGAAAGAGGGGCGGAGCATGAGGGCCACCTCCGCGGCCCGGCTAAAGGGCTCCCACGAGATCGATCCGGACAGCAACGCCGACCGCCTGGCGTTCCTGCCGGCCGGCGAAACCCACGTCCTGATGGACGAGAAAGGCCCCGGGGCCATCACCCACATCTGGATGACCTTCCTGGGGCCCGACCCGCACCCCTGGGCCCCGGAGGGGTCGGCCAATCACCAGGAGATGCTCCTGCGCATCTTCTACGACGGCGACGAACGCCCCGGCGTCGAGGCCCCGGTCGGCGACTTCTTCGCCAACTGCTTCGGCAAACGCAGCGAAGTCATCAGCCTGCCGGTGGTGGTGGAGGACGCCGATTCCTACAACTGCTTCTGGCGGATGCCGTTCCGCAAGTCGGTCCGCGTCGAGGTCGTCAACCAGAGCGCCAAGGCCGTCGGGCGGCTGTACTACAACATCGACTGGATCAAGCTCGACGCCCTGCCGGCGGACACGCCCTATTTCTACGCCCAGTACCGCCAGGAGTACCCGGTCGAGAAAGGCAAGGACTACCTCCTGCTGGAGACGCGGGGCAAGGGCCACTACGTGGGCACCGTGCTGGCCGTCCGCATGCGCAGCCCGGCCTGGTTCGGCGAGGGCGACGAGAAGATCTACATCGACGGCGAAGAGAAGCCCTCGATCTGGGGCACCGGCACGGAGGACTACTTCCTTTCGGCCTGGGGCCTCAAGACGGTCGTCACCCCCTGTTTCGGGACGCCCTTCTTCGATCAGCGCGGCGTGGGCGGGCACACCAGCGCCTATCGCTGGCACGTGGCCGACCCCATCGTCTTCCAGAAGAGCATCAAGGTGACCATCGAGCACTACGGGTGGATGTCGCCGGACGAAAACCCGCGGTATGAGTCCACCAGTTGGAACGAGCGCGAGGACGACTACGCCAGCGTGGCCTTCTGGTATCAGACCGGCCGGCCGACCTTCACCGCCCGGGCCCCGCACGCCCGCGAGCGGGCCCTGCCCAGCCTGGACCGGGCCGTGTTCTACGCCGCCGACGCCGACGACGCGAAACGCCGCGGCCCGGGCCAGGCCCGCGTGCAGTCCCGCCCCGGCTATCCCAAGGGCCACCTGCTCTATCAGCCGACGGACCCGCGGGAGGCGTGGCTCGAAATCCCCTTCCGCGTCGAAGAGAAGGCCCCGTTGCGGCTGATGCTCTGCGCGACCCGCTCGTATGACTTCGGGCGCTACCAGGCCTCGCTGAACGGGGTGAAGCTCGGCCGGCCGCTGGACTTCTATCGCCCCGAGACCGACGCCTGGGAATATCCTCTGCTCGACTTCTGGCCCGAGCCCGGCGAATACGTCCTGCGCCTCGATGGCACCGGCAAAGACCCGGCGTCGAGCGGCCACGGCGCGGGGATCGAGTCGGTCCGCCTGCGCGAACGCCGCCCGCGGGTGAAGGAATGGGCCCACGACAAAGACAAGGACTGGCGGCGGAACCCCACGCTCTACCGATGAGCGCGGTCCCCGATGACTGCTTCGTGACCCACTCGGCGGAAGGGTTCTACCTCGCCAGGATGCCCTGGGCCTGCCACTTGCGGATGAGGGCCTGCATGTCGCCGGCCGCGGCGTTGAGCCGTTTCACGGTCAGGAGCAGCTCCTCGTAGAACTGCGGGTCGCTCAGCAGCATGGCCAGCGTGCCGCGTCCCTCGGCCAGGTTCCGCCCGGCCGCCACCGCATAGTCGAGCAGCTTCGAGAGCTTGTCCGAATTGGCTTGCAGGCTGCGCCCCAGCTCGTCGATGCGCTGATGGGTGGTGTCCACGGTGGCGTCGAGCTTGACGATCACGCCGTCGGCCTTGGTGGCGATCTGCTGGGCCGAAGCGCTGAAGGCCCGCAGGCTGGCGGTGGCCTGGCGGGCGTCTTCGCTGGCCGCCCGCAGGTTGACCAGCGTGTCCTTGAAATCGCTCTGGACGGCCGGGTCGCCCACCACCATGTCCAGGTGCTTGAGCACCTGGTACAGCCGTTCGATGGCCGTGTGCAGGTTGGGCGGCACCGGCTGGGTGGTCGGCGCGCCCGGCTGGGTCGCGGCCTCGACCTGCCGGATGGTCCGCTGCTCCATGAGCAGGTGCAGATCGTTGGCCGCCGGCGTCAGGGCCGCGGCCAGCTCGCCGATCTGGGCCGTGGTCCGCTCGATGGTGGCCAGCATGCGCGGGTCGATCACCTCGCTGAGCGGACTGGTCTGCTCGCCGCGGATCTGCCCCGTGCCGTCGCGGGCCACCGGCGTGGTCGGCACCACCGGGGGCATGATGTTGATGGTCGGCTGGCCCACGCCGACCGGCGTCTGCGTCCGGGCCACCGAGCCGCTGGGAATCGAGTATTCCCGGCGGACCTCGATGGCCACCAGCACCCCTTCGCCGGGGTTCTCGCGGTTCACGAAATCCACGCCCCTGACCCGCCCGACGGTCATGCCGGCCAGGCTCACCTCCAGGCCTTCCTTCATGCCCGTCACCCGGTCGAAGCGGGCGTGGACCACGTAGCCGGCCCGCAGCAGCCCGGTGGCCTCGCCGAACTTGACGATCAGCACGCCCAGCGACACCAGCCCGCCGAGCACGAACAACCCGATCAGCGCATTGCGTTTCGATTCCCGCATGGTTTCGACCCTCTCGGGAGGGACGGGGGGGACTGTCGGACGG
>JABRVU010000116.1:0-6046 GCA_039961895.1 Phycisphaerae bacterium | reverse complement strand
GTCGGCGGCGCTGACCAGGGCGGTGGGGCCTTTGACCGTCGGCTCCGCGGGCGTCAGGGGCGGAAGGGAGCCGCGTTCCGCTCCGCGCAGCCGCTGCCACCAGCCGACCACGGCGGCCAACATGCGGCGGCCCAGGCTGGTGCCCGATCCTCGTTCCCGCGTCCGCATTTCCTGTCCCATGATCCTATCGTAGGGTTTCCCGACCGATTATCAAATCCGCAGGGCCGGGTCGCGCAGCGTTCGCTCGTACCAGGCCTCGCCGAACTTCCGGCGCCCGTGCAGGCACAAGGCCGCCGTCGCCACCGCCGTGATCGGCCGGTTCGCCCGGAGGAAGGGCAGGACCGCCTCCGGCTCGTTCCGGCAGGCCGGCAGGTCGGTGTGTTCCTGTCCCTCGGCGGCGGGCTCGAAACGTTCGAGCACCTCGGCCCGGGTGAGCTTCAGGTCCAGGTCGAAGATCAGTTCCGGCTGGAGAATGGCCGGGTCTCGAATCAGGCCCAGACATTCCATGCCCGCCACTTCGCTCGACGCCACGCCCAGTTCCTCGCGCAGCTCGCGGAGGATGCTGGCGAAAGCGTCGATGCGGCCGTCGGCGTCTTTTTCGGCGGCCTCCAACCCGCCGCCGATGGTGTGGCAGCAGCCGGCGTGAAAGGCCACCGCCGGGCCGCGGCGCCCGAACAGCAGCCACCCGTCGGCGGTGATCGGCGTGCACGACGTTCCGACCGGGTTGCTGAACAGGTCCCAGCCCAGCTCCCGGCCGCGCCGGGCGTTGAGCAGGTTGGTGGCCAGGAAGTTGGCGTAGTCGGTCGGCCCGACCTCGAGGCTCAGCGTCCGCCCGTCCACGCGATGGCCCAGGTAGCGGGCCAGTTGCCCGTTGAAGAGCATTCGGCCGGTCCGCCGGGCCCGCTCGGTCTCGGTTTCCCAGGTGTTTCGGACCAGCTCGTCCAGAGTCTTGTCCCGCCGACGGGGCTCGTCGATCCAGCGGATCACGAGGTGGCCGGGCGCGAACGGTCCGAAGGCGTCGATGGAGAACGGCGCGGGCATGGCTCCCCCGTTGCCGGCATCTGGCGTGCGAAGCGGAGGTTCCCTATCATGGAGGCCGTCGGCGGGCGGTGCGGGACCGCCGCTCGATGGGAGTGTACCCGATCATGCCGGATTCCACCAGGATCATCAGCGGCGACCTGATCGTGCGGGGACAGCGTTTCGCGCTGATCGTCAGCCGGTTCAACGAGTTCATCTCGTCGCGGCTGCTGGAGGCGGCGGTGGACGCCCTGGTGCGCCACGGGTGCCCGCCGGGCAACGTCACGGTGGTGTGGGTGCCGGGGGCCTGGGAACTGCCGCTGGCCGCCCGGCAGGCCGCCCGCAGCGGGCGCTTCGACGCGGTGATCTGCCTGGGCTGCGTGATCCGCGGCGAGACGCCGCACTTCGACTACGTGGCCGGCGAGGCCGCCAAGGGCATCGCCCAGGCCGGTCTGGAGGCCGATCTGCCGGTGGTCTTCGGCGTGCTGACCACCCACACGCTCGAGGAGGCCGTCAACCGCGCGGGGGCCAAGGCCGGCAACAAGGGCGCCGATGCCGCCCTCGCCGCCATCGAAATGGTCAACGTTCTGGCCCGCCTGAACGAGAAAACCGCTTGAATACATCCGATGACGCGGAGACGGGTTCACAGCTTTCAGTTCTTCAGCGGGCGCGGGTTTCCGGCCGATCATCCGGTTCTCAACGCGCCCCGATGAAGGCGTCCCAGAAAGCCGCGGGCGGAAAACCGGATGACCATGCCGCCGTGACCGGACAGAATCGATGAGCACGACTTTGACGCGACAACAACGGCAGAAGGCCCGGCGGGTGGCGATGCAGGGTCTGTATCAGATGGACATTCAGCGCGTGCCGCCGGACGCCCCGGTGGGCGAACTGCTCGCGCCGCTGCTGGCCGAAGAGGGGCTCGACGGCCCGACCGCCGACCATGTCCGGAAGCTGGCTTCCGGGGCCTGGGCCGCCGCCGAACGCTACGACCAGATGATCGGGGAAGCCTCGAAGCACTGGGACGTTTCGCGGATGCCGGCGGTGGACCGCAACATCCTGCGGCTGGCCATCCATGAGCTGCTCGAGCAGCCGGACCTGTCCGCCCGCATCATCATCGACGAGGCCATCGAGATCGGCCGGGAGTTCGGATCGGCGGACACGCCGCAGTTCATCAACGGCGTGCTCGACGCCATCTGGAAGAACCACCCCGCGATGAGGATCGCGCGGGCGGCGGAGAAGACGACGCCGTAGCGACCGGCCGGCGCCCGCCGCCGCTAGGAGATGAGACCGCCCGATGGGTCTGTTCGACCGTTTCAGGAAAGGCCTGGCCCGCACCCGCGAGAAGATCGCGCGGAGCTTCCGATCGATCCTGCCGTTCGGCAAGAAGATCGACGACGCGGTCATCGACCAGCTCGAGGAGACCATGCTGGCCGACGACATGGGCCCGGGCACGACCGCCCGGCTGATCGCGGAGGTCCGCGCCGCCTTCAAGGAGGGGCGGATCCGCGAGACCCAGGAGATCATTCCGTTCCTGAAGCGTCAGATCGTCGGCTACTGGCCGGAGCCCGACCGCCGGCTGCGCGTGGCCGACGCCGGCCCCACCGTCATCCTGGTGGTGGGTATCAACGGCTCGGGCAAGACCACCAGCGTGGCCAAGCTCTGCCACTACCTGCGGCAGCAGGGCAAGGAAGTGATCCTGGGGGCGTGCGACACCTTCCGGGCGGCGGCGGTGGCCCAGCTCACCGAGTGGTCCGGGCGGCTGGGAGTGCAGATCGTCAAGCATCAGCAGGGCGCCGACCCCGGGGCGGTCGCCTATGACGCCTGCGAGGCCGCCGTGGCCCGCAACGCCGACGTGCTCATCCTGGACACCGCCGGTCGGCTGCACACCCAGGAACACCTGATGCGCGAGCTGAACAAGATTCAGCGGGTGGTGGAGAAGAAAATTCCCGGCGCGCCGCACGAGGTGCTGCTGGTGCTCGACGCCACCATCGGGCAGAACGCCGTCAACCAGGCCCGGATGTTCAGCCAGCACGTCAAGGTCACCGGGCTGTTCCTGGCCAAGCTCGACGGCTCGGCCAAGGGCGGAATCGTCATCGGCATCCACGATCAGGTGCACGTGCCGGTCAAGTTCGTCGGGCTGGGCGAAACGCCGGCCGACATCGAGCCCTTCGACCCCGAAGCGTTCGTGGAAGCGCTCTTCGCCGAGACGGGGGAATAGCCCTCTGTTCGTCCGCGCCAGGCAACGCCGGGGCCGGCTTATCGGTCCGCCGCCGCCAGCGAGACGCAGATGATTTCCTTGTCATTGCGGGCGTAGACGCAGCGGTTGGCAAAAGCCGGATGCGACCAGACCAGGAGCCGGTCCTGCACCCGGTAGGTCGGCTCGATCAGCCTGGCCCGGCTGATTTCCTCGAATCCCTTCGGCGAGAGGCGGGCGATAATCAGCTCGCCGCGCTCGTTGGCGATGAAGACCCGGTCGGCGTTGGGGACGAGGAAGGCGTTCCACCAGCGGCCCTTGTCGGTGGCCGCATACGTCGCCCAGACCCTCCGGCCGGTGCGGGCCTCGAGGCACCGCAATTCCCCGTACAGGGCCACCGCGTAGAGGTACCCGTCGCGCAGGATGGGGGTGGACATCAGGCAGTTGACCATTTCCTCGTTGACCCGGGCCTCCTCCGGCAGGCGATAGAGTTCCCTGGCCCCCGGTCCGGCTTTGTCCAGCTCCAGCATCAGCGGCCCGGCCCAGGACTGGCTCACGAAGAGCAGCGGATCGCTGAACACCGGCGTGATGATCGAGACGCCCTGCTCGGTGTGGAAGGGAATCTCCCAGTAGGTTTTTCCGGTTTCGGGGTTGAGGGCCGCAATGGCCTCGGGGTGCCAGATGATAAGCTGCCGGACGCCGGCGGCCGTTCGGATCGTGGGCGGGCAGTATCCGGGGTCCCCCACCGACAGGGCCCGCCAGAGTTCCCTGCCGGTCCGCTTGTCGAAGGCGACGACGGCGGCGTTGCCCCTGCCCCCGACCAGGGTGATGAGTCGCGGTCCGTCGACCAGCGGGGCCGAGGCGGCTCCCCAGGTCGGCAGCCGGGCCCCGTAATCCCGGACGTAGTTCTTGTGCCAGACGACGGCGCCGTTGGCGGTGTCCAGACAGAAGAGGTCGCCCATCGTGCCCACCGTGTAGACGCGGTCGCCGTCCACCGTCGGCGTGGCCCTGGGACCGGAGTCGTAGCTGATCCGCTTGTATTCACAGGGGTATTCGTGTTTCCAGAGCATCCGGCCGGTTCCGGCGTCCAGGCATAAGACGCGCTCCAGCTTTTTCTCGGCCAGCCGGTCGGTGACGTAGACTTTGCCCTCGGCGACGGCCGGCCCCGCGAACCCGGGGTGAATGGGCGTTCGCCAGAGCGGCTCGAGGGCGTCGCCGCTGAATCGCTCGACGACGCCGGTTTCGCTCCACACGCCCAGGCGGTCGGGGCCGCGCCACTGCGGCCAGTCGGCGGCCGGCGCCACCCGGGGCCACGGACTCGCCATCGCCAGGAGCGATCCGAAGTACACCATGCGTTGATGCGTCACGATCCGTCTCCGAAGGCCATGTTCCCATGCCCGCGGGCGGGATCATACCACACCGACGGCCGTATACCACCCGAGGTTGATCCTTCGGCCATTCTCCACTAGGATTCCACGCGATCGGTGACGCAACCGTTCCTTTGGCCGAGGAGCTTCTCATGACCCGCTTGCCCTACATGATCCGCGTAATGATCGCCCTGGCCGGTCTGGCCGGCTGCCTGGTGAGCCTGGGGATGGACTGGCCCAACTGGCGCGGTCCGAAACACGACGGCATCAGTCCGGAGAAGGGCTTCAAGAAAACATGGGACTCCAGGCCCAGGACCGTGTGGGAAGCGCCGCTGGGTCCGGCGTTCAGCTCCTTCACCTGCGTCGGCGACAGGCTCTATACCTGCGGCACCAAGGACGGCCAGCAGGTGCTCTTCTGCCTCGATGCCGCCACCGGCGCCGTGGTCTGGGAAAAGGCCTTCGAGAAGGGCATCAAGGACCGCCAGGGCGGCGACGGCACGCGGGCCACGCCCACCCTCGACGACGGGAAGGTCTACATCCTGGGCGGCAACGGGACGCTGCTGTGCGCCGATGCCGCCAAGGGCGGGGAGATCTGGAAGAAGGAGTTCAAGGCCAAGCCGACCTGGGGCTACTCCGGCTCGGTGCTGATCGAGGGCGACATGGCCGTCGTCTCGCCCGGCGGTTCCGACGGGGCGCTGCTGGCCCTCAACAAGAAGACCGGCGAGGTCATCTGGAAGACCGGCAACGAAGGCGCCGGCTACGCCACGCCCTATCCCTTCACCTTCAACGACACGCGCTACATCGTGGGGTTCCTGGGCAAGTCGGCCATCATCGTGGAGGCCAAGACCGGCCGGGAGGTCTGGCGCACGGGCTGGAAGACCTCCTACGACGTGAACGCCTCCTCGCCCATCTTCCACGACGGGTATCTGTTCCTCACCTCCGGCTACGGCACGGGCTGCGCCCTGTACAAGCTCAGCCCCAAGGGCGACAAGCTCGACGGGCAGGAGGTCTGGCGCAGCAAGGTCATCGTCAACAAGTTCCAGTCCTGCGTGCTGCACGAGGGAGCGCTGTACGGCAGCGATGAAAAAACGCTCAAATGCGTGGATTTCATGACCGGCAAGGAGCTGTGGAGCGTCCCGCGGCAGCCCAACGCCACGGTGCTGCTGGCCGACGGCCAGCTCATTGTCTTGACCGAAAACGGCAAGCTGATGATCGCCCCGGTCTCGCCCAAGGAGTTCAAGCCCACCGCCGAGGCCGACATCCTCGAAAACCGCTGCTGGACCATCCCCCTGCTTCACGAGGGGAAGCTCTACGCCCGCAACCTGGAAAAGGCCGTGTGCGTGGACCTGCGCGAAGCGAAGAATTAACCCGCCGGCGCGCCGGATGGGATGAACAGGATGACGATCCGGCGCGGGCACCCGCCGGGTTGCGAATACCCCGTCGCGCATCTCGTTGAGGGTATGAGCCC
>JABRVU010000115.1:0-15108 GCA_039961895.1 Phycisphaerae bacterium | reverse complement strand
GGTCGCTGCTCGCGTCGCTCCCGACCGGCGTCGGCAGCGGCACCGGAGCACAGGAGCCGCCGTAGGTTCCCAAGACGGCCAGGATCAGGCCGAACGCCGACCAGGCGCCGGCCGTCCCCTTGCGGTTGCTTCCCCCTCCCATGATGTCCATCCCCGTTGGTATCGGCCGGCGATCTCGACCGGAGGTGGCGTCATTCCATCCACCCAAAGCCCCGGTCTTGTTGCGGCACCCCGGATCGCACGGCTCTGAATGTGAAAATAGGATATCTTTCACGAACCAAGCAAACGGTTGGAGTGACTACCCCGTGCGGAGCGGCAGATCGGAGCCGCGAACGGCCGATAGCGAGCGGCGCGCGGCTTTGACCGATACATGGGATGATCCGCCTCAAGCGCGTGAACGGGGCGGTTCTTTGAGGTTATCGGAACCGTTCACTATCATGCCGGGTTGAGGCGGCCTCCGGGGGTGCGGTATGCATCCGATGCCGTTCGCCGTCCGCGTGATGACCACGTGGTGAAAACTCCTGGGAGCAGGCGCATGACGGAAACACCGCGAAAGGACGCCGCCGGCGTGGTCCGGCTGGGGGTGGTGGGTGCCGGCAACTGGGGCAGGAACCTGGTGCGCAACTTCGCCGCCCTGCCCGCGACCGAGCTGGCCTACATCTGCGACCTGGATCCGAAAGTACGTCTGGCCATGCAGGCGCTGTATCCCGAGGCGGTGGTGACCGACCGCGTCGAGGCGGTGTTGGGAGACCCGGCGGTGGACGCGGTGGTGGTGGCCGTCGACGCCCCGTTGCACTACTCGATCGCCAAGTCGGCTTTAGAGGCCGGCAAGCACACCTACGTCGAAAAGCCCCTGACCTTGAACAGCGCCCAGGCCATCGAGCTGAACGCCCTGGCCGGCCGGACCGGCCGAAAGCTCATGGTCGGGCACCTGCTCGAATATCATCCGGCCGTCAACTACATCAGGGACCTGATCCGGGACGGCAAGGTGGGCGAGCCGCTCTATCTCTACTTTCAGCGCCTCAACCTGGGCATCGTGCGCCAGACCGAGAACGCCTGGTGGTCGCTGGCCCCGCACGACGTCTCGGTGGCCTGTTACCTGTTCGGCGGCGAGCCGGTCAGCGTGTCCGCCACCGGGCAGGCCTATCTCCAGAAGGGCATCGAGGACGTGGTCTTCGCCAACCTCAAGTTCGCCGACGGGCGCATGGCCCACATCCACGTCTCCTGGCTGGATCCGCACAAGATCCGCCGGATGACGCTGGTGAGCACGGCCAAGATGGTGGTGCTCGACGACATGGAGGTCTCCGAGAAGGTGCGCATCTACGACAAGGGGGCGGAGGTCAAGTCGGCCGACAGCTACGCGGAGGCCATCGCCCTGCGCATCGGGGACATCCTGATACCCAAGGTGCCGGCCCAGGAGCCGTTGCAGATCGAGTGCCGGCACTTCGTGGAGGCCGTGCTGAAGGACCAGCCGGTGCGCTCCGACGGGGCCGACGGGGTGCGGGTGGTGAAGGTGCTGGAGGCCGGCTCGCGCTCCCTGGCCGAGGGCGGCCGGCCCGTGTCGATTTGAGTCACCATGCGGAGCGATCCGGCCGACATGACGCCGCTGACCGTTTATCTCAACAGCGCAGGGGCTACCAACGCGGCCAACATCATGATGGCGTTGCGTCGCGGCGGGCTGAAGGTGCGCATCATCGCCGGCGACATGGACCGGCTGGCGGCCGGGCTGTTCCTGGCCGACAAGGGTTACGTCGTTCCCCCGGTGGCCAGCGACGAGTTCCTGCCCGCCCTGCTGGACATCTGCCGGACCGAAAAGGTGGACGTGGCCCTGCCGGTCTATTCCGCCGACTTCCCGGTCTTCGCCCGTCACAGGCAGCGCCTGGAGAGCGAGGGCATCCGCACGTATGCTCCGTCGCCCGAGAGCCTGGCCGTCTGCGACGACAAGGTGCGGGTCATCGAGGCCATGAGCGGGCTGGGGGTGAGCTGCCCGCGGACCTGGAGCTACGAGCAGGCCCTGGAACGCAGGGCCGACCTGCCCTATCCGCTGATGATGAAGCGCCGCAGCGGTTCGGGCTCCAGGGGCATCCAGAAGCTCGAGGGCCCCGCCGACCTGGACGTGCACCTGGCGCCGGAGTACATCGTGCAGGAGTATCTGGACGGCGAGGAGTACACGGTGGACGCGGTGTCGGACCTGTCCGGGCGGATGCTGGCGGCCAGCCCGCGCCTCCGCACCAAGATATACGGGGGCCTTTCGGTCCGCGGCGTGACCGTGGCCGACGACCGGATCGTGGCGGCGACCCGGACCATCGTCGAGGGGCTCGGGCTGGTCGGCCCGTCCAACGTGCAGTGCAAGCGCACCACGGGCGGGGAGCTGAAGTTCTTCGAGGTCAACCCGCGGTTCGCCTCCGGGGGCCTGCCGCTGGCCGTGGCCGCCGGACTGAACGGTCCTGAAATCCTGCTGCGGCTCATCATGGGCTGGGAGGTGCCGCCCATTCGAGTCGAGCCCGGCGTGGTCATGATCCGCTACTGGGAAAGCCTGTTCGTGCGAAAGACCGGCGACGGCGACGCGTATGCGCTTTGTGATTGACATCGACGGGACCGTCCTGACCCAGCAGAAACCGGGCGAATACCACCTGGCCACGCCGCTGGCCGGCGCGGTCGAGGCGGTCAACGCCCTGTACGACGCCGGGCACCAGGTCGTCTTCCACACCACGCGCAACTACAAGTACATGCGCCAGACCCTCGAAAGCCTCACCGCCTTCGGCTTCAAGTTCCACCACGTCTGCTTCGGCAAGCCCCACGGCGACATCTTCATCGACGACCGCGCGTTGCGGTTCACCGACTGGGGCCGGATGAACGAACAGATCGCGCAGCGGATGTCCGAACTGGCGGCGCCATCCCAGACCGGCACCGAGTGAGCAGGCAACCAGCGAACCCCAACGGGAGAAACGCATGGCCACGACGATGAAAGTACCCCTCCTGGACCTCAAGGCCCAATACGCCACCCTCCGCGAGGAGATGCGCGCGGCGGTCGACAAGGTGCTGGAGAGCCAGCAGTTCATCAACGGCCCGGAGGTCCGGCAGTTGGAGGAGGCCGTCGCCGCCTATTGCCGCGTGGCCCGGGCGGTGGGCGTCTCCAGCGGCACGGACGCCCTGTTGTGCGCGTTCATGGTCCTGGGCATCGGGCCGGGCGACGAGGTGGTGACGGTTCCGTTCACCTTCTTCGCCACCGCCGGCTGCATCGCCCGGACGGGGGCGAAACCGGTCTTCGTGGACATCGAGCCGGATACCTTCAACATGAACCCGGCACTGCTCGAACAAGCCATCACGCCGCGGACCAAGGCCATCGTTCCGGTGCACCTGTTCGGGCAATGCGCGGACATGGACCCCATCCTGGCGGTGGCGGCCCGGCACGGGCTGCCGGTGATCGAGGACGCCGCCCAGGCCATCGGGGCGACCTACCACGATCGCCCGGCCGGCTCGATGGGCACCCTGGGCTGCCTGAGCTTCTTTCCTTCCAAGAACCTCGGCGGGCTGGGCGACGGCGGGATGATCCTGACCCAGGATGCCGAGCTGGCCGACCGCTGCCAGGTGTTCAAGCAGCACGGCAGCAAGCCCAAGTACTTCCACAAGTTCGTGGGGGGCAACTTCCGGCTGGACACGATCCAGGCCGCCGGGCTGCTGGTCAAACTCAAGTACCTGGACGGCTGGAGCCGGCGCCGCCGCGAGAACGCCAGGATCTACGACGGGCATTTCGCCGGGTTCGCGGCGGTCAAGACGCCGCGCATCCGCGAGGGTTGCGTCTCGATCTACAACCAGTACGTCATCCGCGTCGGCCCCCGGCGGGACGCCCTCCGCGCCCGGCTGACCGAAAAGGGCATCGGCACGGAGATCTACTATCCGCTTTCGCTGCACGAGCAGGAATGCTTCCGCGGCTTGGGCTATCAGCGCGGCGATTTCCCGGAGAGCGAGCTGGCCGCGGCCGAGACCCTGGCCCTGCCGATCTATCCCGAGCTCGCCGCCGAGCAGATCGCCTACGTCTGCGAGGCGATCAGGGAGTTCCTGTCTTGAGCGCCGCCGCGGAACCGTTCGCCGCGCCGGCCGCGACCGAAGCGGCCGGGGAGCAGGACCTGCCGCGCATCAGCGTGGTGGCCGCCGTCCGCAACGAGGCCGATTTCATCGAGCCCTGCCTGCGCAGCGTGCTGGCCAATGATTATCCCCCGGACCGCTTCGAGGTGATCGTGGTGGACGGTCGCAGCACCGACGCCACCCGGGCCATCGTCGAGCGCCTGGCCGCCGAGGACCCGCGCGTCAAGCTGCTGGACAACCCCCGGGGCATCGTGGCCTGCGGGGTCAATCTCGGGATCGCGGCCGGCACCGGCGAGATCATCACCTGGATCGGCGGACACGCCGAGCTGGCGCCCGATTTCCTCCGCCAGGCCGCGGCCACGCTCCGGCGGCATCCGGAATGCTGGTGCGTCGGCGGGCGGATCGAGACCGTGTCCGAGGGCTGGGTCGGCCGGAGCATCGCGGCGGCCATGAGTTCGCCGGTCGGCGTGGGCAACGCCATGTTCCGGCTGGGCGGTTACGAGGGCTACGTCGATACCGTCGCGTTCGCCTCCTACCGCAAGTGGATCTTCGAGAAGATCGGCCTGTTCGACGAAGAGCTGGTCCGCAACCAGGACGACGAGTTCAACGCCCGCATCATCAACGCCGGCGGCAGGATTTACATGAACCCGGCGATCCGCACGCGCTACTACGCGCGCTCGCGGCTGGGCAAGCTCGCCCGGCAGTACTACCAGTACGGCTTCTGGCGCATCCGCACGATTCAGAAGCTCGGCAGACCGGCCACGCTGCGGCAGGTCGCGCCGCTGGTCTTCGTCCTGATCTGGCTGCTGCTGATCGCGGGAACGCTGGCCTGGCGGCCGGTCGGCTGGGCGCTGGCGGCCTTCGCCGCCGCCTATCTGCTCGGTCTGCTGGTCGGGGCCCTGGACGTGGCCCGCAAGAGCGGCTGGCGCGAGGCCCTGCTGGCCCCGCTGGTGTTCATGATCCTGCACTTCGGCTACGGTCTGGGCAGCCTCAAGGGGCTGATCTGGTTCGTGCTGCTTCGCCGCGGTCCGGCCGGGCGGCCCGAGGGGCATCCGCTGTCGCGCTGAGCGGCGGGCGGGCGAACGCGGACGGTATCGAGACGCCAAGGAGCATGGGATGTCGGGAGCGGATCGGTTGCGGCGGATGGTCTTCCGGGCGGGGTGGCGGCTCTCGGGCCGGGCCCTCCAGCGCCTGGAGACCTGCCTCAACTTCATGGCCTGCGCCCAGTGGGCCAAGGTCCGGGGGTTCACCGCCGTGCCGTCCTTTCCCGACCGGACCGCCCTCATGGAGCACATCGCCCGCGACGTGGCCGACCAGCGCGTGCTGTACCTCGAGTTCGGCGTCTTCCGCGGCGACCTGACCCGGCTCTGGTCGCGGCTGCTCAGGCATCCGCAGTCGCGGCTGCACGGTTTCGACAGCTTCGAGGGCCTGCCCGAGGACTGGACGCCCGACCAGCCCCGCGGGCAGTTCTCCACCCAGGGGCGCATTCCGGTCATCGACGACCCGCGGGTCGCGTTCTTCAAGGGCTGGTTCGAGGAGGTGCTGCCCGGCTACCGCCTGCCCGAGCACGACCGGCTGCTGGTCATGCTGGACGCCGACCTGTACTCCTCGACCCGCTACGTGCTGAATCGCCTCCGACCGCACGTCGTGTCCGGCACGTATCTGTATTTCGACGAGTTCTGCCACCGCGAGCACGAGATGAAGGCTTTCAGCGAATTCGAGAAGCAGACCGCTCTGCGGTTCGAGCCGGTCGGCGAGAGCCATTGCTGGGAACACGTGGCCTTCCGCGTGCTGTAAGGGTGCATCCCCGAATACGGCGGATCGGCCGCCAAGAGGCCGGTCCCGCACGGCCTTCAGGTTGCACCCGGTTGCACCTCGTCCAGCAGCGGCGGGCCTGATTTCCGCCGGCCGGTGGTGACACTTCGTCATGCACATCGCCTACGTCCACCAGTACTTCGCCACTCCGCGGGGCAGCACGGGCACGCGCAGCTATGAGTTCGCGCGGCGCTGGGCGGCGGCGGGCCATCGCGTCACCGTCATCACCTCGACGGCCCAGCTCACGGCGGCGGACGTGCCCGGAGGCGACATCTCGCGGCGGCGCGACTTCGTCATCGACGGCGTCCGCGTCATCGCCCTGCCGGTGGCCTATTCGCAGAAGATGGGCAAGCCGGCCCGCATGGCGGCCTTCGCCCGGTTCATGCTGGCGAGCACGTGGACGCTGCTGCGACTTCGCGACGTGGACGTGGTTTATGCCACCAGCACGCCGCTGACCGTGGCGGTGCCGGCGCTGGTTCGCCGCTGGCTTCGCAAGACCCCGTACATCTTTGAAGTGCGCGACCTGTGGCCGGCCGTTCCGGTTGAACTGGGCTACCTGCTCAACCGGTGGCTGATCCGGACGCTGCGCGGGCTGGAGCGCCGGGCCTACCTCGATTCCGCCGGCGTGGTGGCCCTTTCACCCGGCATGCGCGACGCGATCGCGGCGGTGGTGGCGGGCCGGCGCGACATTCTGGTCGCGCCCAACTGCTGCGATCTGGACCGGTTCCGCCCCGACCTGGACGGCCAAAAGGTGCGCCGCAAACTCGGGTGGGAAGGCCGGTTCGTCTGCCTGCACGCTGGGGCCATGGGCCAGGTCAACGGACTGGACCAGTTGATCCGCGTGGCCGACCGGCTGCGCGAAGATCCGGCGTTTCTGTTCGTGTTGGCCGGCGACGGGCGCGAGCGCCCCGCCCTGGTTGACCAGGTCCGACGGCGCGGCCTGGGCAACGTGCGGTTCGTCGGCGGCGGCGAAATACGCGGGCAGCTCGTGCTTGGGAATGCCGCCGACGTGTGCCTGGTGACGGTGGCGCCGCATCCGGTGCTCGAACACAACAGCGCCAACAAGCTCTTCGATGCCCTCTCGGCCGGTCGGCCGGTGGCGATCAACTACTCCGGCTGGCAGCGCGATCTTCTCGAGGCCGAACAAGCCGGCCTGGGTTGTGCGCGGGGCGATGAGGGGGCCTTCGCCGCCAACCTGCGCTGGCTCAAGGACCACCCCTCCGAACGGGCGGAGATGGGCCGGCGGGCCCGACTCCTGGCCGAAACGCGGTTCAGCCGCGACCGCCTCGCCGCCGAGGTGCTCGCGTTCATTCAGCGCCTGACCGCGCACGGCTGAAATCCCGGCGTCGCGGATTCCATCGCCGGGGGTCATTTGATCTTCAGGTTTTCCCAGAGCGCCGCCTCGGCCTTCGAGAAGTTGGAAAAGGTCTGCTGAAGCTGGTCGCGGATGAGGATGAGCTGCCCGTCGTCGGCGGGTCGCGTGGCGGCGTTGAGCTGGCCCAGGGCCTCCAGGCGGGCCATGGCGTCGTCCAGCCGGGTGGCGGCCTCGGAGAAGGCCCGGGCGGCGTCGAGGACATTGGCCTGTTGGGCCTCGGCCTGCGTGGGCTGATAGAACAGCCGCCAGGGACTCCGGCGGATCTCCTTGCTGGCCGCCTTGAGGTGGTCGGATGTCTCCTTCATGTTGACCAACATGCGGGTGATCTGATCCTTGTTGAGCACGATCGTCTCGCGGAGCCCCGCGGTGATGACGTTCATGTCGTTCAGCGAGCCGCCCAGCCGGTCGAGGGCCACGTGCACCTTGGCCAACAGGGCGGCGGGGTCGGACGGGTCGAGCTGGCGGGCGATTCGGGCGGCGATCTGCCGTTCGAGCAGCTCGCTGGTCCCGCGGACGTGCTCGAGGGTGTCGTGCAGCGGTCCGCGGTTCTCTTTGAGGATCGCCGCCGCGGTGGCCAGCCCGTCGTTGAGCGCGTCCATCGAGTCGTGCAGCTTGCTCAGCAGGGCGCCGCCGGCGGCCTTGTCGGCCTCGGTGCGCAGCAGGCGCGTGGTCTGGTTGACGTTGTCGAGAATGGCGTGGAGCTTGCCGACCAGGGCGGCGGTCTGCCGCGGGTCGGCCTCGTTGCGGACCGCCTGGGTCAGGGCGTTGAGATCGTCCATCGAGGCATGAACCTTGCCCACCAGCGAGCGGGCGTCGGCCGGGTCGAGCTGGGCACGGACCAGCGCCACCAGGCTGGCGGGGTCGCGGGCGTCGAGCTGGGCGGCCAGCAGCCGCGAGAGCGAAGCCACGCTGGCGCCGGCGGCGCCGTCGATCATCTCGCCGGGCTCGAGAGGCTGCCCCAGCCCGCGGTCGGCGATGACCAGTTTGCCCGGCCCGCCCAGGATCAGCTCTTCGGGCATGATCCGGCAGTCCTTGCGCAGGGCCAGGGCCGAATCCACCTTGATGCCGACCAGCACGAAGAGCTTGCGCGGCCCGCCGGAACCGCTCTCCATCTCGCGCAGATCGACCCCGGTGATGGTGCCCACGGTCTTGCCGCCGCAGGCCACCTCGCCGCCGGCCTTGAGCACGGTGGTGAACTCGTCGTGCGGGTAGCGCACCACCAGGGGCAGATCTCCGCCGCCGCGCGGAGCCAGAAAGACCAGCACCGCCACGAACAACACGAAAAACGAGATCAAGGCCAGACCGAGCTTGAAGGCGTTACGTTCCCGGGGCATGGTTCCTGGTTCCTGGTTTCTGGTTTGGGCGGTTCCGCGGCCCGAGGCGTTCTCCCCTGTCGCGCCGCGTTTGGCGAACGCCCGTGGGCGCTGACCCGAAACACTCATGAACGGCGCATGTTTCTCAGTTTGGTGTCCTCAAGCGTCGCCGCCGGTGAGGGCGGGATCAGCCCGCCATGATCCACTTTTCATACTCGCTGAGGCCCTCGAAATCGGTGAGCGGGCCCTCGACCCGGCCGCGGACGAACTGGTGGATGATGCGGTCCTCGTCGCTGGTCAGCTCGTCGGGGTCGGCGTCGCGGATGCGCTCGAACGCGGCCCTGGGCCCGACCCGCAGGACCCGCCCCTTCTCGAGCATGGCCATGCGGTCGGCGATGCGGTAGGCCGAGTCCATCTCGTGCGTGACCACCACCGAGGTCACGCGCAGCTTGTCGGAGAGGTCCATGATGAGCCGGTCGATGGCCGCCGACGTGACCGGATCGAGCCCCGCGGAGGGCTCGTCGTAAAAGAGGATCTCCGGGTCCAGGGCGGTGGCCCGGGCCAGGCCGGCCCGCTTTTTCTGCCCTCCCGAAAGCTGGGCGGGCATCTTGTCGCGGTGCGGCAGCATGTGCACCTGCTGGAGCTTGAGCGTGACCACGATGTCGATGATCGACGGATCGACGTAGGAATGCTCCCTCAGCGGCAGGGCCACGTTCTCGCCCACGGTCATGGAGTTGAACAGGGCACCGCTCTGAAAAAGGATGCCGAAGCGTTTGCGCAGCTCGTTGAGGGCGGCGTCGTCCATGTGCAGCAGGTCGGCGGGCGCGCTCATGGCCCGGGTCTGGAAGTGGATGCTGCCCCGCTCGGGGCGCAGCTCGCCGATGAGGCAGTTGAGCAGCGTGCTCTTGCCGCAGCCCGAACCGCCCATGATGACCAGGGTCTCGCCGCGATAGACGTCCAGGTCGATCCCGTCGAGCACGCGCACCGGCTCGCCGCGCCGGTCGGGAAAGTACTTCACCAGCCCGCGGACGGAGATCACCACGTCACCGGGGGAACCCGTCATGTGCACCCGCTCCCGGACGATGCCGACGGCCACGAGCGCATCGGGCTCAGGCATCGGTCACCAGACCCTCGGGGAGTCATATCGCGCCGGGGGCCGCGGTTCAAGAAAGCCGCCTCGGGGGTGGATCGGCTTCAAGGCGCCGCGGCCAGGGCCGCGTTCCAGGCCAAAGCGTAGCTGCCGGGAGCGTTGGCGCTGACCGCGAGGGCGTAGGTGCCGGCGGGCAGATTCAACTGGTAGACGTGCTCGACGTTGTCGAGGGCGGAGACGCTCTGCTCGAGGAGCGCGCCGGGCACCAGGCCGGGGGCGGGCCGCAAGGCCAGGTCCAGGTTGGCCAGCGAAGGCGTGAGCCCGCCGCGGCAGGCCACCGCCGGCGGGTTGCCCGGGCCGCTCAGGCAGACCTGGAACCTGCCGAAGTCGCTCTGGTCCCCGTCGCCGTCGCCGTCGAAGTCCACTTCCTCGCAACCGGGCGGCGTGGGCGTGACGCTCGGGCCGGTCAGGCAGCTCTGAAAGAGAGTCAGGTCATCGAAGTCCACGTCGTCGTCGCGGTCCAGGTCGGGCGGGGCGGCGATCTTGCGGTTCCAGACCAGCATGGCCGAGAACCGGGCGGCGACCTGCCCGGCGGGGACCTCGATGAAGTAATAGCGCGTCTGCCCGGCGGCCAGGTCGGCGTAGTCCCAGCCGGTCGCGGGCCCGACCGACGTGGCGGCGGGGGCCGGCGCGGCCGCGGCGGGAAAGCGACCGGCGGCCAGAATATGGTAGCTCTCCGCCACGTTCAGCGTGCCCGCGCCGTAGCGATAATCCAGCGGAACGCTGCCGTCGGTACTGGGCGTGGCGAAGCCTTTCCGCCACCCGGTGGGCTTGACCGCCCCGGCCATCAGCAGGGCCTTGGTCAACAGGGCCTGGGCCACCCGCCGCCGGCGGGCGGGCAGCTCGGAGAGCGCCCCGCCGGCCTCCTGCGCGGCCAGCATCACGGCCGCCGCGGAACTCACCACCCCCGTCGCGTAGCTGGTGACCTGGTTGGTCGCGACGGCCACCAGATCGGGCTTGCAGCGCCCGGCGACCTCGACCAGCGTCGGGCCGTAGCTGGCGTTCCCGTTGGCCAGCCCCACCGCGATGCAGTTGTACGCGCTGCACATCAGCCGGGGCATGTTGCGCGTCGACGGAACCTGGGGATCATAATTGTTCACGCCGGCGCAGACGACCACTCCGTCGCGCTCCACGACCAGGTCCAGACGGCGAAGCGCGTCCACGTTGGCCAAATTGGTGACGAAGTTGCCGATCCAGCTATGGTTCTGTATCCGGCGGGTCTCGGGCCTGGGCGGAGCGGACCCCTGAACGCGAAGGAAGTCATCGCCCCACCATCCGACGTTCTCGTAGGAGTCGATGAGCGTGATGCCCGGGGCCATGCTCAAGGTCAGGCCGTAGATGTGGTTGCCCACGCGGGTGGCGTGGATCGAAGCGCCGCCCAGGCCGGTCACGTCGGTGATGGTCTTGCCGAGGAACTCGGAACTGGTCACGTCAGGGACGTATTTGTGCAGACCGCTTGAGCCGCTCTCGTCGCCTTCGACCTGGGTGACGGTCATGCCCGTGCCGTCGGGGGTCTGGGGGCCCAGCTCGGCCTTCAGGGCGGTGTAGCCCACGTCGTCCTGCCAGGCGCCCGGCGCGGAGCCGGCCAGGCACAGACAGGCCAGCGCCACTCGACAGACTCGGTTCATAACCCCCCGCCCATAACCTCGAGACCTGAACGTGCCCTGCTCCGTCCTTTACATTATAGCAAACCCGATTGACCCCGATAACCAAATCGGCTACGCTGCGCAGCGGGTCGGCGTCAAGGCGGGCTCCGCGTTCAGAACGGGTGGGGCCCCAGGGTTTTCGTGCTCCGCCGCCCTCGGCCGCTCGAGACGACATGATCATCGACTGCCACACGCACGTCTGGGAATCCGTCGAGCAGCTTGGGCAAGGGATGGCCCTGTGGGACACCCGGACCCGGCAGGGCTCGGCGGCCTCGCCGCCCACCGCCCGGGCCGAAGAGCACCTGGCCGCCACCCCCCCGGCGGACAAGGCCATCGTGCTGGGGCTCCGCAGCCGCTACCTGAATGCGCACGTGCCCAACGAGTACATCTCCGGCTACGTTCGCCGACATGCGGATCGGTTGATCGGATTTGCGGGGATCGATCCGACCAACCCCAAGGAGGCCCTGCGCGACCTGCGCCGGGCCCACGACGAGCTGGGACTGCTGGGGATCACGCTCTGGCCGGCGGGGCAGGACTTCCACCCCGCCTGTTCGTCGGCCATGAGCCTCTACGCCGAGGCCCAGCGGCTGGGCATGCCCGTCATGGTTCACCAGGACGTGCAGGTCTCTCCGGCCAGCAAGATGGAGTTCGCCCGCCCCTTTCTGCTCGACGAGGTGGCCAGGGAGTTTCCCGCCCTCAAGATCATCATCTCGCAACTGGGGTATCCCTGGATCGACGAGGCCGTGGCCCTGCTGACCAAGCACCAGAACGTCTTCGCCGACATCAGCGGTCTGCTGCACCATCCCTGGCGGGCCTACAACGCGCTGGTCACCGCCTATCAGGCCGGGGTCATGGACGCGCTGCTGTTCGGGAGCAACTACCCGTTCACCTCTGCCGCGGCGTGCATCGAGTCGCTCTACAGCATCAACCATTTCTGCCACGGCACGAACCTGCCCAACATCCCCCGCGAGCAGCTCCGGCGCATCGTCGAGCGCAACGCCCTGGAGCTGCTCGGTCTCGACGCGCACCTGCCCTCGCGCCCGGACCGCGAAAAAACCACCATCCACCTGGACGACTGATCCACGGCGCTGGCGTGGACAACACGGGATCGAGAAGAGGTCGGCGCGCCGCGTTCCGCGATCCCTCATCCGCCCCGTCATTCCGCCCGCTGGCCGGCGGGCCACGGGTGCTTGAGCCCGGCCTCGCGGATGGCCTTGGCCAGCAGGTCGCGCTTCACGGCGGCCGGCTGCTGCTTCCAGAAGGTCGGCGGGCACGACTCATTGACGCAACCCTCGCGGCGGACCGTATTGTCGGCGGTGTTCACCAGGTAGGTCGTTCCGCCGTCGCCCGGCAGCAGCGCGACCCGTATGAAGCCCGCGGGCGGGGCGATCCCTTCGGTCGAGGTCGTGACCGGCAACGGCCGGTCGCGGTCGGGCAGGGCCAGCCGCTGAATCTGCCCGGATGCCGGCCGCCAATCGAGTAAACCCTGGCTGGTACACAGCAGGGCCCGATCGCGTCCCCCGCCCACGGGAAGCACCTCGTAAATCTCCGTCGCGCGGCCCAGGGCCTGCTCGGCCACGGCCCGCGGCCAATGGACCTTGCCTTCAACCAGGTCGCAGGTCAGCCAGCCTCCATCGACCAGCATCATCGAAAACAGGGCCTGGCCGCGGGTCTGGATCGCTGGCGGCCAGACCACCACGGCGGTCGGGGCCCCCGGCGCAGCCGCCGCCTGAATCAGTTCGTCGAAGGCCGGGCCGAGTTCCAGCAGGTTCCGCCCGTACCCCGGCGGCATCCGCGCGACCAGGTCCCACCCCGTGCCGTCAAGCTTGAGGGCGTAGAGCGCGTCGTTGCTGATCGTCAGCGGACGGTTCTGGCCGGGCGAGAGAAAGATCACCGGAACGCCGGGCGGCGTACACCATGACCGTTCGGGCGCCGGGACTTCGCGGATGGACGCCCCGTCGGCCGAGGCCAGCCCCAACCGATCGTCATGGGTCAGAAGGAGCCGCCCGCCCGCCGGCATCGGCCAGGCCGCCCGCGTCCGCCGCCAGCGGGCCATCGGGCCGCTCAGGTTGTCGGCGCGGCCGATCACGAAGCGGACCGCTTCGGCGACGAAGGCCGATGCCCCGCCTTTGATCGCGGCATCCATTTTCCGGCCGGCTTCCACGAAATCACCGTCCAGCACGGCCACGAAGGCCAGGTCCGTATCGTCCAGCAGTCTCGGCGATGGATCGGGCCCGGCCCGGCGCTGGATCTGCACGTAGCGGTCGAAGAGGGCGCGCAATTCGGCCGGGTCGGGCTCCTGGTCGCGGAGCAGGGCGTCGAATGCTCGGGCGACGGCCAGATCGGAGGCCTCCTCGGATTGCATGGCCATGCGGGCCAGCTCGCCCATCACCGCGCGGGCCTTGGCCCAGCGGAAGTGGGCCGGTGCCGTTCGGGCCAGCAGTTGAGCGCACTGTTCGGGCCGCAGCTCCTGGATCGCGGTGAGAATCTCGGCCTCGCGCCCGGCGATCAGCCCGTAGCGCAGGGCGTCGGCCGAGGCCTCGGGCTCGAACCGCCCGCTGCGCCGGGCGGTGTCGGCGACGGCGTGAAGCAGGTCGGCGGCCAGGTCGAGCCGCCCCAGCCGGTGGGCGGTCGAGGCCACCTGCCGCCAGGTGGCCGGCCGAACCTCGGTCCGGGCCAGCCACGCGATGGTGTCCGCGGCCTCGGGCGTCAGGTCCAGCGCTTCCAGACCGGCCAGCAGCGTCAGGCGCGACAGCACCTCGCCATATGCGTCCAGCCCGCTCGGCTCGCGCTGGAGCACGTCAAGGACCATGAGAATGCTTTCGGGCTGCCGGCCCAGGGCCGCCAGCCGACCGGCATAATCCAGCGTCAGGCTGCGGTTGTCGGGCTGGATGCGCAGCCGCTGCCGGGCCACGTGCAGCCCCAGGTGGGTGCCGTTGTCGTGCAGGCCGGCCAGCGTCGATTCCAGGGTGTTCCACAAGGCGCTCGAGTGCCAGTCGCCGGCCCACTCGTCAAGCAGCGCGCGGGCCGCCGGCGGGTCGCCCGCGAAGTACGTGGCCAGCGCGTACATGGGCAGAAGCTGGTCGCGCCCGGTGAACGCCAGACCGGCCCGGTGGGCCTTGCGGAAGCCCTCGCGGGCCCGGTCCATGCGGTCTCGCTCGAAGCTCTGGATGGCGTCGATGAGCGGCGGGCCGTAACGCTCGTCGTAGTCGGCCAGGTACACGCCGATCCGCCGCTCCGGCGCGAGGGTGATTTCGCGCAGCTCGCCGCCGGAGCGGATCATCAGCCGCCAGGGGTCGTTGTCGTCCAGGAAGGTCTGCTGAAAGAAGCCGTCGCAGTCGGTGACGGCCTGTCCCTGCACGCGCACGATCACGTCGCCGGGCTTGAGGCCCGCGCGGGCGGCCTGCGAATCCGGCACCACGCGATAGACCACCACCCCGCGGAGCAGATCGCGCAGAATGTGGGTGATCTGCCGGAGGCTGGCCTGGGCCTCGAAGGAGGCGCCCGTGCCGGCCTGTTCGAGTTGAGGTAGAACGGCCGGACCCAGCGCGGTCAGGGCCGCGGCGGCCTCCTGGCGCTTCTTGAAGGCCGGGTCATCGAGTTGGCGGATCAGCCCGGCGACGGCGGCCGGATCAGGCCGGCCCCCTCCCTCGGCGGATTCGCCGATCGGCGGATCGGCCAGGGCGACTCCGCCGCTCATCCACGTCACCACCACCCACC
>JABRVU010000114.1:0-3976 GCA_039961895.1 Phycisphaerae bacterium | reverse complement strand
CGCTTCATGAGCCCGCCCACCAGCGGAGGATTGGCGTATTCCTCGGCGACCAGGTAGGCGGGAATCCGATGGGGGATGCAGGCGATGACCAGGAGCGGGTCGATGCCGCAGGTGTGATTGGCGGCCACGATGACCGGCCCCTCGGCCGGCACGGTGCACTCGCCGAGAAGCCGCAGGCGGAACCACCAGCGGCAGTAGAGCCGGTTCATCACCCACCAGAAGGCCAAAAGGGGCGGGAAGGGCGTCCGCCGCATGGCCGCCAGCAGGCCCAGGCCGGCCAAGCCGCCGGCGGCGAGACCCGCGATCAGAATCCACCAGCCCCACGCCGACGCCAGCATCGTCGTCGGGCCGCACGGGCCCGCAGCACCGTTCACCATAGCGTCTGCACCACGATTCCCCATGCCACGGCGACCGCCCAGCAGCCCAGCCGCAGGCGCGACCCCGTCGTGCCGACGTACAGGATATACATCTCGCAGAGCACGGCCAGCGGCAGGGCCAGCAGCGCGGCCGGGCGGCGGGCCGCAAGCGCCACGAAGACCGGTGCCATCGCGCCCAGGACCGCCCAGCAGAAGTAGTCGCCGCGCGTGCGGACGTTCTCGAAATGATACGACCAGGTGGCTTGTTCGTTCTCCCGCCAGGTCTGGCGCGGGTCGAAGGCCCGGCCGCATTCCGGGCAGCGCCTCTCGATCAGCCCGGTCAGGCAGTAGCCGCAGTTCGTGCAGCGCAGCTCCAGCGAAGCCGGAATGGCCTGGTCGTCCCTGGGCATGCGCGGAATGGTTCGGGCCATCCGAGGTATTGTAACGGGTTCGTGCGCGAACGGCCCCCGCAGAATCGCGCCGGTGCGGAAGCAATGACCGCTCCCGATCGCGGACTGCAACCGTGGCCGGTCCCCCCTACTTGTGCAAGCCGTCACGGCCCGTGACAATGCCCAGCCATGAGCGACGGGACGCCCGCACTGCCGGTCATGATCGAGGTCCGCGGCCTGGTCAAGTCGTTTCCGACGGCGACCGGACCGGAGAAGCTGGCCGTCGCCGGGCTGGATTTCGAAGTCCGGGGCGGGGAGATTTACGGGCTGCTGGGCCCCAACGGGGCGGGCAAGACGACGACGCTGCGGATGCTGTCGGGGCTGATCCGGCCGACCGCCGGGCGGGCGCTGATCAACGGCGTGGACGTCGCGGCCGACCCGCTGACCGCCAAGCGTTCGATCGGTTTTCTGACCGCCAACACCGGGCTGTATCAGCGCCTCAGCCCGCGCGAGCTGTTGCCCTACTTCGGGGAGTTGTGCGGCCTGGACCGGGCCGCCATCGCCCGGCGGACCGAGGAACTCATCGCCCTGCTGGGCATGGCCGACTTCGCCGATCTGCGCTGCGGGGCCCTTTCCACCGGGCAGAAGCAGCGAACCAGCATCGCCCGGGCCCTGATGGCTGATCCGCCCATCCTGGTGCTGGATGAGCCCACGCTGGGGCTGGACGTGCTGACCAACCGCGTCATCCTGGACTTCATCCGCCGGGAGCGCGACCAGGGCAAGGCCATCCTGCTGAGCACCCACTACCTCGATGAGGCCGAGACGCTCTGCAATCGCATCGGACTGCTCCACCAGGGCCGGCTCATCGCCGAGGGCGACATGGCCCAGCTCCGGGCCCGCGTCGGGCGGCAACGGCTGACCGACATCTTCCTGGCCCTGGTCGGCGATTCGCTGGCCCCCACGTTCGACGGATCGGCCGGGCCGGGCGCCGGCGATCCCCGCCGACCACCGGAGGAGGCGTCCATCCTCGTGGGCGAGGAGCCCAAACACTCATGACCCTTCTCCGTTCTCACTTCTCACTTCTCATTTCCCGCGCCGCCCCGCGCGGGCTCAAGCCCGCGGCTCGCCGTGCGGCGTCACGGGGGGGGCGAGCATGACCGGCCGCGCCGGATGCATCAGTGCCATCTACCGCAAGGAGCTCAGCGACATTCTGCGCGACCGGCGGACGCTCACCGCCATGATCGTCATCCCGGTGGTGCTGTATCCGGTGCTCATGCTCGGCTTTCTGCGGGCCGCCGAGAGCGAACAGCAGCGCCTCAAGGCCGAGCGGTTCGTGATCGAGGTGCCCACCGCCGATCAGCAGGCCGAACTGCGCGACATCATCACCCTCGTGGAGGGCCTCGACCCGGACCCGCCCAGGCAGCGGGCCACCTGGGAGGTGATGGTCGGGGATACGCCCCGCGACCGGCTGGGCGACGCGGTGCAGCTTCGCGTGCAACTGACCGCCGAGCCCCAGCCGCCGCCCTTTCCCGAGCACCTGACCGTCGAGATCACCTACAACGAGATCGACGTTCACAGCCGCACGGCCATGGGCGAGCTGTCCAATATCTTTCACGAGTACAACGGGCTGCGGGCCCGCGGTTCGCTCGACGAGTTCCTCCGCAGCACCCTGCCGCCGGGCTCGCCGACCGCGGACGTGGACCTGATCCTCAACCCGGTGGCGGTCAAGACCGTCTCGACGGCGACGGAAAAACAACGCGGCGGCTGGGCCCTGGGCCAGATCATCCCCATCATCCTGGTGCTGATGACCATCACCGGGGCGATCTATCCGGCCATCGACCTGACCGCCGGCGAGCGCGAGCGCGGCACGCTGGAGACGCTCATGGCCGCCCCCGTCCCGGTGCTCTATCTCATCGTGGGCAAGTTCCTGGTCGTGGCCACGGTGGCCATGATCACCGCGGTGCTCAACCTGGGCAGCGTGGGCGCGACCATGCACTTCGGCGGCATCACCCGCCAGATCTCGACGCAGATGCCGGTGAAGTTCCCGCTGCACGTGCTGCCCATCATCCTGACGTGCATGGTGCCGTTCGCGCTGCTGTTCTCGGCCATTCTGGTGGCGGTGTGCAGCTTCGCCCGGACCTTCAAGGAGGCCCAGAACTACGTCATGCCGGTGATCATCGCGGCCATGATCCCCGGTTTCGGCGTGCTGCTGCCCAGCGTGGAGCTCCGGGGTGGTCTGCTGGTCATGCCGGTGGGCAACATGGTGCTGCTGACCCGCGAGCTGTTCCAGCAGACCTACACGTGGACGCAGGTGGCGGTGGTGCTGCTTTCGACGACGCTCTACGCGGCGGCGGCGGTGGCCGTCGCCACCCGCCTGTTCGGGCAGGAGGTGGTGCTGTTCGCCGACGCGGGTTCGTATCGCACGCTGTTGCAGCGCCGCTTCTTCCGCCCGACGGCCGCCCCCACCGCGTCGCAGGCCCTGCTGCTGGCCGCCCTGCTGTTCCCGGCCGTCTTCTACGTCCAGTCGCTCATCGGCGGGGGCGACCTGGAGCGATTCGACTTCCTGCGCACCATGGGATGGGTCGCCGTCGTGCAGTTCCTGGGCCTGTTTCTGGCGCTGCCGCTGCTGGTCGCCATCTATTTCAGGATCGACCCGGGCAGCACGTTCCGCCTGCGCTGGCCGCCGGCCCGGGCCTGGATCGCGGCCCTGTGCATCGGGGCCTCGAGCTGGGCGCTGGCCCTCGAGTTCTCGCGCCTCCAGTCGCGCGTGTTGCCGGTCTCGGAAAGTTTCAAGAAGCTGGATCAGCTCATCAACGAGCAGGTGGCCGGCCGGCCCCTGTGGCTGATCCTGCTGCTGCTGTCGGTCGTGCCGGCGGTTTGCGAGGAATGGCTGTTCCGCGGATTCATCCTCAGCGGCCTGTCCGCCCACCTGCGCAAGTGGCCGGCCATCCTGGCCACCGGGGCGATCTTCGGTATTTACCACTTCATGATCGAGAAGATTCCCTTGACCGCCCTGCTGGGGGTCCTGCTCGCGTACCTGGCCTGGCAGGGCCGGTCGCTGTACCCGGCCGTTCTGGCCCACGCCATGCACAACGCCGCCGGCGTGGTGCTCGGGGCCCTCGCCGACCGCTTCGCCCGCCTGGCCGACTTCGTCCCCCTGGAACGGATCGCCGCCGGCGGCGTTGTGCATGGCGTGGGCCAGAACGGCCGGGTACAGCGACCGGCCCTGCC
>JABRVU010000113.1:0-4642 GCA_039961895.1 Phycisphaerae bacterium | reverse complement strand
GGCCACCACCGCGTCGGCCTCGATCTCGATCCGGGCGGCCGCGTCGATCAGCCGGGCCACCTCCACGATGGTGGTGGCCGGGCGAATCTCGCCGAAGACCTGCCCGTGGACCCTGGCCACCTCTTCCCACTTCGAGACGTCGGTGACGTACATGCGCGTGCGGATGACCTGATCGAGCCGCCCGCCCAGGGCCTCGATGGCCGCCTGGATGATCTCCAGCGACCGGCGGGTCTGATCGGCCAGAGAGGGCGAATACGTCCCGTCGGGGTTGATGCCTACCGTCCCGGTGACCGCGATCAGGTTCCCGCTGCGCACCGCCCGCGAGTAACCCATGATCGGCTCCCACTTCGAGCCGGAACTGGCGCACGAGCGCCCGGCGCGGGCCGCGACGCTGATCGAAACCGCATTCGACATGGGTGCCCCCTGGAATGGTTGCCGGTTCGAGAGGCCCGCGCACGGAAGAGCGCGGTCAGGCCTTGGCCAGCAGGGCGTTGAGCCGCTTCTGGAGGCGCGACTTCTTGCGCGCGGCGGCGTTCCGGTGCAGGGTGCCCTTGGCGGCGACCTGGTCCACCTTCTTGACCGCGGCCCGCAGGGCCTCGAGGGCCTTGGCCTTGTCCCCGCCGGTCAGGGCCTCGCTGAAGGCCCGCACCTTGGCCTTGACCTGCGCCTAGCGAGCCTTGTTCAAGGCGTTGCGCTTCGCGTTCTGACGAATCCGCTTCTCGGCGGACAATGAATGAGCCACGAATGTCTCCTCGGATCAGGAATCGCCGTTCATACCGGCCGGGTCGCGTCGCACCGGCCGCTGACAGCCCAACCAAGACCGCCTAGGACCGGCTACCAGCCGGTCGCTGTTCAGGGTTTGGGGAGGGGCCCTCAGAAAACAAAGACCGCTTCCTCGCGGTCGCGGCCTGCCGCATCCGGCCCGACCCCGCCCGGGCGGGCGCCACTCTCACCTGGCCTTGAGGTCGTCGATGCGCTTGCGGACGTCCTCGTAATTGTAGTCCCATTGTATGAGCTGCCCGTAGGTTTTCAAGGCGTCCAGGTCCTGCCCGTCGGCCTCGTAGGCCCGGGCCAGCCAGTAGTGCAGCTTCTTGCCGGTGGCGTCGTCGGGCGTCTCATAGTTGGCGATGGCCTCCTTGAGCGTGTCGATGGCCTGGGAGTGATAGCCCTTCTCGTAGAAGCAGCGGGCGATGTACAGGCTGCACGGGATGCGCGACTTGGGGTCGTTGCGGGCCTCCTGGAGGACGGGGATGGCCTCGTCGTACTGCCCGGCCTCGAACAGCAGCTCGCCGTACTTGAAGCGCAGGCTCATGTCCGTCGGGTAGTGGCGGATCCGGCTCTTGTACACGCCCAGCTCGAACTTGAGCCGCTCGGCCTTGTGCTGCTCCAGGGCCGCCGCGTCGCCCGCGGCCTCCAGCCGGCGCTGCCTGCGGCGATACTGGCGGATGCGGATGTCCTCGGCCCGCTGGCGGTAGGAATACTCGTTGGACTCCTTGTAGGCCTTCAGCAACACGCCGATGGCCTTGTTCTCGTCGGCCTCGTTCTCCCGGCGGCAGAGCAGGTCGACCAGGTCCATGACCCGCTTGCGTTCGCGCGGCTCGGCCTCGTAGGCGGCCTGGGCGGCGGCGATCAGCTCCTCCATCCGCTCGTCGGCCTGCACCAGCCGCTCCTTGTCGTGGATCTCCCTCTGGGCGGCGGTGTCCTTGATCGAATCGCGGAAATCCTCGGCCGAGGAATACCGGCCCTTCAGGATGGTCAGCTTGCCGGCCACGTCGCGCAGGTCGTTCGAGATGCTCATGTCCTGCGGCTTGAGGGCCTTGAGCTTGGAGAGAGCATCCACCGCCCGCTCCAGGGCGGCGATGGCCAGGGCCGGGGCCTCCGGCGAGGTGTCCCCGATCTGCTCGTAGACCTCGCGCAGAAGCTGGAACCGCGCCGGGTTGGGCTTGGGCTCCTTGACCGCGGCGTCGTTGAGCAGCTCGCCGATCCACATCGCGGTGGCGTAGAACCCGCCCTTGGCGGCGTTCTTGAACACCCCCTCCATCCATTGCGGGTTGCGGGCCTCCTTGGTCAGCAGGGCCTCGGCGGCCAGCATGGCCTGCTTGGGGTCGCGGGCGTTGAGCTTCATCTTCTCGGTGAAGCCCACCTTCCTGGGACCGCGGAACAGGGCGGCGGCGTAACAGGGCTTGTGCCCCTCCTCGACGGCCTCAGGCCAGAACTCCAGCCCGGTCAGATAGCACTCGATGGCGTAATCGTAGTTCTTCTTGGCGGCCATGTCCTGCCCGCGAGCAAACCATTCCCGGGCCTTGCGGATGTCATCGTCGCTGAAGGTCGGTTTGGGGGGCTGGTCGGTTTTTTTGGCCATGTTCGCTTCGGGGTCAGGGCTTGCGGGTGCCGGCGGCTGCTTTCCCGTCGGGGTGGTCCATGTCCGCCCGCCGGTTGGGCTCGCGCTGCTTACCAGCCCCGCATCGTAACCCTCGACGCTGGAAGGGTCAATCCCGGGGGCCCGGCCGGCGCGTCGAACGGACGTTCCTGGCGGGCACCTGCCGGATGCGCGGGCCTTTACGCGCGGGGTCCGGGGCATTAGAACAGCGCCCTTGTGCCGCAAGTCTTTCATATTCCGTTGTGGGTCCTGTTGGAGGTTGATCCATCATGAATCGAAGCACTTCCTGCGTGTTCAAATCCGTTCTGGCGGTGTTGGTGCCGACCACGGCCGGGCCGGCGATGGCCGAGGTCAGGCTGCCGGCCATTCTGGGCGATCACATGGTCGTTCAGCAGGGTCTGCCGGTGCCCGTCTGGGGCTGGGCCGACTCCGGCGAGGAAGTCACGGTCACGCTCGGCGACCAGAAGAAGTCCGCCAAGGCCGGCGCCGACGGCAAGTGGCTGGTCCGCCTCGACGCCCTCAGCGCCAAGGCCGAACCCGTCGAGATCACCATCGCCGGCAAGAACCGGATCGTCCTCAAGGACGTGCTGATCGGCGAGGTCTGGATCTGCTCCGGTCAGTCCAACATGCAGTGGCCGGTCTCGGCCTCGAAGAACAAGGACGAGGAGATCGCCGCCGCCGACTATCCGCGGATCAGGCTCTTCTCCGTGCCGCGGACCATGTCGGAAAAGCCGCTGGAGGACACCAAGGGAGAATGGACGGCCTGCACGCCCAGGACGGTGCCCGACTTCTCGGCGGTGGGGTATTTCTTCGGGCGCGATCTGCACAAGCAGCTCGATGTTCCCGTGGGGCTGATCCACACCTCCTGGGGCGGGACTCCGGCCGAATCGTGGACCAGCCGTGCGGCCCTGGAGGCCGATGCCGACTTCAAACCCATCCTCGACCGCTGGCAGCAGGCCCGTGAGAACTACCCCGCGGTCCTGGCGAAATGGAAAGAGGAGGCCGACAAGGCCCAGGCCGAGGGCAAGGCTCTCCCGCGCCGCCCGACCGCGCCCGACGCTGATCCGCATCGGCCCTGCGTGCTGTTCAACGCCATGATCGCGCCGCTGGTGCCGGTCGCACATCGCGGGGTCATCTGGTACCAGGGCGAATCCAACGCCGGGCGGGCCTATCAATACCGCAAGCTGCTGCCGGCCATGATCAAGAGCTGGCGCGACGCCTTCGGGCGGGAGGACTCCGCCTTCCTGATCGTCTCGCTGGCCAATTTCACGCCGGTCAAGGACGAGCCCGGCGAGAGCGAGTGGGCGGAGCTGCGCGAGGCCCAGGCCATGACCGCGGCCATGCCGCACAACGGCCTGGCTATCACCATCGACGTGGGCGAGGCCAACGACATCCACCCCAAAGACAAGCAGACGGTCGGCAACCGCCTGATGCGCCAGGCCCTGCGCGTCGCCTATGGCAAGCGGACGCCGGCGGCCTCGGGACCGGTCTTCGACTCGATGGAGATCGACGGCCGGACTGTTCGGCTCAAGTTCAAGAACGCCCGCCGGCTGGTCGCCAAGGGCGGCGAACTGAAGGGCTTCGCCGTGGCCGGCGAGGACCGCAAGTTCTACTGGGCCAAGGCCGCCATCGAGGGCAACGTCGTGGTGCTGACCTGCGACCAGGTGCCCCAGCCCAAGGCCGTCCGTTACGCCTGGGCCAACAACCCGGTGTGCAACCTCTACAACGCGGCGGGGCTGCCGGCGGTGCCCTTCCGAACCGACGACTGGCCGGGAATCACGGTGAATAACAAGTAGCTCCCTCCCGGCGTTGCCTTCCGCGACGCGGGAGCAGGCAGGGGGCACGGCTTGCAACCCTCGGCGCCGCCCGATACGGTGATTCGCCTGGCCGACGGGCGACGGGATGGACCATGGGCGAGCGATTTGAGATCGCGCCGGGCGCGGAGGGCCTGCTGGCCCGCCATGGCCTGACCAGCCTGTCGGCGGTATTCGCGTTTCAAGAAGGCCGGCGGCTCGACAAGCCCGGGCTTGAAGGCTGGCGCCGGCGCCTGCGGCTGACGCTGGACACCGCCGACGGCCGGACGCGGACGTTGTACCTCAAGCGGTTCGACCGCCCGCCGCTGCGGCGGCAATGGCAGCGCTGGCGCGAGGGCCATACGGGTTGGAGCACCGCGGGCGTCGAATGGCTCAACGCCCGCCGGCTGGCCGAGGCCGGCGTGCCGGCGACCGAGGCCGTGGTCTTCGGTCAGGACATGTGCGGGCC
>JABRVU010000112.1:0-9487 GCA_039961895.1 Phycisphaerae bacterium | reverse complement strand
AGGGGTTTCCGCGGCTCGCGAGCCGCGGCCCCATTGAAGCACGCTGAAGACCAGGTCCCACAGCTCGTCGGCGGTGGTTTCCGCGGCTCGCGAGCCGCGGCCCCATTGAAGCTTGACGTCGTCGGTGCGAATGGTCGGCCCGCTGGTGTTTCCGCGGCTCGCGAGCCGCGGCCCCATTGAAGCGTCGGGAGCGGCTCAGTGGAGCATGAGGACTCCCACCACTGGGTCACGGCATTGGACGAGCCGTGCACGCGAGGTTCGCCCGTCCGGGTACGGCACAGGAGGTCGCCCGGCGCCCCTTTCGCCTCCTTCTGATGCGCGGAGACCAGCGCCCGGATCAGCGTCGGGGTTTCGCCGTACCTCTCGACACCCGTCTTGATGCGGCGCAGGTCGTAGCCGTCCTTGACGATTTGACCGACACGGATGGCGGCCAGGTCGCGGGCACCGAATCCGAGGCCCATCCCCAGCCCAATCAGCGTTCTGCCCCGAAGGTCGGCGGCCCGGAGGAGCCGGATGAGTTGGTCCTTCGCGGGAAGGACACGCTCGCTGGGCGGGATCCCGTGGGCCTTGTCGCGGCTTTCTCAGTTCCAGGTGAGCGTCTGCGGGCCATGATCCGGGCGGCCGCCCGGTCGATGACGGCCCCCATGATCTGCATGCGTTGGCGCACCTGGGAGGACGAGTAGACGGGCCGGCCGATGCCACGGATCGACGTGAACCGGAGCTTAGAGACTCGCGTTCGGGAGGCTTGGGCCAAACCGGACCGCCGGGTATAATGGGGCTACGCGGTCAATTGCCGCATTCGAAGGATGGTCCTTCAGTTGTGTGAGCTTTCGTCCTTAAGTTGTGCAAACCGCGGTTGCGGGCGTAGCTCAATTGGTAGAGCATCAGCCTTCCAAGCTGAACGTTGACGGTTCGAGTCCGTTCGCCCGCTTCGCTTGCAAGTGACGCTGAAACCTTGGCTTAGGTTCCTTTCCCGCGTGGGGGAAGTGCGGCTCCAAGGTTCGCATTTGTGGGTAGTGCGGGCGGAGTTATTGTCAAATCCTGTGGATTGGCCCGTGATCAAGCGGCGTCCTTCCTGAGTCCGTCCGTGAAATGAACTCCTCGAATCACGTCTTGCAGGTGCTTTGACCCCTTTGAGCGGCCGCCAGTCCAGCACGGCCGACTGACCGAGCTTGAAGACCCGGGTCAGGCAGGCGATACGCGATCCACAACCTGTGGTCCTCCCCCCTGTATTCGCACAATTGTCTGCGCAATTGACGATGGGACTGGCCGGACGCAGACGGATTGGTCACCGGGACCTTCGCATTGTGTCGATCCCGGCTTCCCGGATGAACCCAATGAAACTCGCCGTCGGACCGTGAGGTCCGGCGGCGAGCTGGACGTGAACACTGGTTGTGTCAGCCGCGGCGACCGACGGGAATCAGGCATTCCGCCGGCGGGCGCGGAGCAACGGCAAGGCCAGGCTCAGCAGGGCCAGCGAGGCCGGCTCGGGGATGCCGTTCAGCTCGATCTCGCTGAACTGGACGCTGTTGGCCGCCGCGCCGTTGCGCACCGAGGTGATGATGATCCGATAGATGCTGTACGGCTGGGCCGCGTTGACCGCCATCCACGGACCGAACGTGAACCGGCCTGGGTCGGCTTCCAGTCCGGACGGGCCATTGTAGATCGTCGCCCAGGTGGTGTTCAGGGCACCCAGCACGTCATCAACCACCCCGGTCATACCCTGAATCACGACGTTGAACGGATCGCGTTCCGGGGCGTCGTTCGCCGCGGCGAAGCGGAACTCCTTGAGCGCCTCGGACCCCGACGGTTTGATGATCAGTCCGCAGTTGACTTCGCGGAAATTAAGGTACTTGGTGTTGACGTCCATGTCGATGCTTTTGGCCGGGGACTCGGCACCTGGATAGTTGTTCGCGCCGCCGATCGTCCCGACGATCGCCAACCCGCTGACGTTGTCACCGGGAGCCGCGGCGATGCCGTAAATCGGATCGGATGGCGTGGTCAAGATCGCTGCCTGGGCTGATGGAGCGATGAGGGCCAAGGCAACTGCGGCAATCATGCCGTAAGACGTGGGCTTCATGTTCCTCTCCTTCAAGACATGTGTCAGACCGACTGCCGGATGGCCGGCAGCACTCGTTATGATCAGCCGCCGCTCACACCGTCAGCCACAAGTAAACGCGAGTATACACGGTCTTAAAATAAGCAACAAGGAAAAAACCCAAAAAAATAACGCATCTCGTGTTGGGGATGTGAAAATGGGAGGATTTATGTTATAAATTAACTAACTAAAAAATAAGCTTGAGGGGTTCGCGGAATCTGGCAGCGACGGCAATCCGTCGGCTGGATTGCTCCCCGATGGCGTGATTGAGCACATCGCAGCGGACCACCTCGGCCAGACTGGTAACCCTGCCCTCATACGGGAAATGGCCTTCCCCCGGTGGGATGGTCAAATTGACGGTCAACAAAGACTGGACCGGTGGTGGCTCATGGCCATTGACCAGGTCGGCCTCGAATTGGAGCCCTCCGGTGCTGATATTGCGGGTGACGGCCCGAAAAGCCGGCGCATCCGCTCGCACAGGGTCGTGGCATTCAAGAGGGAGGTTGATGTCCAGCCTGCGATGCTCGCGACGTTCTCGATCCATCACATCCATGCCTCGTTGTCATTCCGTTACGGATTTCCCACTACCTCTGTCCCGCAAAGGGAATACCACTTAGTTGTACTTTCCTGCATCAGAAGGCGGTCATCTTATAACTTCTTGAAAAATCAGATGGATAAGAGCGAACATGACGGGGATAACCGCTGGCGGCCGTACTTGACGCCTGATCGTCTGTTGCTGAAGGGAAACAAGGCAGGCTCCCGACAGGACATCAACCGACGCAAGCTCTTGCTATCGAGGGGTTTAGTGGGCTTGTTGCCCGAGTTCAACGCCGGAGGTCATGATACGTTCCAACCCACCTTGGCGCAGATGGCCTTGAGGGCGTCGGCGGCCTGCTTGAACTGTTCCGGAGCGGTCTGACCGGTGGAGTGCATGGCCTTGCCCAGATGGGGTTCCAGAGCCAGAAAACCGTCGTAGCCGTCGGCGGCGGCGTCGCGCAGAATCTCGGGGATGTGCCCGTCGCCGGTGCCGGCCGGAACGGCGTGCTCGGTCTCGCCGTATCGGAAGTCCTTGATATGGAAATACCCGACGTGACGCCGCAACGGCAGCCAGCAGGTGTTGTAGATGTCCTGCACGTTCATGTTCACGAAGTTGCCGGGGTCGAAGGCGGCCACCAGCTTGGGCGAGGGCAGAGCGGCGAACAGATACGCGCAGCGTTCGGGATAGGCCCCGAACAGGTTCGATTCGTTCTCCAGGACCAGGGTGACGGGGTGGTCCTCGACGTAATCGAGCTTCTCGGCCAGCCGGGCGATGACCTCTCCGCGATAGTCGCCGATGTCCTTTCCGACCGGCGGATAGTAGCTGAAGATGCGTATGTAGCGGGCCCCGAAGAACTCGGCCAGCTCGACGGCGTGCTTGAACTGGTCGAAATGCTCCCGGTAATTCTCGTCGATGCGGACCTTGCCGATCGGCGAGCCGATGCAGGACACGGCGAAGCCCCGATCGGCGAATTGCTTCTTGAGGTCCTCGCACTGGGCCGGGGTGAACTTCATCACGTTCAGGCCGAAGGCGCCGCGCAGCTCGACGTGGCGGATGCCGTTGGCGGCCAGGACGTCCATCTGGACCTGGGGATCGGGACCGAGCTCATCGGCGAAGGCGCTCAAGGTCGGCATGATGTTCCTCCCGGCAGGTGGTATCAGAATCCGTCGGAAGTCAGCGACTCATTCCCGACGCATACTCTACTCTCCGGCCGGGCAGGAGCAATACCAGGGGCGGCCTTGCCTTGCACGCGCGGAGTGCCGCGACGCCTGGGCGGGCCGACGGGCCGGGTGATTCAGGAAGGTCTCAGCCGCCTCATCTGACGGACGGCCTTCGATGACGGTCAGGCATCCGAACGCCCGCCCTCTTTTGCGCATGAACCTGAAACTCGGCCGCGGCGGCGGTTGTCCTGGAACACACCGAGTTGTACAGTGAATGACACGGCACAATCGGTGCGTGCTCCGATGCCGACGGGAACGGAAGATACCGCCCAGCGCGGACAACGGTTGGTGTCGCAAGGTGGCGGGCAATGCGTTTGGGGTTCGCCTGGCCGGTATCCCCGTCGGACGCACATGGGCACGGGGGCTTAGCAGTGCGTTCCTGCACCCTGAAAACCGACCGGCTGGAAGCCGGTCTCACACGGGCTTCAGGACGCACTCGTGACGGGAGGAAACGCGACATGCGCGGAATTCGCTTGCTGAGCGGAATGGTGGCGGCGGTGGCGGTGGGCTGGATCGCGCGGCCGGCGCCGGCCGCCGAAGGGCCCGGACAGATCGTCATGTTCAACCTCAGCGGGCCGATCCTGGAGGCGCCCTCCGAGTTCGACCTCTTCGCCCTCGAACAGAGCAAGACCCTGCACGACCTGCTGGAGCGGTTCCGGAGGGTCAAGAAGGACGAAGCCGTCAAGGCCGTCGTGGTGACGTTCGATTCGCCCATGCTCGGCTGGGGACAGATGCAGGAGCTGCGCCAGGCCCTCAAGGACCTTCGTTCGGCCGACAAAGAGGCCTACGTGTACCTCGAGGAAGCCAGCGGGGGGCTCTATCAGCTCGCCGCCGCCGGCTCGAAGCTGGTCATGTCGCCCACCGGAACGCTGGACCTGACCGGGCTGCACGCCGAGCAGACCTATTTCAAGGGACTGCTCGACAAGATCGGCGTGGTGGCCGACTTCGAGCACGTCGGGGCCTACAAGGGCGCCGGCGAGCCCTTCACGCGGACCGAGCCCTCTCCCGAGGCCCGGGAGATGATGGAGTGGCTGTTCAAGGACCTGTTCGACCAGATGGTGACCGGCATCGCCGAGTCGCGGCAGATGACGCCCGAGCACGTCCGCGAGCTGATCGACGCGGGACCCTACACCGCCAAGGAGGCGCTCAAGGCCAAGCTGATCGACGAGACCGCCTACGTCGAGGATTTCGTCCGCACGCTCCGGCGGCGTTACGGCGAGAACGTCAAGTTCGTCTACAACTACGGGGCCCGCAAGGGGCCGGAGATCGATCTGTCGAACCCCTTCGCGTTCTTCAAGATCTTCAGCGAGGCCATGCAGCCGGGCAAGACGGCGGCCAAGCCCGCCATCGGGATCGTCTATCTCGACGGCATGATCATGACCGGCAAGACCGAACCGGGCTTCTTCGGTCCTTCGGGCCTGGTGGGCAGCACGACCATCCGGCGGGTGCTCAACAAGGCCCGCGACGACGACAGCATCAAGGCGGTGGTCTTCCGGGTGGATTCGCCGGGCGGCTCGGCGCTGGCCAGCGACATCATCTGGAACGCGGCCCGCGAGCTGTCCGCCCGCAAGCCCCTGGTGGTCTCGATGGGCAACGTGGCCGCCAGCGGCGGGTATTACGTCTCCATGGGCGCCAAGACCATCTTCGCGGACCCCGCGACGCTGACCGGCTCGATCGGCGTGGTCGGCGGGAAGCTGGTCACCAAGGGGTTGTGGGACTGGGCCGGGGTGAGCTTCCACGAGTATTCCTACGGCAAGAACGCCGACCTCATGAACAGCAACCGCAAGTGGGACGACCGGCAGCGCGCGATCATGCGCAAATACATGGAGGACATCTACGGCGAGTTCACCGACCGGGTCAGAAAAGGCCGCGGCGACCGCCTCAAGAAGGACCTCGAGGAGCTGGCCGGCGGGCGGGTCTACACCGGCAAACAGGCCCTGGCGTTGGGCCTGGTGGACAAGCTGGGCGGCTTGCAGGACGCGGTGAAGTTCGCGGCGGCCGGGGCCAACCTCAGCGACTATGACATCCGTCTGCTGCCGGAGAAGAAGAACTTCATCGACCTGCTGATGAAAAGCCTGATGGGCCAGTCGCCCGAGGACGAGGAAGTGGCGGTGCAGGCCTGGCCCCGGCTCGGCTGGACGCTGCAAGCGTCGGCCATCCGCGAGCTGCTGCCGGCCCTGCGGCAGATGGACCCGTTCAAGGCCCGGGCGGTCATCCGGTCGCTGATGCGCATCGAGCTGCTGGCCCGGGAGGGCACGCTCATGGTGCTGCCGGCCGAGATCACGGTGCGATGACCGGGCCCGCTCCCGCGCGGCTGGTCGAGAATCCGCTGCTACCTGAGGTGAGCTAACAGGCCGAACTGACAGGCCGTGCGGTCGAGAGATCATTCCGGACCCGTGTGGGACCGGCTTCCGGCCGGTCGGTCTTCGGGGCCGGAACGCCCGCCGACCCGACCGCTACGGTCGTGGCGCCGGCTCTTCCGGCGGGCCGCCGAAAGACGGCGACCACTGCGGCTGCGGAAAACGCTCCCGGAACCGCGCGGCTTTCTGACGCGCCTCCTGGGCTTTCTGCGGTTCGTGAAGCCCCTCGTGGGCCTCGGCCAATTGCGTGTACAGGTCAGCGATCACCCAGCGCGGTCCTGGACGGAACTCGTCCTCGTCGGCCTCTTCGGCCGTGGCGACGGCCTTGCGCAGCAGGTCGCGGGCCTGCTGATGGCGACCGCGCTTCAGCAGCGCCCGGGCCAGCTCCGCCTGGAAGGTGGCCGAGACCAGCGCCGTCTCGGGGAACTGGACGGCCAGCTTCTCCTGCAACTCGACGGCCCGAGACAGATTCTCGATCTCGGCCTCGGGCTCCGCCTCGCAGTGCTGCTTGGCGTGCATCATCAGGCACTTGGCCAGCAGCACCTGGTAGCCGGGCACGTGGGGCTGCTCGTTCACCAGCTCGTTCATCAGGGCCACGGCCTTGCTCAGCCGGTCACAGCTCTCCGGCCCGCGGGCGAAGAGGGACTGCATCACGTACGTGTCCGCCAGGTCAAACCGGTATTGTGGTATCCGCCGGAAGCGGTTGTCGGCCGCCAGGGCCTCGAGTATCTCGACGGCCTGATCCAGCTCCCCGCGCTGTGATCCGGGCATTCCCGCGCCGGGAAACGCGGGTAGAGCCGGCGGAATCTTGCGGAGACACAACGCCATCAGGTGCCGGTACTGCGGAATCTGCGGGTTCTGTTCGCTGAGGCGGGTGAGGATTTTCACCGCTTCCTGCAAGTCGGCGCGCTCCTGGCGGCGTCGTTCCTCGAACTCTTCACGACTGGGCCAATCCCTCAGGCGGGGTCCCAGCAGGCGGATCGGGCCGCCCGGTCCCCCGTCGGGTCGGCGCTCACCGGGCGGTCCGGCGCCTTCGCGCGGTCCGCGGCCTGGGCCCGGCGGTCCACGACCCGGCCCGCCCCGACCGCGACGCCCCGGACCTTCATCAGGATCATCGGGCGGCCCGCGATAGCCGCGCCCTTCGGGACGCGCACCGGGCTCGGCCGGCTTCGAACCCAGGGCCGATGGCTCCCCTGGCCAGGGGCCCCGGCCAGAGCCGGCCCTGGGACCGGCCCCCGGCCCGGCGCCGAACATCATTCCTCCGCCGCCCAACCCGGCCGACAGGTACAGCGTGCGCGCATACTCGAACTGAACCTCCGGCGTCGCGCTGCCGCGCTCGTACATCGGCCGGAGCACCTTGCGGGCGGCGTCCAGGTGCTCGCCCGCCTCGCGCGGCTGGCGATTGGCGAACAGGAGCGAGGCCATCAGGTTGTGGGCCTGGGCCAGCGCGGCTTGCAGGCCCGCGTCGTCGGGCGCGCCCGCCCGCAGCCGTTCGTATTGCTCGATCGCTTCGGCGTAGGCGGCCTCAGCCTCTTCACGGTGGCCGAGGCGTTCGTGGATTTCACCCACCCGTTTCTGGGCGTCGGCGGCCTTTCGTTGAATAAACGCCGAGGCCGCCTCCTGCCCGCCGAGCCTGCGATAGTATTCGAGCATGTGCTCGAGGAACGAGGCCGTCTCGCGCGAAATCACCGGCGGGACCGACAGCGCGTACCCCTCCGAACCGGCCAGGCTGATCTCCTGGGCCGAGAGAACGCTCTCGGGCGCGAACTCGTTGAAGATGGCGTCGAGGGCCTCCACCGCCAGGTCGGCGGTCTCCTGGGCCCGCTGGCGCTGCTCCTGGGCCCGGCGGCGTTCGCGGGTTTCGCCTTCCAGGGCCTTCTGGGTGCGGTCGTTGGCCCCGCGCACGTTGAAGTAGGCCGCCGAGGACACCGCCGCCACCGCCGCCAGCAGGGCGAAGCTCAGGAGGGTCATGGTGGCCAGGGCCGGGTTGCGCCCGGCCCACCGCCGCAGCCGTTCGACCGGCGAGACGCGCCGGGCCAGGATCGGGCGGTCCTCGGCGAAGCGTCGCAGGTCGTCGCGCAGCATGGCCGCCGTCGCGTAGCGGTGGGCCGGCTCGCGGGCCGTGCTCTTGAGGATGATCGTCTCCAGGTCGCGCGGCATCGACGGGCACAGCAGGCGCGGGGGGGTCAGCGGCTTTTCGAGGATGGCCTGGATCAGCGCGCTGGCCTTCGACTCCGCGAACGCCGGCCGCAGCGTGGCCAGCTCATAGAGCGTGACCCCCAGGCTGTAGACGTCGCTGCGGGCGTCCACCTGGTTCTTGAACTGCTCGGGGGCCATGTAGCGCAGCGTGCCGATCACGTCGCCGGCCTGGGTCAGCTCTTCATGCTCGATCGCCTTGGCCAGGCCGAAATCGGCCACCCACAGCGTGCCGCCGGCGTCCAGCAGCAGGTTGCTGGGCTTCACGTCGCGGTGCAGGACGTTCTGGCTGTGGGCGTAGGCCAGGGCGTCGGCGGCCTGGGCCATCAGCAGGGCCAGGTCGCGCCAGTACCGCGCGTTGAGGACGACGACGCGCGGTTCGGCGGGCGGATCACCAAGAACCGTGGGCGCGGGCCCGCCCGGCGTCCGCCCCGTAGGAATCGCCGCCGCCGCCCCGGCCTCGCCTTCCTCGCCCGCCGATGGCAGCGACGCGGTCAGCGTGGAAGCCTCCGATCGCGCCGTGCTCCCGTTGCCGCCGTTCTCTTTCAGCAGCTCTCGGGCCACCGCGACCAGGTCGCCGGTCCGGCTCGCCGCGCCGGGCGTCCTGACCGAACTCGACGCGGCGCGCACGCCCGCGCCGCTGAGTGCGCGGAAGACCACGTCCATCCCCACGCCGCGGATGTACTGCATGACGAAGTAACGATAGTCGTCCTGCTCGCCGACGCCGAAGATGGGCACGATGTTGGTGTGGTGGAGCTTGGCGGCCGTGCGGGCCTCGCGCTCGAAGCGCACGCGGCGCTTGGGATCGGGAGCGTGCTGGCGGGGCAGGACCTTGATGGCCACGCGCCGCCCGAGCGACTCCTGCTCGGCCTCGTAGACGATCCCCATCCCGCCGCGGCCCAGCTCGCGCACGATGCGGAAATCGCCCAGCCGGCCCAGCGGGGGCTCATAACCGGCGTGCAGCTCATGGCCCGACCCCGCGGGCAGATGCTTGGCCCGCTCGACGGCCAGGATGGTCGGAAACAGCTCGCGGATGTCGTCGGCCAGCTCCGGATGCCGACGGGCGTAATCCTCG
>JABRVU010000111.1:0-17178 GCA_039961895.1 Phycisphaerae bacterium | reverse complement strand
GGCCCTGGCTCAAGACCGCAGCCGGCCGGCGGGCCGAGTTCCTGTTCCGGATGGCCGAGGGCATGCGCCGGCGGCGGTATGAATTGTCGGCCTGGATCGTGCTGGAGGTCGGCAAGCCCTGGCGCGAGGCCGACGCCGACGTGGCCGAGGCCATCGACTTCTGCGAATACTACGGGCGCCAGATCGTGCGGCTGCTGGAAAGACCGCGGCGGCGCGATTACCCCGGCGAAGAGAACCTCTACGTCTATCAGCCGCGCGGCGTGGCCGCCGTCATCGCCCCGTGGAACTTCCCGCTGGCCATCCTGACGGGCATGGCCGCCGCGGCCCTGGCCGCCGGCAACACCGTGATCCTCAAACCCGCCGAACAGTCCTCGGTGGTGGCCGCCCAGCTGATGGAAATCGTGCGGGAAGCCGGCCTGCCGCCCGGCGTCGTCAACCTGCTCCCCGGCGACGGGCTGGAGGTGGGGGCGGCGCTGGTCGAGCACCCCGGCGTGGACGTCATCGCCTTCACCGGCTCGCGCGAGGTCGGCGTGAAGATTCACGAGCAAGCCGCCAGGTGGCGGCCCGGGCAGCGCGGCCTCAAGCGGGTCATCGCTGAGATGGGCGGCAAGAACGCCATCATCGTCGACGCCGACGTGGACCTGGACGAGGCCGTCGCCGGCGTGCTGGCCTCGGCCTTCGGATACGCGGGGCAGAAGTGCTCGGCCTGTTCGCGGGTCATCGTGGATGGTTCCATCGCCGAGCCGTTCGTGGATCGGCTGGTCGAGGCGGCCAAGGCCGTGCCCGTCGGCCCGGCCGATCAGCCCGAAACCGTGGTCGGGCCGGTCATCGACGAAGCCAGCCGGCAGAAGGTTCTGTCCTACATCGAGAAGGGTCGCAGCGAGGCCCGGCTGGTTTACCAGGCCGATCTGGGCGATCTGCCCGCGCGGGGATTCTACGTGCCGCCGGCCATCTTCGTCGACGTGCCTGAGACCGCCTGCATCGCCCGCGAGGAAATCTTCGGACCGGTGCTGGCGGTTCTCCAGGTGAGCGACTTCGATGAGGCACTGCGCGTCGCCAACGGAACCGACTACGCCCTCACCGGCGGGCTCTACTCGCGCAGCCCCGAGCACATCGAACGGGCCAAACGCGAGTTCTACGTCGGCAATCTCTACATCAACCGCAAGATTACCGGGGCCCTGGTCGATCGCCAGCCTTTCGGCGGCTTCCGCCTCAGCGGCGTCGGCAGCAAGGCCGGCGGCCCCGATTACCTCGTCCAGTTCATGGAGCCCAAGACCATCACCGAAAACACGCTCCGGCACGGCCTGACGGCGGAAACAACCGAAAGTGGCAACTGAGAGTTCAAGATAACAAGCGCGCGGGCGGATCGTTCTGTTCAATGGGTAAAGAGCGCAGTAAGCTCCTCGGTTGAGGTATTCGGCACCAGCGACGCTTCCGATGGCGTATCCATGACTTGCGGCGGCATCGTTCAACTTCAAAATGAGGGAGTTCCAAGTTTTGACTCACGGATCGAGTTCGGATATTGTTAGGTCATGAGTAAGCTTTGGCCCAAAGTCATTCGTGACCCGGTCCACAACATCATTCCGTTTGAGGACACGGTTTGCGATCGCCTGCTGCTTGACCTGGTCAATACGAAGGAGTTTCAGCGGCTGCGCCGCATCAAACAACTGGGGATGGCCGATCTGGTGTTTCCCGGTGCCAATCACAGCCGCTTCGCCCATTGCATTGGCGTGATGCACGTCGCCCGGCGCATCATGGATCGCGTGGAGCGTCAGAATGGAGCGAAGATCAGTGACGACCAGCGAACCGTCGTTCTGGTGGCCGCCTTGTTGCACGACGTCGGCCACGGCCCCTTTTCGCACGCCTTCGAGAAGGTCACCGGCCAGCGCCACGAGAACCGAACGGTGGAGATCATCCAGAGCGAGGACACCGAGATCGGCAAAACACTTCGGGGGTTCGACGGGCAACTCCCCGACCGCCTTGCCGTTTTCTTCGATGAGGATATCGACGCGGCAAAACAACAGACCGCGGAGGTTCCCGAGTTCCTCACCCAGATCGTAACCAGCCAACTGGACGCCGATCGGTTCGATTATCTGCTGCGCGACAGTTATGCGACTGGAACGGACTACGGACGTTTTGACCTCGATTGGCTGTTGCTTCAGCTCGGATTCGACGGCGGGCGCGGGCGCTTCGTGGTCGGTCGAAAGGGAATGGATGCCGTCGAATCATACGTCTTCGCCCGTTACCACATGTACCGTTCGGTCTATTTTCACAAGACGGTTCGCGCCGCAGAAGTCATGGTACGACTCGTGCTCCAACGGTTCAAGAATCTGCTGGATAATGCGACCGGCGTGGCGGAACGGTGCCAGCTTGTCCCCGATGCACCACCTCGAGCGGTCGAAGCGTTCGCCAGCGAACTCTCCCTCGCACAATACCTGGAACTCGATGATGTATCGCTGCTCGGGCTGTTTGCGGCGTGCGCCAACGCGACCGACCCGCATCTGAACGAGCTGGGACGCGGTCTCGTCGAGAGAAAACTGTACAAAGCCATCGACGTGACCGAGAGCAGCAGAACGGATATCGTCAATTTCGCCCGTCGCGCCGAAGAGGTCGTAAAACAGGCGGACCTGCCGCCCGAATACGCATTCGCAGATGACACGGCCGCTGACACACCCTACAAACCATACGACCCGGACGAGAGTCGGCCCGCATCGCAGATTTACGTCGAAACCGGCAACGGAAAAAACGCCGAGATTAGCACACGTTCGGATGCGTTCATTCAGCTTCGTAAACCATATGAACTGGTACGGTATTACTTCCCTCAATCGATCCGTGACCAAATCGAGAAGGTCGCCGACGAAACCTTACGAAAGGAAAAGGGGCAATGAGAGAGAAATTTCTGTGGCTGGCGGCGGTCATCGCCGCTCATCCCGAAAACAAGGTCGTGGGCCGGACGCGGCTTCAGAAGACCATCAAGCTCCTGCAACGACTCGGTGCCCCGATGGATTATGAATACATGATCCATTTCTATGGCCCATACAGCGAGGGCGTGCAATCGGACATTGGTCTGCTGGAAGCTTTCGGATTCGTCGAAGAGAAGCAGTCTTTCAATCAGGATGGCTCCCCTTACTTCGTCTTGCACGCCACCGAAGACGCCAAGCGGCTTGCGGATCGGCCGGAAGTAAAGAAATTCCGAGATGCCATCAAGACGATGAGCGAAGCAGACCCCGTTGTTCTCGAACTCGCCGCCACCTACGATGCGTTTCGCGAGGTGGGTCACACGCACGAGGCCGCAATGGAGCGCCTTAAACGAAAGAAGGGCGACAAATGCGGGCAGGGCCGAACCGAGAAGGCCCTTGCGCTTTTGAAGACTCTCGGCTTATATGACAGCGCTATCTCGTAGCGGCCTGCCGTGAGTGCAGGCCGTGGAATGCCGGAAACCACCCCACGACCGGCACGGGGGCCGGTCGCTATAGATGCAAACCAGCGCTGTCACATTAAAGACATCGTGAATGCCAATGACGGGTGGGTACTGGGGAACGCACAGCGCCATCACGGCGGGTTGCCGAATTCCTGGACCCAGTAGATGCCGTGGGCGCCGCCGATGCGGACGGCCACGCCGATCTCGGTCCACTGGGGAGAGAGGATGTTTTCGCGGTGGCCCTCGGTGGATTTCATCCAGTCATTCATGACCCACTCGGGGGAGTTCTGCCCGCCGGCCAGGTTCTCGCCGACCGCCAGGAGGGGGACGTAGCCGTGCTCGATGGCCCGCTGTCCGAGGCCGCGGCCGTCGGGGTCGGTGTGGTCGAAGAAGTTCCGCCGAATCATGTCCTCGGCATAGTCTTCAGCCAGCGACATCAGCTTGGGGTTGGGCGTCACCGGCTGGAGGCCCCGGCGGGTCCGTTCCAGGTTGACCAGCTCGATCAGCTTGGCGTTGAGGGCTTCGGCGTTGGACGGGGTGATGGGGGTATTGCCCCCAGGTTGGGTGGTGGGGGCGCCCTCGACGACCATGCTGGCGACGATGGACTCGCCGCCGGAGAACTCCGAAGCACTGGGGCAACCGGCCAGGAACAGCGTTCCGGCCAGAAGCGGCTTCAGCAGGCGAATCCACCAGTGCTTGCAGGGCACGATACCAGGCTCCCGGCCGCGGCAATAGAAACGCTTCCGACCCCCCGTTTCGAGCCGGCGATACACCGTATTCGAGCCGAGGTTGCGATTCTTACCCCCGAAACTTCGTGTAATCTTATTCAATCATCGGCCGAGCATCAACTATAATCCAAGCCACCACGGAGTGAGACGGTTGGCCGACAGTCCAATCAGCCCTTGCCGATGCCGGGCGTTTCATTGTTTAACATATTGACAATAATAAGATTAAGTTATATCTGCTCGCCTTGTTGCGGGCGATTAAGTACCTTCCCGTCTCTCGCATGGGGCAAACAGTGTTGCTCCGGGTGACGGCAAGACGCAGATGGAGTCATTCACGATGGCTTCTGACGCACATCCGGCATGCAGGATTGCCTTGGTCACCGGCGCCAGCCGGCGGGTGGGCCGGGCTATCGCCTTGGAGCTGGCCGGGGCGGGGTGCGACGTGGCCGTCCATTATCACCGATCCGAGGCTCCGGCGGCGGCCGTCCGGGCGGAAATCGAAGCTCATGGCCGCCGGGCCGTCGTGGTCAGGGCGGACCTGGAAGAGCCCGACGCCGTCGATCGGCTGATCGCGGACGTCGTGGCCGGGCTTGGGGGGGTCGATATCCTGGTCAATAACGCTTCCTCGTTTGAGCGCATGGCCCTTGACGAGACCGATGCCGGACGTTGGCGGCGGACGCTGGCGGTCAACACCGTCGCGCCGGCGCTGCTGGCCCGGGCGGTGGCAGCGGTCATGCGCCGGCGGGGCGGCGGGCACATCATCAACCTGATCGACACGTTGGCCGACCGGGCGGTGAAGGGCTACATGGCCTATATCGCCTCGAAGGCGGCCTTGTCGGCCGTTACCCGCTGCCTGGCCCTGGAACTGGCCCCCCAGATCACCGTGAACGGCATCGCGCCCGGCATCGCGGAGTTTCCGGAAGATTACGACCAGGCCACGCGCGAGAAGCTCATCGCGAAAGTTCCCCTCCGGCGGGCCGGTTCGCCGGCCGATATCGCCAGGCTGGTGCGGTTCCTGGCCACGGAAGGCGGATACATCACCGGCGCGATCATTCCGGTTGACGGTGGGCGGTCGATCCGGCCGTGAGAGTGCAGGTCGCATCCCGGCGAGGCCGCATGTCGCTCCGGCAGACGGAGCATCCGGGATTCCGCGTTCAGCCGGTAACGGGCAGAGACAGCCACGATTCGAGTTGCGAGCGCACGCTTTCGGTGAAACGTGACCCCGCCGGCAGTCGCCGCGTCACCCGTCGCTTCGGGCCACCAGGTCGCGGAAGTCGGCCATCAACTGGCGGGTGACGGGGCCGGGGTGGCCGGGGCCGACGGGCCGGCCGTCGATGCGGGTGACCGGGATGATCTCGGCGGCGGTGCCGGTGAGGAAACATTCATCGGCCACGTAGAGGTCGTGGCGGGTCAGGTCGATCTCGCGCAGAGGCAATCCGCGGCGGGCGATCAGTTCCATGACCGCCTGGCGGGTGATGCCCTCCAGGTTGCCGGCCGACAGGGGCGGCGTGTGCACCTGCCCGGCGCGGACCAGGAACAGGTTGTCGCCGGTGCACTCGGCCACGAAGCCCAGGTGATTGTACATCACCGCCTCGTGCACGCCCGCGTCGAGGGCCTCGATCTTGGCCAGCACGTTGTTGAGATAATTGAGGCTCTTGATCCGCGGCGAGATCGCGTTGGGGTGGTTGCGGATCACGCTGGAGCTGATGATGGCCATGCCCTGCTCATACAGCTCGCGCGGGTAGAGCTCGATCTGGTCGGCGATGATGAACACCGACGGGCAGCGGGTGCGCTTGGGCGAGAGCCCCAGGTATCCGACGCCGCGGGTCACGACCAGGCGGATGTAGCCGTCGGCCAGGCCGTTGGCCTTGAGGGTGTCATGAACGGCGGCGGTCAGTTCCGCCCGGGTCATGGGCAGTTCCAGCCGGATGGCCTTGGCCGAGTCCTCCAGCCGGCGCAGATGCTGATCGAGCCGGAAGACGTGCCCCCCGTAGCTGCGGATGCCCTCGAACACTCCGTCGCCGTACAGCAGCCCGTGATCGAACACGCTGATGCGGGCCTCGGCGACCGGGACGATCCGGCCGTCGAGGAATACCTTCAGCGAGGGTTTGGGCGAGAACTCGTTGGGTTGACCGAATGGCATAGACGAAACCCTGCAAACCCGGCGCCCGGCTGGATGGCCGATCTCGGATTCCGGATCGCGGATTGCGGATTGAAGCGCCCCACGTGGACGCTGGTCAATCCGCGATCCCATCCTCAATCCGAAACGGGCTAGTCGCCTTTCTTCGTCACGATTCTGCCGTCCACCAGGGAAACGATCCGATGGGCCGCGGCGGCCACCTGCGGGTCGTGGGTCACCATGACGATGGTCTGGCCCTCCTGGTTGAGCGTCTTGAGGACGCTCAGGATTTCCTTTCCGGTGGCCGCGTCCAGATTACCGGTCGGCTCGTCGGCAAGCAAGACGGGCGGGCGGTTGGCCAGGGCCCGGGCGATGGCCACGCGCTGCCGTTCTCCGCCGGACAGTTCGCTGGGCCGGTGCTTGAGCCGCTCGGCCAGACCCAGCCGTTCGAGCAGGTCCCTGGCGTGCCGGCGCAGCTCCCCGCGGCGGGAAAGCCACGCGAGCACGCCGTTGCCCACCATGCACGGCAGCAGGACGTTCTCCAGGACGTTGAGTTCGGGCAGCAGGTGGTAGAACTGGAAGACGAAACCGAAGGTGGCGTTGCGCAGCCGGTCGCGCTGGGCGTTGCCGCCGGCGAAGACGTCGCGGCCCTCGAAGCGGACCGTGCCGGAGTCGGGCACGTCGAGGGCCCCCAGCAGGTGCAGCAGCGTGCTCTTGCCGCTGCCGGAGGCGCCCATGACGGCCACGAACTCGCCGTGCCGGAGGGAGATCGAGACGCCCTTGAGCACGCGGATGACCGCGCTGCCGAGCTGATAGCTCTTGTTCAGGCCGGAGGCCGACAGGATCACGTCACTCATAGCGGAGGGCCTCCACCGGCCAGACCCGCGAGGCCTTCCAGGCCGCCAGCAGCGAGCCGATCACCGACGCCGCGATGGCCACCACATAAACGCCGGCGGCGTCCAGCGGCTTGACCACGTTGGGAATCTTGTCGAAGTTGTAGACCTCCGGGTTCCAGACCTGGGCGCCCTGCCCGCCGATGGAGATGAGCAGGTCCTGGATGTCGTTGATGAACCAGACCACCAGGGCGCCAGTGGCGGTGCCCAGGGCTCCCCCGACCACGCCGACCGCCGCCCCGTAGCCCAGGAAGATGCCGGCCACGCCCGCCGAGGTGGCTCCCACGCTCTTGATGATGCCGATGTCGCGGGTTTTCTGCTGCACGATCATGTAGAAGATCACGCCGACCAGCAGGACCGCCACCACGCTGATGATGCCGAACAGGAACGTCACCAGGTATTTTTCCTTCTCGACGGCGGCGATGAAGCGGGCCTGCTTCTCCTCCCAGGTCTGGACGCGCACCCAGCGCAGCGGCCCCTCGATGCGGGCCAGGACCTCGGGGGCGTCGCGCAGCTCCGCCTTTTTTCGTTCCGAGACCTCGCGCCAGAGATCATGGACCCGATTACGGGCGGCGATAATATCTTCTCGCGTCCGGGTCAGGGCGGGGGCGAGCTTGATCTGCACCTGGGTGGTCCGGGCGGGCATGACCGGGCCGGCCGGCGCCGAGGCCGGCGCACTGGCCGGCTCGGCGGGCTCCTCGTCCGTGCGGGTCAGCACGTAGGAGGTCATGTTGACCGTGTCCTGAAGCAGGTCGAAATCGACGTAGGCGCTCATCGAGTCGATCTCGTACACGCCGGTCCGGCAGTCGTCCACGTAGCGCATCAGCTTGCTGGGCATGCCCGTGGCCCGTTCGATGATGCCGGTGTCGGAGAAGGGCACCAGCGTCAGTTGCACCTGCTCGCCGCGGTAGTGAACGCGCTCGAACTCGCCGCTGCGCAGCCGCTCCGCGCACAGGTCGGTGCCCATGATGATGCCCGGCAGCGGCCGGCCGGACCACACCGGCTCGACCCCTTCGACGGGGCTGGCCGGCTGGCTGTAGTACCCCGGGCCGGCATAAGGACTTCGGCCGATGATGAGCTTGCCGTCCTCCAGCCGGATCGTGTCCCAGCCGAAGCGGTGGCGCAGCACCCATTTCTTTCCCTTCCTGGCCACGCCCACCTCGACCTGCTCCGGCAGGGGCAGGTAGGCGGTGATGGCCGCGCGGAGTTCCGGGCCCAGCTCGCCGCGATTGAGCTGCCGGGGATACGACTTGGCCTCGAGTGGGAACTGGAACAGGGGATAGCGCCAGGCGTCGTTGAACTCCTGCCGGGAGGCGGTGGCCTCCCACTGCCGCCGGGCGGCCTCCAACTCCGGGGGGAGCGCGTAATGCCCCTCGCGGGTCAGGCCCACCGCGGGTTGTGCCTGGCTGTCAAAACGGGTCGTGCCGGGGTAATACTTCTCATAGAACAGTCCGCTTTTGAAGTCGTTGACCCGATACGTCTCTTCCAGCCGGATGCCCACGACCTGGACCGGCTTGGTCTGGCTGTTCGAGAAGCGGAGCACGCCGTAGGTGATGATGACCGGCGTGGCTTCCACGACCTCGCCGGGCATCCGGGTTTTGACCTCGTCGATGAACTCCTGGTAGAAGGGGAAGCCCTGGAGGGTGGCGCTCTCCACCACCAGGTCGCCCAACATGCCGCGCGACCGGTCGCGGACCATGTCCAGGAACCCGCCCATCACGCTCATCACGATCAGCACCATGGCCACGCACAGCCAGACGGCCAACATGGCAAACACCGCGATCAGCCGCTTGCGGAGGTAGCGAAGGCAGAGGAAGAGCTTATACATGGGGTTCAGCGTTCGGGGTTCAGCGTTCAGCGTTCAGGATGCGGTTCCGTTTTCTGGCGGACGTCTGGGTTGCGGGGTTCCTTTGTTCGAGGTCCGTCGATCATGGGTCGAGGGGCAATGGACGAGGGCCGTCGGGCGCTCGAAACCTGGTGCTCATGCCGACCTCATTCGCCAGGTCACCATGTCGCAGCTCTTTCACTGGGCGGCACCGCGCGGGCTCATGCCCGCGGCTCTTGGGAGAGCATCCTACAACCCCTGGATCACACCCGCGAGAGGCCGCTGCCACGAGAGTTCAGCGGCCCGCTCTTCTCCCGTATGCCGAAACCTGCACCCTGAACCCTCTTCACGGTCCATCCGGGATGTCGTCGCTGGTCAGCTCATCGCCGTCTCCCGCGCCGCCGCCCTTGGGCCGCTGGAGGGGGAAGAGGATCACGTCGCGGATGCTGGTCGAGCCGGTGAGCAGCATGACCAGCCGGTCGATGCCCACGCCCAGCCCGCCGGCAGGGGGCATGCCGTACTGAAGGGCCAGAAGAAAATCCTCATCCAGCACGGCCATGGTCTCTTCGCGGTTCTCGCCGGCGAGCTGACGGCGAAAGTTCTCTTCCTGCACGGCCGGGTCATTCAGCTCGGTATAGGCGTTGCCGATCTCCATGCCGGCCACGAAGGCCTCGAACCGCAGGGCGATAGTCGGGTCGTCGGGCTTTCGCCGGGTCAGCGGGCAGAGCGGAGCCGGGTAGTCCAGCACGAAGGTCGGCTGAATCAGCTTCGGCTCGACGGTGGCCTCGAAGACCTCGTTGATGACCAAAGCGTCGTCAAGCCCCTTGTGCTCGATGCCCAGGCGCTCGGCCCTGGCCCGGACGCCGGCGACGTCGGCCATGTCCACGCCCGCGTGCTCCTTGAGCAGGTCGGCGTAGGTTCGCCGCGGCCAGGGCGGGGTGAAGTCGATCTCCAGCTCGCCGAAGCGCCTCCGGCGGCCGCCGCCGATCCGCTCGATGGCCGCCGTCACCATGGCCTCGGTGATCTCCATCATATCGTTGTAGTCGCCGTAGGCCTGGTAGAGTTCAAGCAGCGTGAACTCCGGGTTGTGCTGGGTGTCCACCCCCTCGTTGCGGAAATTGCGCGAGAATTCGAAGACCCGCTCGATGCCCCCGACCAGCAGCCGCTTGAGGTACAGCTCCGGGCTGATGCGCAGAAACAGCTTCATGTCCAGGGCGTTGTGGTGGGTGACGAAGGGCCTGGCGGCCGCCCCTCCGTAGATCGGCTGCAGGACCGGCGTTTCGACCTCGAAATAGCCGCGCTCGACCAGGCAGCGGCGAATCGCGTCGATTATCAGGCTGCGCTGCTTGAAGACCTCGCGGACCTGCGGGTTGGCGAAGAGGTCCACGTATCGCCGGCGGTAGCGCAGGTCCACGTCCTTGAGGCCGTGCCACTTCTCCGGCGGCGGCTGAAGGGCCTTGGCCAGCATGACCAGCGACTCGGCCCAGACGGTCAGCTCGCCCATCCTGGTCCGACCCAGCGTGCCGTCCAGCCCGATGATATCGCCCAGGTTGAGCAGCTTCGAGGCGATGGTGAACTCCGTCTCGGTGACCGCCGATTTGCTGACCGCGACCTGCATGTCGCCGCTGCCGTCGCGGAGGGTCATGAAGATGAGCTTGCCGGACGGGCGATAGAGGATGACCCGCCCGGCCACGCGCACCCTCGAGCCCTCGGCGTGCTGGCCCGGCTCCAGCCGATGGCTCTCCGCGATCGCGCGGGCCTGGGCCAGGGCGGTCACGTTCTCGAACCGCCGGCCGTACGGATCCACGCCTAACTCGCGCAGCCGGGCCAGCTTGGCTCTGCGATCATCCACCTGCGAATGACTCATGGCCGCAGGATGGTAAGGGCGGATGGGAGGCGATGCAATCGGCCGGAAGGGGCCATCAGCGATTCTGGATGGTCGATTGGGGATTGGATTTGGATCGTGGCGACGGAGATCGTCAGGTCATGGCATGAGGCGGCCCGCCCCGCTTGCCATGCGGGAGGGGCGGGCCGTCGCGCGGGCCCGCCGGCCAGCATGCGTCAGCTTCGCAGGCAATTGATGACCAGCGTGCCGATGACGTAAACCACGACCAGCCCCTGGCCCATCAGCACGGCCATGGCGCAGAGTTCGGCGCGGAAGGCCTGCTTCCGGCAACGGGCCTCGAGCTTGGGGTTTTCCTTGGCGATGCGGATCGCCACGTTGGAACGGGCATGGACAGCGTTCATGGGACTCGACTCCTTCCTTCTCTATCTTGCCACAAACGTACGATATGAATCCTTGCGCGGGCAAACGGGATCGACAATCCCGGACCGTCGAGGAGATGGGCAATCTCGCCGGCGGCTATGAATGATCGGACCCGGTTGAAAGGGAGGTCCGATAGTCGTTCTGGGGAATGGTCGTTCCGGCGGCGTGTGACTTCCGCATATCGACCCCTCGGGGGCACCATTCCGTCCTGCTTCCCTACCGGAACCGTCACTTGTCAAGCCCTGAACGCATCGAGACGAAATAACGACAGGCCGTCCGCGTCCATGGGACCGGTAACGGCCGCGACGATCCTGCCGGCAGGGGGCGGTCGACCGAAAGCGTGTGAACGGCATACCACCGCTGGGTCGTGAACTACCCGGCCCGCGCGGCGATCGACCGCGTGCCCGGGAGAAGGGCGGACCGCCTATGACCAAACGGCGCGTCTTATTCGTGGACGACGAGCCCAACATCATCGACGGGCTGCGGCGCATGCTGCGCAAGCAGCGCGCCATCTGGGACATGGAGTTCGTGGGCAGCGGGGCGGACGCGCTGGCCAGGATGGCGGCGGCCCCCTTCGACGTCATCATCACCGACTTGCAGATGCCCGATCTCAACGGGGCGGAGCTGCTGGAGCGCGTGGTTCAGCATTACCCGGCCACGGCCCGGATCGTGTTGAGCGGGCACGCCGACGAAAACATGAGCCGTCGGGCGATGAATCTGGCCCATCGCTACCTGGCCAAGCCTACCGATCCCGAGACGCTGATGAAGGCGGTGAGCGACGCCTGCGGGGCCCGTCAGCTCGTGGCCGACGAGCGGTTGCAGGCCCTGTTGGGGGGGTGTGATACGCTCCCCAGCGCGCCGGACCTGTACATCGAGATCACGCGGGCCGCCGAATCCGAGACCGCCGACGCCGCCGTCATCGGCAAGATCATCGCCCGCGACATGGCCATGTCGGCCAAGCTGCTGCAACTGGTGAACTCGTCGTTCTTCGGACTGGCCCGCCGGGTGTCCAGCGTCGAGCAGGCCGTCGCCCTGCTGGGCGTCATCCGCATCAAGGCCCTGGTGCTGACCGAAAACCTGTTTCGGGAGTTCGCGCCCCAACGGAAGCTGCCGTACCTGAGCATCGAGAGGCTGTGGGACCACTCGATCCGAGTGGCCGAGCTGGCCCGCGAGATCAGCCGGGCCGAAAAGCAGACCGGCGACCGCCCCGACCAGGCCTTTACCGCCGGCTTGCTGCACGACATCGGGCTGCTGGTGCTGGCCTGCCGGCAGGTGGACGCCCTCGAACAGGTCTGCGAGGAGGCCCGCCGGCAGGGGGTATCCGCCGAGAAGGTCGAGTCGCGAATTCTCGGGGCCACGCACGCCGAAGTGGGCGCGTTCCTGTTGCGGCTCTGGGGGCTGCCCGCCCGGATCGTCGAGGCCGTTTCGCTGCACCACACGCCGAACGAGGTGGCCTACGACGGGCTCTGCGCCGTCACCGTGGTCCACGCCGCCGACGTGCTGGACCATGCCGTCGAGGAGCCGGCGGACCCCCTGTTCATCGCCGAGGAAGAACTGTATCGGCCGGTCATGGACGAGGAGTATCTTGCCCGGATTCAGATGCTCCATCGCGTGGAAGCCTGGAAGCGGCTGGCGGCGGATCGAAGGCCCCGGAAGGTGGAACAGACGGTATGAGCGAAATCAGCCGGAAGATTCTCTGCGTGGACGACGAGCCCCTGGTCCTGGACGGGCTTCGGCGGCAGTTGCGCGGGCGGTTCGACGTGACCACCGCCGTGGGCGGCGAGAACGGGCTGGCCCTCTGCCGCGAGCAGGGGCCCTTCGCCGTGGTGGTCAGCGATTACCGGATGCCGGCCATGAACGGCGTCGAGTTCCTGCGCAGGATCCACGAAGGCTGGCCCGAGACCGTGCTGGTGATGCTCACCGGGCAGACGGAATTGAGCGTGGCCATCGCCGCCCTGCACGAAGGTCACATCTTCCGCTTCATCAACAAACCCTGCCAGCGCGAGGTGCTGGAAGCCACCCTGCGCGACGCGCTCGAGCAGTATCGCCTGGTGGTCTCCGAGCGGCTGCTGCGCCAGGAATTGGACAAGACCAACGCGGAGCTGCTGCGCCTGAACGCCAACCTCGAGCAACTCGTAGCCCGGCGGACGGCGACCATTCAGAGCCTCTATTGCCTGATGACCGATCTGAACGGGCTGGAGTCGCTCGAAGAGGTGGGCCAGGCCATCGTGGACTGGACCTGCGAGATGTCCGACAGCCGGGGCGCGGCCCTGCTGCTGCCCGACCCGGCGGGTGAACGGCTGGTCGTGCAGGCCTCCGCCGGCCTGGACCCCGCGGAACTCGCCGACGTGCGCATCCCGCCGGGTGAGCCGCTGGCCGGCGCGGTTTTTCGCGATGCGGTCAGCACGGTCATCAACAGTGAAACGGAACTGGCCGACTACGGTTCATGCGCGGAGCCGGCAGCGCTGACCCAGGTGCCGCTGGCCCAGGTGGCCCTGCTGACCGGCGACGGGCCGATGGGCGTCCTAGCGGCCTGCGGGCGAAGGGACGGTCGGCCTCACGATAACGAGAGCCTGGCCGCCCTGCGGGCCGTTGCCGAGTCGGCGGCCATCGCCATCCTCAACCAGGTCCGCCGGCAGGAACGCGACGACGCCCGCGACGCAACCATCCTGGCTCTGGCCAAGCTCGCCGAGCACCGCGACCCGGAGACAGGGGCCCATCTCGAGCGCGTGCAGTGCTACTGCCGCCTGCTCGCCGAGGCCCTGGCCCGCAATCCCAGGTACGCGGGCATCATCACGCGCGGTTTCATCAGCAACCTGGTGCGCTCCTCGCCGCTGCACGACATCGGGAAGGTGGGCATCCCGGATGACATCCTGCTCAAGCCCGGCCGGCTCACGCCGGAAGAGTTCGAGATCATGAAGCGCCACGCCGCCATCGGCGGGGACACCATCCGGGCCCTGATCGAGCAGGGCCGCCGCCAGATGTTCCTCGAAATGGGCATGGAGATCGCCTATTACCACCACGAGAAGTATGACGGCAGCGGGTATCCGAAGGGCCTGTCGGGCGAGGCGATACCGCTGCCGGCGCGCATCCTGGCGGTGGCGGACGTGTACGACGCGCTGACCTCCAAGCGGGTGTACAAGCCGGCCATGCCCCACGCCCAGGCCGCCGCCATCATCAGGGAAGGCAACGGCAAGCACTTCGACCCCGACCTGGTGGCCGCCTTCCTCGAGCAGGAAGCCGAATTCGAGCGGCTGGCGACGGCTCTGGCCGATGCGCTGGCGCCTTCACCCGTTCCTGAAACCGCCGTGCCCGCCGGGAGTCACTGAATCGTCAGCCGGGGTCAGCAGGCGCCTCGGCCGCGATCGGAGCGATGACCGGGTAGCGACGGGCGATCGGGGCCAGGTCGCAATACAGCCTGGCTCGCTCGGCCAGGAAGGCCTGTTGGGCGGGGCGGGAGAGCCGCCGACACGCCTCGGCCAGCAAGGCGTGCACCAGTCCGGCCGCCGGCGATTCCAGCAGTTCGGCGATCCTGACCTTCTCGGCCAGCCCGCCGACCGCCGACTCCGCGTGGTTCGAGGCCAGCTCATAGCGCAACTGAATGGGCAGCAGTTTCATCCGGTCCGTCAGCGTCAGCGGCGCGTCATAGACCGGCCTCATGGCGCCATAGGCCTCGGCCACGCGGTCCTCGAGCAGCAGCACGTCGGCCAGCAGCAGCCGGGTGTTCAGCCAGACACCGTGCAGCCGCCGGATGGGCTGCCGCAGCAGCTCATGGCAGACAATCACCACGTCGTCATGGCGCTGGCGCTGAAAGAACAGCGCGGCAAGCTGCTGAAAGACCAGGAACTTCACCTGCGGCGACAGCGAGAAGCGCCTCAGGACCCGGCCCAGGCAGGCCTCCGCGTCGTCCAGGCGGCCCATGGCCATGAGCATGTTGCCGGTCTGGAGTTCACGGGTCAGCCGCACCGACCGGATGATCGCCCCGGCCCAGAGCACCAGCCCGCCGAGAACCAACAGCCCCAGGGCCCGCCGGGCTTGAGGCTCGGGCAGTTGCAGGGCCCATATGACCAGGACGCAGAACGCGGCCGTCAGCAGGATGCGGACCGCCCGGGCCGCGGCCACGCTCCGCCGAAAGCCGCGCACGAGGAGTTCGATGGTCGACGGGCTCACAGCGCCATCTCCGCTTCGGGATACTTGCCGGCCAGCGGTTCGAGCTCGCGGAAGCGCTGGAGCAGCTCGCCCGGCCGGATCAGCAGGGTCGCGTCGTGCCACAAGCGGCGGGCCGCGTCGGGCTGATCGGCGCGGTCGTAGGCCGCCGCCAGCAGGCCGTATCCGTACCCGGCCCGCGTGCCCAGATGGTCGCGGAACAGTCGGCGGCGGCGGTCGGCCAGGGCGAGGTTGTCCTGGGCCTGCCCCAGGATGACCTCGCGCAGCAGCGCGATCAGCTCGACCTGGGCCTTGAGCGGCTCGGGCAGGTCCGCGCGGGCCAGACGGTCGAGAAGGGCGACCGCGTCGGTGAGCTGCCCGGTCCTCAGCATGGCCGATGCCAGCATGACCCGTGCGGTGTGAAGCTGAAGCGGGTCGCCGGCCTGGTCGCCAAGAATGCTCTCGTAGATCCGTTGAGCAGCACTGTATTCCTGCTGGGCTTCCGCCACGGAGGCCAGTCCCAGGAGCAGTTCGGCGCGCATCTGCGGATGTCGCACCGGCGAGGAGAGCAGCCGGACCAGCAGGGGTTCCGCCCGGTCCCACTCCCGCAGCAGGGCGGCCTCGAAAACCTGGAACGCCCATCGTTCCAACCGGCGATGACGGGCGATGCCGCTCAGGATGACCCCTACGATGCCCAGAAACGCCGCCTGCGGGGCGAGAAAACGCAGCGGCGGACGCAGACCCAGCACGTCGGGGTCCGCGAGCATGGCCATCAGCAGGATGGAGAGGCCCAACAGGATCAGCGAGCTGCCGCGAAGCCCTCCGCGCGGGCGCGACAGCGCGATCAAACGCTCAGCCGTTTCGAGCGTCACCATGTCCCGTTTGTAGCGGTGCCGGCCTGCCGTCGCAAGCGCCGGGCGCACGTGACGCGAAGGGCCTTTGCGACGGAAAGCTCCTTTCAGGCAGCGGAACCGCGCGGGCGGAAGCCCGCGGCTCTTTTCTGAACTCCGAACCCTGAACCCTGTTTACGGCCGATGCCATTCCTCGCAGGCCGCACAGATCGGCAGGGAGGCGAACGTGCCGTCAAGCTGGCGGGCGCGAACTTCGCGGAAGGCCGCTCCCTGCCACAGATCCGCGAGGCTGGCCTCGGTCAGCGAGCCGATCGCGTGTTCGCCGCGGAAATCCTGGTCGCACGCCGGTACCCGTCCGTCGGCCAGCACCAGGGCCCTGTTGAAGACGCGCCCGCACGCGAACCGCGCCGGCGGGGCCATGCGCACGACGGACAGGTCCGGCCGGCGGCCTCCATAGGCGCTGGGGCCCGCGATCGCCGCCGAACCAGTCCTGCTGATCCAATGGTCGTAAAAGGCCTCCATCTCGGCGAGCGTGTCCGGCGTCTTCATCATCTCGCAGACCAGCAGCGGCACGGCCCGGCGGGCCTCCTGCCGCAGGGCCAGGAAGCGTTCGAGGTTGGCGACGACGCGATCGAAGAGGTCCTGCCCGTGGACGCGCGCGTACGTCCCGGCGGTCATCGCGTCCAGCGGCACGTTGAGCACGTCCACCTGTGCATCGATCAGGGCGGCCGACGCCCGCTCATCGAGCCCGACCGCAGGCGTGCGGACGGCCAGGCCGAACAGCCCCGCCCGCCGGCCGTCGGCCAGCAGCGCCGGCCAGTCCGGGTGCATCAACGGGTCGCCGAAACCGCCCAGGACGACGCGGACGTCGTCGCGCCCGGAGAGCTCCTCGACGAGCCGACGGAACAGACCGGCGTCCATCGGGCCGCGCC
>JABRVU010000110.1:0-4968 GCA_039961895.1 Phycisphaerae bacterium | reverse complement strand
GCCAGCGGCACCACACCCGGCGACACCGCCGCCAGCGTCACCACTCCGAGCGCCGCCGCGGCGACCCCGGCCAGCGGCTCGCCGCCGCCCTTGCCGCCCTGGTTCGACCCAGCGGCCGCCGTCAACGGGTTGGTCATGCCTGGACCTCCAGTCGACCGAACCCGTTGAGCACCGCGTCATCGCAGAACTGCTGATAGGCGCGCTGCACGTAGACCGTCACCGCCGACGGATCGGTCAGATACGCCGCGCGCACCAGCCGCCACACCCACCAGGCGACGTGCGTGCCGCCGTGCTGAATCAACGTGCTCTCGACCCGGTGCACCAGATCGCACGGGGCCGAACCGATCTCGGCATACATCAGGGCGTCGATCTCCCACCCCGGCACCGCGCGGTCCTCGTCGGCCACCTCGAGGCGATCCTCGATCTCGAACACCGCCGCCCGCACCGTCGGCTGATACCGGCGCACCCGCGGCGACGGAATCAGCATTCGCGCGGTCACCGGCTGCTGACCGAGGAACCGGGCAGACAGATCCGGCCGCCCGACCGCCGCACACGCCGCCGCCGGCAGGGCCCTCAGCACCCAATCCACCGAATGATGCGGCGACACATCGACCACCGCGGCAGTCATGCCCGCACCCCGCGAAGTAGGTACGCTGTGGCCAATCGATCTACCCTGAACATGCAGAACCTTCCTCCCTAGTTGGATCTCTGCGCCGACCTCCATCCGCGGTTGCAGCCGCCGGAGGTCAATCCCCTCCGCCTTCCCCTGGGTTGCAGCCCGGGGGAAGGCTTGTCTTCACCTGGTGCGCGTCGCTCTCAACTCCCTCTCACCTGCGGCGGATCGGCATCCGATTGATTCGACCCAATTAGAATGCTGGTATTTAATACCCAGAGAGTCAAGTCGGATAGGAGTTGATGCATCGTGGCGTTTCATGGACGGACGTTCGGAGCACGCGTGAGCCGCAGCGTGCTGCGCGGTTTCGACGCCGCGCGCTTCGAGAGGGCGCGAATCGACGCCGGACTGTCCCGTGGGACGCTCGCGCAACTGGCTGGCATCCGGTCCGACGAGACCGTGCGCCGATGGGAGACAGGACTGAGCAATCCCCAGGTCGATGTGCTGCGTCGCGCCCTGGGCGCTTTGAACACCGCCCTTGCCCACACGGGGAACCCCCCGGTTCGCCCCGAGGACGTGATTCGCGTTGCCGAACCCGAGCGGCAGCTGAGCGACTGGCGCTGCCTCCGGTTGCTCACACAGCCCGAACTCGCCGCCCGCGCAGGTCTTCCCACCACCTCGTTGACCAAGATCGAGGCCCATGAGCGACCGCTGTCCGACGACGCTGCACAGCGGCTGAGCCGCGCGCTCGACCTTCCCGAGAGCGTGATTCGGGCAGCCTACGACCGCGCAGCGATCAGCGACCCCGCCGACCTTCGCTGATCCGCGAGGATGAGTCGAACCTTCCTGGCCGGGTTCGACCCGGCCGCGCTGAAACTCATCCGCGAACGGAAGGGGCTCACCGTCGGTGACCTGGCCCGGATGAGCGGCATGGGCATCTCCACGCTGCATCACTGGGAGAGCGGCCGAAGGCTGCCGTCGGTCCCGGCGCTCCGTCGCGTGGCGGCCGAGCTCGGGGTGGATTTGAGCGAGCTGATCGTGGTCCCGCCGGATGAGCGGATGCTCAGCTACTACCGGAACGTGAACGGGTATACCCAGCCGGAACTTGCCGCCGAGGTCGGCATGAAGACCTCCACCCTGTCGGCTGTCGAGCGGGCCGAGATCCCGCTGTCCGATGAGGTTGCCGACCGGCTCTCGCGCGTGCTCGGTGTCGCGCCGGAGCTGCTGCGGGCGGGGTGGAATCGTGCGCGGACGCGCCCACCGGGGACGCGGGCATGACGTGCGCGCTGCCGCGTGCCGCGCCGCCGTCGCGCCGGTGTTGTTCGTGCCCATCGGATTCCCTCGCCTGCTGGTCGGTACAGCTCATCGACGGCTCCCGGCGCGGGTGCGCCTGCCTCGGGTGAGCTATTCGATTGCCAGCTAGGGGAATGGGCCGCCCAGCGTGCGCCTAGCAAATCACGCGAATGAGTTTCTTCGCAATTCACTGGGAGGAACCACAGAAACATGAATAGGGTCCGCTATTCGCGCCAAAACAGACCGATAGTATTGAAATAGGGGAGTACCCGAACGTGCCGTTCGGTCCCAGCATCGCTGCTGGGCATCGGTTCCGGAAGCTGGTGAACTGCGGAAACAGCGGGTCTGTCTGCCGAAACACAATAGCCGAGAAATCGTGATGCGCATCACATGCCGGCGTGGTTGGTGTTGTGTGCATTCTCCCGCACACCTTTCGGTGACGTGTCCTGCATTTGCGGGCCTGCTTGGCAATCGCCGCGTGTTCCGTGTTGAGTTGAGTCATGGAGTCGTCAAGTCCCGCATTGCCAAGTCGCGCATTACCGTTGGAGAACCTGCCGTACCCGCCGGGGCGGCTGCCGGTGATCGGTGATGTGGCCAGCGTGGATCGGCGGCGGCCCACGCAGCACGAAATGATGCTGGCGCACGAGCGGGGCATGGGCCCGATCTTCCAACGCAAGTTGCTGAACCGCCGTCTGATCGTCGTGTCCGGTGCCCACCTGGCCGCGCAGTGCGGCGATGAAACCGCCTGGGCGCGGGCCTTGCTCGGGCCGCTCGCGCAGCTGCGGCCGCTCGCCCCGCACGGCATGTTCACCGCGAGTTCGAAAGATCCGCTGTGGGGGCAGGCACGACGCATCCTGACCCCGGCGTTCACGCAAGCAGCGATGCGGGCCTACCACGACGCCATGCAGTCGGTCGCCGACGACATCGTGACCGAGTGGACCGCCCGCGGTGGCCGCGTCGATGTGCATTCGAGCATGACCCGCGCGACCCTCGAGGTGATCGCGCGGGCTGGCTTCGGCCGCGACCTGGGCCTTTTCGGCGATTCCACCGCCGCCGGGCCGTCGCACCAGTTCGTCGATGCCCTTGCCCGTACGCTGCAATGGGCATCGGAATCGACCAACGACGTGCCGATCATCGGCCACGTCCGCAGCATCACCCGCGCCCCGCGAGTTCGCCGCGACTTCGCCACCCTGCGCGGATACGTCGATGCCCTGATCGCTGACCGCACCCGCGACAGCGTGGAGTCCTCGGATCTGCTGGGCCTGATGCTGACCGCGACCGATCCGGAGACCGGCGCCCGGCTCCCGGCCGACAACGTGGCCGACCAGACGCTCACGTTCCTGATTGCCGGACACGAGACCACCGCGGCGCTGCTGGAAGTCGCGTTGTACTACCTGGCGGCCAACCCGGCCTATCAGGAACGCATACGCGCCGAGATCCCCGCCGACGCCGCCGCGCTCGACTACGACACCGTGGTCCGGGCCCGCTTCACCCGCCAGCTGCTCAACGAAGCACTGCGCATGTGGCCGCCGGCGCCGGGCTACTTCCGCGTGGCGCGCACCGACCAGAACTTGGGCGGCTACCACATCCCGGCCGGTCGGGCCGTGTTCGTCCTCGCCCTGGCCGCCCACCGCGATCCGGACGTGTGGGGACCCACCGCCGCCACCTTCGACCCCGACCGGTTCGACACCGCCGCGCTGCGGGCCTGGCCCGACCGGTTCTTCCAGCCCTGGGGCACCGGCCCGCGCTCGTGCATCGGGCGGGCCTTCGCCCTGCACGAGGCCACCCTGATGCTCGCCCGCCTGGTCCACGCCTTCGACCTGCACACCGACCCGGCGTCGGCGCTGCGTCTGCGCGAGCGCGGCACCCTACGGCCCGAGCCCTACGAACTCACCGCCCGCGGCCGCCGATCGGCCGCGAAACCCCGAGGGAGGTAACCCGATCCGATGCCGTGGTTTCTGATCGAAGCACTGGGCCCGCTCGACATCCCCATGACCGTGGTCGCCAAGGACGGCGAACGCCGCGACTGGGTGTCGCTGCGGTCCCTGCACCGTAATGAGGGCGTGGACGTCACCGACCTCACCGACTGGGTGCGTCGGTCGGCCCGCGACTTCGACCAGGTGCTATCGGCGCGCGGCGGCCACCGGCGCGTCAAGGCCGTGCCGATCCTCGGCCCCGACGACGACGTGTATGCGATGCACCTGTGGATCGGCGAACCGGACGCACCGATCCCGCCGCACCGGCCCGCGGCGGGCATCGGCTGGTCTGCTGGCGAGCTACAGGTTCGGCAGCGGCTTGAATCCTGGATGATGTCGACCGACGACGCCGACGGCTTCAAACGCGTGCGATCCCCCGGCGAGTTCTTCCGCAAGGTCGTGAAGTTCGATGACGCGACCGCGCTGATCGCCCTGGGCACCAACCCCGACCCAGACGCCACGTTCACCTCCAACATCGTCGTGCTGCACGATCGCGGCCACCTGATGAACTGGCAGATCTTCGCCCGCGGCCACTGCACCGACGGCACCCCGGCCCTGCACGGGCTCACACACGATGTCTCCGATGTCGAACCGGCCGTCCTCGGCCCACACGAAGCACTCGGCCTCACCGAGGAACCGGCCGAAGACGGGCCCGCGGCCGCGCTGATCGCGTTCCCGCCCTCGGGCGCCCCGCTGATCGCCCAATGGATCGGCCCCGTGCCGACCTGGATCGATTGGCAGCGGGAGGGTGACCCTCAGCTGATCCACCCCGATGACTGGGAAGCACTGGCGAAAACCGCCGTCCTGCTGCAACCCGGCCTCCCCGACACCAAGGCCATCACTCCCGCCCGCATCCGCGCCCACACCCCGACCGGATGGCAACCGGTCACCATCACCGCCAGCCGATACCCCGGCGAGGTCGGCGCACGCCTGCACATCGCCCGAATCTCCCGCGACGACTAGCAGGCCATCGTCGCGGGCCGCCCGGGCACGGGCGCGGTGGCCTGACCCCGGCGCCCGTGCCCGGGCGGCCCGCGACGATGGCCTGCTAGTCGTCGCGGGAGATTCGGGCGATGTGCAGGCGTG
>JABRVU010000109.1:0-7043 GCA_039961895.1 Phycisphaerae bacterium | reverse complement strand
AACACGGCGTTCGGCCGACCGACGCAGGACGGTATCTACGTGCTCAACGCCGACGCCTCCGAGAACATGTTCACCGACGCCGGGAAAGACTGGCCCGGTGGTCTGGCCACGGGAGCCATGAAGAGCCACATCGGCCCGGACGATCACCTCTACGTAGTCGAGTTCTTCAACGACCGCATCTATGAGTTCAACGACGCGATGACCAGCACCACCGAGGTGGTCGGCGACGCCAACCGGACGACCGGCCAGTGGATCGAGGGCGTCTGGGTCGAGGGCACGCAGGCGGCCGGAAACCGGGTCATTTACGCCGTCAACTCGCGCTACACCGACGCCCGCCGCGGGCTGATCAGGTACGAGTTGGGTTCCGCCGCGACGGCCTCGGGAACCGGGACTCAGTACATCGGGCCCACCTATTTCGACTACTATCCGCGCGACGTCGGGCGCGACGCCAGCGGCAACTGGTACATGAACCAGTTCCGTTCGAGTCCCAACCAGGCCCCCGCATTGACGAAGTTCCTGGACAGCGCCACCCTGCCCATCAACACGGCGGCCTGGGAGCTGGATAAGGCCAATACCATCTACACCGGCGCTTTCGGCCTGGACATCCTCGACAGCCGGGGCTGGGTGGCGTACGCCCACTACTACTCGGGCGAGTTCCTGATCTTCAACATGTCCGACGGCTCGCCGGTGACCCGGATCGACGCCGGCAGCCGGCTCCGCGAGGTGGCCTTCGACGCCGCCGGCAACATCTACACGGTGGACAATCTCACCGAGTGGCTGCGCATCTGGTCCCCGCCCGACGGCCCGAACTCGATGAGCACCACGACCAAGGATGAGGTCTCGATCACCAACGGCACCGGCGGACCGGTCATCACCAGCGAACCGGTGGACGCCTCCTTCTGCGCCAGCAGCCCGCAGGCCAGCTTCAGCGTGGGCGCGACCGGGACCAACCTGACCTACCAGTGGAAGCTCGAGGGCGTGCCCCTGACCGACGGCACCAACGCCGACGGCGTGGTGGTCAGCGGGGCCAACCAGGCGACCCTGTCCCTGAACAACGTCCCCACCAGCTACAACAACGCGACGCTGACCGTGGTGGTCTGCGAGGCCACCGGCGTGTGGGTCAGCAAGCCGGTCCAGCTCCGCATCGGCGCGTCTTTCATCCAGCCGCCCTTCCCGCAGGTCGCCTGCGTCGGCGACGATGTGGTCTTCAAGGTGATCGTCGCCGGCAGCGGGACGATCAACTACCAGTGGCAGAGCGACAACAAGGGCGACGGGAACTTCGTGGACATCGGCGAGAACAGCGACACGCTGGTGCTCAACGGCGTCCTGGCGGCCATGAGCGGAAACCGCTATCAGGTGATCGTCAACGACGCCTGCAACACCCCGATCACCAGCCCGCCGGTCACGCTGACCGTCCGGTCGGGGCCGGCCATCGCCGCGGTCGCCTTCGACGTGTCCATCGCCAAGGGCTCGAACTATACCATCATCTCCAACGTGGTGGTGACCGGCACGCCGCATTATCAGTGGAAGAAGGTGGTCGGCGATCAACTGGTGAACGTGGGCACCGACCAGGGCATCTACCAGATCACCGGGGCCACCTGCGCCGACGCCGGCTCCTACCGGCTGGAGGTCACCGACGACTGCGGGACCACGCTCAGCCAGGGCGACGGCGGCACCGCGGTGATCACCGTCACGACCAGCGACCCGGAGACCTGCGGGAACGGCACGGACGACGACTGCGACGGGCTGATCGACTGCGCCGACAGTGCCTGCAGCGAGTTGCCCGAATGCCAGCCCTGCAACACGCCCTGGGCCGACGCCGCCGGGGCCACGGGCGTCGGGCTGCTGATGGGCGACGGCGACGTGGACAGCGCCGACTTCGGACACTTCCAGTTCTGTTTCACCGGTTCGGCGGGGAACATCCCGGCCGGCGCGGAGTACGCCTACTGCGAGTGCTTCGATCGAAACAACGACGGGGACGTCGATCTCGATGACCTGGCCGCTTTCACCAAGTGCGTGAGCGGCCCGGCAATCGCCTGGGCCCCGTCGGAGGATTGCCCGTAACCGCGTGCGGCCACGCCGGGGGTTTCAGGGCGGCTGCTTCGCCGCCAGGTCCATCAGGGCCGCCGCGGCCTGCTCGCAGGCCTGCCGGGCCGCGGGATCGCCGATGTTGGTGGCCGCCAGGACCGCGAAGTCGCGGCGCGGGGCGACGCGCGCCAGCGCGAACCACAGCCCGTTGCTGCCCGCGTGACTGAGCACGGGCCCGAGGTCCGGCTGCCGACTGACCAGCCACCCGGCGGCGTAGCCCTCGGGTAGCGGCGACGCGGGCAAGGTTCCCGCGCGCAGATCCGCCAGCACTTGAGCGGGCGCAAGGGCGGGCAGGCCGCCGGCGTCCAGGGCCGGCACGCACAGGGCCGCAAAGGCCTCGGCCTTCAGCAGGCGGCTCTTGCCATTCAATCCCTCTAAATAGAAGGACAAATAGCGCCCCCAGTCGGCCGGCGACGCATGGACCGTGCCGGCCGGGCCGTAACAGGGCGGGTTGTCGGCCTCGGGGCCGATTTCCACCGGCCGGGCGGAGTCGCCGGCCCGTTCATGTCCGAGCGGCTGGTCCGTCCGCCCAGGCAGACCCGGCGGGCCGAAACCGGCGGTGGTCATCTTCAACGGCTCGAACAGCCGCTTGCCCACCAGCTCCTCCCAGCTTTTGCCCGTGGCCCGCTCGGCCATGGCCGCCGCGATCACGTAACCGTGGTTGGAGTAGAGCATCTTCTCGCCCGGCGGGGCGGCCGGCGGGCGGGACAGGGCCCACTCCGTCAGCTTGAGCCGTTGACCGATCATCGGCCCGTGCAGTTCCCGCCGTATCCGGAAGAACAATTCGTCCGGCACGCGGTCTTCTGGCAGCCCCCCGCGATGGCGAACGAGTTGCGCGAGCGTGACGGCGCGGAATTCGGAGCGTATCCGATCCTTGAGTTCAGGGAACGTCTCGCCGATGGTCTGTCGCCAGGAGAGCCGGCCCTCTTCGACCAGCATGGCCAGGAGCGTGGCGGTCATGGCCTTGGTGCAGGAGCCCAGGTGAAAGCGGTCGTTGACGGTCGCGGGATCGGGCGCGTCGGCCCGGCGGCGCCCGACGGCACCGAGGGCGATCAGGCGGTCGCCCTGGACCACTGCGGCCACCAGGGCGGGCAGGTGGTGTTCCGCCCGGATCGGTTCGAGCAGCTCGGCGAGGTCCTTCGGCGCCGGCCGCGGCCTGAAGCTCGAACAACCGGCACCGGCCAGGACCAACACCAGCGGCCAGCAGGCGCCTTGCGAATACCGTCTGGACCGCGTCATGTTCCACCACGCCGCACGTCCCACGGAGACTGAAAAGCCCACGGCTGCCTGGGGGCAGATCGGACCGCCTGAGGTCCTTACAATCCGATGATGTTGTACCCGGCGTCAACGTAGACGTTCTCGCCGGTCACGCCGGAGGAGAGGTCGCTGACCAGATAAACGGCGGTTTTGCCGACTTCGTCGGTCTCGATGTTGCGGGCCAGGGGGGCCTTCTTCTCGACCCAGTCGAACATCTCGTCGATGCCGCCGACGGCCATGGCCGAAAGCGTCCGGCAGGGGCCGGCCGAAAGGGTGTTGACGCGGATGTTCTGCCGGCCCAGCTCGGCCGCCAGGTAGCGGGCCGAGGCCTCCAGCGCCGCCTTGGCCACGCCCATCACGTTGTAACCCGGCACCACCTTCTCGGCCCCGTAATACGACAGGGCCACGATCGACCCGCCGTTGGGCATGATCGCCCGGGCCCGGTTGGCGATGGCGATGAGCGTGTAAGCGGAGATGTCCAACGCCAGGGAGAAGGCCGCCCGCGGCGTCTCGGCGAACTTGCCGATCTTGAGGTATTCGCGGTCCGCGAAGGCCACCGAGTGGATCACGAACGAGATCGCGTCGAATTGCCGCCGGACGGCCTCGAACAGCTTGTCGAGATCCTCGTCCTTGCCCACGTCGCAGGGGAACATCCAGGGCTGGGCGAAGCCGCCGTCCTCGAGCGTCTTGCGGACCCGCCGTTCCATCTTCTCGCCCGGCAGGTATGAGAAGCCGCACGTCGCCCCGTGGGCGGCGAGATTGCGGGCGATGTGGAAGGCGATGCTGCGGTCATTGGCCACGCCGAAAACAAGTCCTTTGCGTCCGTCCAGCAGACCCATGTCGTGATGCCCTCAAGAGGGATAAGCGGGTGCCTCCTGAAACCCCGAAAACCAACCGGCTGGAAGCCAGTCCCAATCGGGTATTGGGTTGCGCTCCAGGCATAGTGCCGCGCCGGCCGCGGCACATCGGCACCGTGGGCGAGGATTGTGACAGAAATCCGCCGCCCATGCAAACCACTCGCCGGGCAAAGCGCTGCGGGGGCGTGGACAGACATTCAGGCAAACGGCGCGCCTGCGCTTCCAAGCCCGGCGCACGGGGTGGCGATGGGGGATGGCCTCAGGCTGGCGCCGTGGGTGGCATGGCCTCGGCTCTGCGTGGCCATGCCACCACCAGGGCGCAGCAGCCATTCCCGGCAGCGGGAATTGGAGTGAGGCATTGAGGTGAACGGTGTCAGACTAATGTGACAGCACTGGTTTGCATCTGGAGCGACTGGCCGCTGTGCCGGTCGTGGGGTGGTTTCCGGATTTCCACGGCCTGCACTCACGGCAGGCCGCTACGAGATAACGCTGTCAGACTACGAGCCACCTGGTCAACCGGGCTGATGCGGTTTTGACGCTAATCCGAACCGCCACAAGAGACGGAAAATCGCCACTCGGGTGCGGCCTTGTCACTTCGTGAGCAGGAAGTGAGTAGGAAGAGAGCCATCCACGCCGTTTAAGCCCGTTGGGGGACGTATAAGACGGCGGGACTGATGAAAATGGAGTCACTCATCAGCAGGAACGTGGAGCCCATCCCAGGGGTTCTTGACTTTCGACCGGCCGGAAGCCGGGCCCCGCACGGGTATTGGAATGGACTTTGACCAGGCAGGCAGGGCGGATGTGTGTCTGCAAGAAGGCTCAAGGAATTCGTTTTTCGTGGGAAGAAACTCGGCCCCATTGGCAACAGTATAACCAGACCGGCGCCGACGGTGCCGATTGAGGCGCGCCAGGTGCCTGAGGATCAGGAACTTATCCGGCAGGTTGGTCGGGGCGACCCGGCGGCCTTTCGCGCGCTGGTCGATCAACATGGACGCTATCTGTACGGCGTGGCTTTTGGACTGACGGGGCATGCGGCGGATGCGGAAGACCTGGTGCAGGAGACCTTCGCCGGGGCGTTGAAGGGGCGGTTTCGTGGCGAGTCATCGCTGAGGACGTGGTTAGTGGGGATTCTCGTTCGGCAAGCGAGCCAGTTGAGACGGTCGCGGCGCCGGCGGGTGCGGCCGGCGTCGCTGGATGATCCGGCGGTTCACGCCCGTGTGGGTGGAACGGCCGCCACCGCTCGCGGGGCCGAGGCCCGGTTGGACCTGGCCACCATGCTGGAGAGCCTCTCGGCCGAACACCGCGCGGTCGTCGTTCTGCGCGAGATCGAGGGGCAATCCTACGAGGAAATGGCCCGCACGCTCGGCGTTCCGGTCGGAACGGTGGAATCCCGGCTGCATCGGGCCCGGGAAGAGCTGCGGCGAAGATTCAAGGCGTATCTCTGATGCGGGAGGGGCGGGCAAGACATCATGTCGTGCAACAGAAGCGCTGAGGTCCATCGGTATCACGACGGCGAGTTGGCCGCGGCCCAGCGAGCCGCGGTGGAAAGCCACGTCGACCAGTGCGCCGAGTGCAAGGCGCTGCTGTCCGACCTGGCGCGGCTCTCGGCGCTGGTGGCGGCCGCGCCGCGTGCCGCCCTGCCCGAGCCGGCGCTGGCCCGGCTGCGGGAATCGTGGCGCAGCAGCCGCGAGCGCGGGGTCATCCGCGTGGCCGGTTGGCTGACGGCGGCGGCGGCGGCGATCCTGATCGCGGCGGTGGTATCCGGCCCTTCTCACCGACCCGAATCGGCCGGTGAACCCAGCTTCACGGGGACCCTGGCCACGTTGCCCCCGGTGGAAACGACCGAGGACGACGAGCTGATGGTGATGGCCCTGTGGATGGCGGATGAACTGTCGCCGGGCGTGAGGCGGTGAGGTCATGAGCAGATTCATCGTCCTGGTGTGCTTCCTGGTGGCGTTCGCGGCCGGTCTGGCGGTGGGGCTCCAGTCCTGGCACGTGACCGAGCCGGCCTCGCGGCCGGATGAACGGCGGAAGGGCTGGCTGGTCGAGGAACTGGGTCTGACCCCCGAGCAGCAGGAGCAGATGAACCGCATCTGGTCGGAGACGGCCTGGGGCGGGCGCGGCGAGCGCGAGGAGCGTCGGCGGGCCCTGGCCCGGCAGCGCGACGAGGCCATCGCCGCCCTGGTCCGCCCGGAGGACAGGCCCCAGTACGACGAAGTGATGCGCCATTACAGCGAGCAGAAGGCGGCGATCGACCGGGAGGCCCATGAGGCCTTCGAGAACGCCGTCGAGCAGACCAAGGGCATTCTCAACCCCCAGCAGCGCGAGAAGTACGAGACCATCCTCAAGAATCGTCCGCGCGGGCCCGGCGGCCGGGACTGGGACCGCGGCTCGCGCGGCGGACGCGGACGGGGGAATCGTGGAACCGAACGTGGCCGGCAGGGCGATGACCGCGCGACCACGCGCCCTGTTGCGAGCCATTCCGAGTGACTTCCTCAATCGTCGCGCAAAGCTCATGAAAGGAGCGACAGGCATGAAAAGCTGGAAGTGGTTACTGGCGTTGCCGGTGGGCGCGTTGCTGACGTACTCGCTGGCCCAGGCCCAGGATCAACCGGGCGGGCGCGGCGGGCGCGGCAACTTCGACCCCGCCCAGATGCGTCAACGGATGATGGACAACATCAAGGAGGAGCTGGCGGCCTCGGATGACGAGTGGAAGGTGCTCCAGCCGAAGGTCGAGAAGGTGCTGGACGCCCAGCGCGAGACGCGCGGGGGCGGCTTCGGGGGCTTCGGCGGTTTCGGCGGCCGGGACCGCGGCGTGCACAGCTCCTTGAGGTCCTTCTG
>JABRVU010000108.1:0-5888 GCA_039961895.1 Phycisphaerae bacterium | reverse complement strand
CCCTTCCGCCGGCGGCGGAAGTTGACGTGCCCAGGGAAGCCGGCTATCCTATGCCGTTTCCCGGCACAGGGGCCGGGTTTACGCCACCCCTTGGGCGCGTCCTGGTTTTCAGGATAATGGGCTTCCGCCGCAGCGGGAGTTCAGGCCTCGGCGTGGCCAGCCGGAGCTGCGGCTGCTCTGAATCGAGAACCCGACGTTGGTACATCGTTGTCCGTGGCGCACGGCCGAGGGGGTCACGGGCTCATCGGGCAGACGGGACGGGGATGAGCGGCTCGTTGTGCGCTCTTACCCGGTGGTGTAATCGGTAACACAGCAGGTTTTGGTCCTGCTATTCCTGGTTCGAGTCCAGGCCGGGTAGTTCGATTTCGGATCTGGGTTGTGGATTAGGGAGCGTCGGCGTTCGCGACGGACCCCGCCGCGGGGATGGGCCCGCGGGCGGTTTCCGACCGAACCCAGAACGCTGAAACCTTTGGAACCGCTGATGAGCAAGCCCACCGCCGCCATCATTCTGGCCGCCGGCCGATCGACCCGCATGGTGACCGACCTGCCCAAGGTGCTGCACGAGGTGTGCGGCCGTCCGATGCTGGCCTACGTGATCGACGCCTGCCGGGCCGCCGGCGTGCAGCGCATCATCGCCGTGGTCGGCTACCAGAAGGAGGACGTGATCCGGGCGTTCGACGGCGAGGGCGTCACCTGGGTCGAACAGGCCGAGCAGAAGGGCACCGGCCATGCGGTCAAGGTCTGCCGCGAGGCCCTGGCCGATTTCGACGGGCATCTGCTGGTCATCGCCGGCGACATGCCGCTGGTCCGGGCCGAGACGCTGGAGCTGCTGCTCAAGACCCACGAGCGCGAGCACGCCGCGGTGACGCTGGGCACCGGCGTCCTGGCCGACCCCACCGGCTACGGGCGGATCATCCGCGACGAGTACGGCAACCTCCAGGCCATCGTCGAGGAGGCCGACTGCACGCCCGAGCAGAAGAAGATCACCGAGATCAACCCCAGCTACTACTGCTTCGACAAGCGGCATCTCTTCGAGGCCCTCGAGCAGATCCGCCCGGACAACGCCAAGGGCGAATACTATTTGACGGACGCGCTCAAGGTGCTGGTGCAGAGCGGACTGCGGGCCCTGGCCATCAAGGCGGTGGCCCCCGAGGAGGCCATCGGCGTCAACAGCCGGGCCCAGCTCGCCGAGGTCGGGCGGATCATGCAGACCCGCATCCAGCAGAACCTCATGCGCAACGGCGTGACCATCGTGGACCCCATGAACACCTGGATCGACATCCGGGCCCAGATCGGGCAGGACACGGTGATCTACCCGTTCACCTACATCCACGGCAAGGTGGTGGTCGGGCGGCACTGCGTGGTGGGCCCGTTCGCCTACATCCGCGAGGGCACCCGGCTGGACGACGACGTGGTGGTGGGGGTGTTCACCGAGATCAAGAACACCACGCTGGGCGCCGGCACGCGGGCCCGCCACCTGAGCTACATCGGCGACGCCACCATCGGGCGGCGGGTCAACGTCGGAGCCGGAACCATCTTCGCCAACTTCGACGGCAAGCAGATCCAGCGCAGCGTGGTCGGCGACGACACCTACGTCGGCAACGGCTCGATCCTGGTGGCGCCCCTGACGGTGCCCGAGAACCAGTACATCGCCCACGGCTCGGTGGTGGGCGGCGAGCGGGACAAGCGATCATGAACGACTGCGAACCGGATATGTCCATTCCGCTCGACGGCAGCGGGCTGCGGATCTTCAGCGGCTCCAGCAACCCGGACCTGGTCAAGGCCATCGCCGAATCGCTGGGCGTGGTCCGGGGCAGCGCCCACGTGGGCCGCTTCCCGGACGGCGAAACCATCATCAAGCTCGAGGACGACGTGCGCGGGCGGGATTGCTTCGTGGTCCAGTCCACCTGCCCGCCGGTCAACGAGAACCTGATGGAGCTGCTGATCTTCATGGACTGCCTGCGGCGGGCGTCGGCCCGGCGGATCACCGCGGTGATCCCTTATTTCGGGTACGCCCGGCAGGACCGCAAGGCCGAGGGGCGCACGCCGATCACCGCCAAGCTGGTGGCCAACCTGGTGACCACGGCCGGGGCCCACCGCGTGCTGGGCATGGACCTGCACGCCGACCAGCTCCAGGGCTTTTTCGACCTGCCGGTGGACCACCTGACGGCCATGCCGGTCATCGCCGCCCACGTGGAATCGCTGGGCCTGACCGACACGGTGGTGGTTTCGCCCGACGTGGGCAACGTCAAGCAGGCCAGCGCGTACGCGACCCGGCTGGGCACGGACATGGCCGTCATCGACAAGCGTCGGCTGGGCGGAGACGTCACCAAGGCCTCGCGCATCATCGGCGACGTGTCCGGCAGGACGGTCCTGATGTTCGACGACATGATTACCACCGGGGGGACGGCCACCGAGGCGATCCGCATCCTGCGCCGGCACAACGCCAAGCGGTTCCTGCTGGCGGCCACCCACGCGGTCTTCGCCGGGCCGGCGGTGGAGCGGCTGGCCGAGGCCGGCGTCGACTGGATCTGCGTCACCGACACCATCCCCCTGTCGCCCGAAATCCAGAAGAAGCTGCCGCAGATCCAGGTCCTGTCGGTGGCCGGGCTGTTGGGCGAGGCCATCCGCCGGATTCATTGCAACGAGTCGATCAGCGCCCTGTTCGGCGGCGGGAGCGTGACGCGAGGCAGTACCTAATCGCCATCCGATAGAGGAGCAGAATCAGCGATGGACATGACCACCCTTCAAGCCGAACGGCGGCAGGCCCGCGGCAGCCGGGCCAATCAGCGGCTGCGCAAGCAGGGCAAGCTGCCCGGCGTCGTCTACGGGCACGGCGAAGAGCCGGAGAACGTCGCCGTTTCGACCCGCGACCTCCAGGGCGTGCTCAAGCACGGGGCCCACCTGGTCCGGCTCGACGTCGGCGGGCAGAGCAAGCAGGTGCTCATCAAGGACGTGCAGTTCGATCACCTGGCGGCCACGCCCATCCACGTCGATTTTCTGCGCGTGGACCTGACCCAGCGGGTGACCGTCACCGTGCCCTTCGAGTTCCGCGGCACGCCGGCGGGGCTGCACGAGGGCGGGGTGTTCGACACCATGATGGCCGAAATCGCCGTCCAGTGCCTGGTCACCGAGATACCCGACGCCATCCGGGTGAACGTGGCCGACATGCATCTCGGGGCGATGCTCCACGTGCGCGAGCTGCAACTGCCGCCGGGCATGACCACCTCGGCGTCGCCGGAGGCCATCGTCTGCGCGGTCCGGGCCAAGTCCACCGAAGAGGCCGTCGCCGCCCCGGTCGAGGGCGCCGAGCCGGCCGAACCCGAGATCATCACCCGCCGCGAAAAGGTCGAGGAAGGCGAGGAGTCGGAGAAGGAGAAGAAGTAGCGGGAGTTTTCAGTTTACAGTTATCAGTTCACGGCTCGGCCGCGGACCGGCATGGGTGACTGGAAACTGGTTGCTGGAAACCGGGAACCATGAAACTGGCGGTCGGCCTGGGCAATCCGGGCGGCAAGTATGAAGGCACGCGGCACAACGTCGGGTTCCGGGTCATCGACGAGCTGGCCCGTCGGCACGGGATCGAGGTGAGCCGCGGGCGGTTCAGCGGCCTGGCCGGCGGCGGTCTGATCGCGGGCCGGCCGGTCCTGCTGCTCAAGCCGGGCACGTTCATGAACCTGAGCGGCCGGAGCGTGCGGGAGGCCCTGGCCTTTCACAAGCTCTCGCCAGCGGACCTGCTGGTGGTCAGCGACGACCTGGCCCTGCCGCTGGGCCGGCTGCGGCTGCGAAAGGGCGGATCGGCCGGCGGACACAACGGGTTGACCAGCGTGATCCAGGAGCTGGGCACCGATCAGTTCCCGCGGTTGCGCATCGGCATCGGCCAGGTGCCGGGCGAGCGGATGGTCGGGCACGTGCTGGGCCCGTTCAGCCGGGAGGAAGAGGAGATCATCGGTCCGGCCCTGGTCCTGGCGGCGGACGCGGTCGAATGCTGGTTCGCCGACGGGATCGAGCAGGCCATGAACCGATTCAACAAAAGCGAGGACCCTGCGGGATAGCTCCGCAGCAACGTGGAGGCATGAGCTTGAAGAAATACGAAGGCATGTTCCTGTTCGACCCGGCGGTGACGGCCGACTGGGACGCGGTGCAGGCGGAACTGGGGCGTCTGATGAAGCGCGCCGAGGCCCGGGTGATCGTCATGCAGCGGTGGGACGAGCGCCGGCTGGCGTACGAGATTCGCGGCCGGAAGCGGGCCATCTACGCCCTGACCTATTTCGAGGCCGAGCCGGGCAAGATCGCCGGACTGGAGCGGGACGCGCAGATTTCGGAGGCCATCCTCCGCTGTCTGGTGCTCAAGGCCGATCACCTGAGCGAGGAGGAGATGAAGGAGCTGGCCGCCCGTCCGCCGGACCATTCCGCCGCCGACGCCGAGCGTTATGATACCCGCGGCGGACGCGACGGGGGCTTCAAGCGCCGGCGCGAGGCCGGCGAAAGCGAACCGGCCGCCGTGGCCGGGGAAAGCCCCGTGGACCTGCCCGCGGAGGAATAGACATGGCCAGCTTCAACCGGGTCATCCTGGCGGGCAACCTGACCCGCGACCCCGAGCTGTCGTACCTGCCCAACGGCACGCCGGTGTGCCGGTTCGGGCTGGCGGTGAGTCGTCGCTTCCGCGATCGGGACGGCAATCAGAAAGAGGAAGTCTGCTTTGTGGATGTCACGGCCTTTGAAAGACGCGCGGAGACCATCAATCAATACATGAGTAAAGGCCGGCCCATCTTGATCGAGGGGCGCCTGCGCTACCAGCAGTGGACCGACAAGGAAGGCAAGAATCGTAGTAAGCTCGATGTGGTGGTGGACAACTTTACGTTCTTGAGTTCGGGGCAGGGCGGCGGTGCGCCGTCCGGTGGCGGGCAGCGCGAGGGCGGCTGGCAGCGGCAGCCGGCACCCGCCCGGTCATCGGCTCCGCCCCCGGCTCCGGCCTACGACGACGTGCCGCCGATGGACGAGCCGGGCCCGCCGCCGGTCGACGGTGGCGGAGACAGCATTCCGTTCTGACGCGGCCCTGCGGGGCATGATTCAACCGGCGGGACAAAGGCTGTGAGTTCGTCACGCCGGGGATGTTAAGTGATGGCCGTGAAGAAGCCCGGCGACGGCGAGACGCGGATGACCGGGGCTGGATAAGACGGGCATTCACCTGTGAAAAGAAAAGCCGGCCGGGAGGACCATTCCACCGCCGGCCGGGGCGGTTAAACTATCAACCACTGTCAGCGAGGCGGAGTCGCATGAAACTGTTGCTGCGAAAGGACATCTCGAAGGTGGGTCTGGCCGGCGACGTGGTCGAGGTCAGCGAAGGATACGCCCGGAATTACCTCATCCCCCATCATCTGGCCCTGGAGCCCACCCAGGCCAACATGAAGGCGATCGAGGAGGACAAGAAGGCCGCCGAGCAGGAGCGGCGCCTGCGCCGCCAGGCCCTGGAGGCCCAGGCGGCCCGGATGCGCGAGGTGGAAGTGACCATCTCGGCCGCGGCCAACGCGGAGGGGCACCTGTACGGCTCGGTCGGTCCGCGCGAGGTCGCCGCCGCCCTGCGCGACCTCGGGCACGAGGTCGAGGCCAAGCAGGTCCAGCTCTTCAAGCCCATCCGCACGCTGGATACCCAGGTGGTGCCGGTCCAGTTCGCGGACGATCTGACCGTCGAGGTGAAGGTCTGGGTGGTGCGCGAGGCCGGCAGCGACGAGCTCGAGGAGCCGGCCGCCCCGGCCGCGCCCCCGCAGGAGGAAACCGAACGTGACAGGGACGCACGACGCTTCGGCTACGGCGGCGGAGTCGACGCCCTCGAGACCGACCTCTAAGCGCGACGGCCAGGCCCCGGTCCCCCCCGCCCAGCGCGTCCC
>JABRVU010000107.1:0-3701 GCA_039961895.1 Phycisphaerae bacterium | reverse complement strand
TCAGGTGGAGGTCCAAAGCCCGGTGCACCTTTACGCGCATGAGCAGGCCAACGGCTACACGCGCGTGGAGCGGCTCTCCACCGGGATGCACGGCGCGGTGGTGGTGGCGGAGACACCCTTTTACGCTGAGGGCGGCGGCCAGGTGGGCGACCGCGGCACGATCGAAACCACCACCGGCCGCTTCCTCGTCGAGGACACCATCAAGGTCGGCGATGTCTACTTCCACTTAGGCCAGGTCACCGCGGGCCAGTTGCTGGCGGCGGACCGCGCGCGGCTCACCCTCAGCGTCGATGAGCCCCGCCGACGCAGGATCATGGCCCATCACACCGTCACCCACCTGCTCAACTTCGCCCTGCGCGAGGTGCTGGGCGATCATGTCCAGCAGAAGGGCTCGCTGGTCGATGAGGAGAAGACGCGGTTCGACTTCTCGCATGGCGAAGCGCTGCGCGACGAGCAGATCGACCGAATCGAGCAGATCGTCAACGAGCTGATCGCCCACGATCTGACCGTGTACGACGGGGAGGCGCCGCAGGAGGAGGCGATGCGCATCAACGGGCTGCGGGCGGTGTTCGGCGAGCGGTACCCGCCCCGCGTCCGCATCGTCTCGGTCGGCGTGCCTGTGGAGGAGCTGATCGCCCGGCCGAGCGACCCTCGGTGGCGGGGATACTCCATCGAGCTGTGCGGCGGGACGCACCTGGGCAAGACCGGCGACGCGGAGGGGTTCGTCATCCTCAGCGAGGAGACCGTCGCCAAGGGCGTCAGGCGGCTGGTGGCGGTCACGGGCGAGGCGGCGCACCGCGCCCAGGCTGACGCCCAGCGGCTGCTCAATCGGCTCGAAGCGCTGCGGGCCGCCCAGGACATCGCTGAGCTGCGCGACCGCAACGATTTGGTCGAGTTGGCTCAGGAGATCAACGAGGTGGCGCTGCCGCTGTTGGCCCGCAAACGGCTCAACGCCGGCATCGGCGAGCTGCATCAACTGCTTAAGGAGGACCAGAGGCAGCGCAGCAAGCAGGTTGTCCAGAGCGTGATCGAGGAGGCTCGGCGGATCGCCCAGGAGGTCAGCGGCGACCTGATCGTCGCCCGCATTGCTGATGCCGACGCCGATGCCCTGCGCACCGCCATGGATGTGATCCGCAAAAAGCACCCCGAGGCGGCGCTGCTCTTGGCGGGCGTCACCGACGGCAAGGTGGCGCTGGTGGCCGCGGTGCCCGAGTCGAAGATCAAGCAGGGTCTCAAGGCTGGCGACTGGGTGCGCGAAACCGCCAAGGTCGTCGGCGGGGGCGGCGGCGGCCGGCCCGACATGGCCCAGGCCGGCGGCAAAGACCCCTCCAGGCTCGACGAGGCGCTGGATAAAGCCCGCCAGTTCGCCAGCGAAAAAGTGGGGGCGTAAGCCCAGGACAAGGCGGCGTGCCAACTTATCACGCAGATTCACAGCCCATGACGCCGGGTGCACAACGCGCCGGCATGAACCACGAAAACTGATATGGCTCGCATCAACGACCACTACCTCAAGCTCAAGGCTGGTTACCTGTTCCCCGAGATCGCTCGCCGGGTGAATGCCTTTCAGCAGGCGCACCCCGACGCCCAGATCATCCGCCTGGGCATCGGCGACGTGACCGAACCCTTGCCCCCCGCGTGCATCGAGGCGATGCACCGGGCGGTGGACGACATGGCCAAGCGGGAAACCTTCCGCGGCTACGGGCCCGAGCAGGGCTACGCGTTCCTGCGCGAGAAGATCGCCCAGCACGACTACGCGGCGCGCGGCTGCCAGGTCGATCCCGATGAGATTTTCATCTCCGACGGCTCCAAGTGCGACACGGGCAACATCCTCGACATCCTGGCCACCGGCCCGGGCGGCAACACCATCGCGGTGCTCGACCCGGTCTACCCCGTGTACGTGGACACCAACGTGATGGCGGGCAACACCGGCCCCGCGGACGCGCGCGGCGAGTATGCCGGGCTGGTTTACCTGCCCGCCACCGCTGAGAATGATTTCACGCCCGACCTGCCCGACCGCCGGGTTGATGTGGTCTACCTGTGCTATCCCAACAACCCCACCGGCGCGGTGGCTTCCAGGCAGACGCTCAAGCGTTGGGTCGATTACGCCCGCGACAACGGCACGCTGATCCTTTTCGACGCCGCCTATGAGGCGTTCATTACCGATCCAGCAATCCCGCACTCGATCTATGAGATTGATGGCGCGCGGGAGGTCGCGATCGAGTTCCGCTCCTTCAGCAAGAACGCCGGCTTCACCGGCACGCGGTGCGCGTGGACCGTGGTGCCTAAGACGCTGACGGGCCGGGCGGCGGACGGCTCGCGCGTGTCGCTGCACCAGCTTTGGAACCGCAGGCACACCACCAAGTTCAATGGCGTCCCCTACATCGTCCAGCGCGCCGCGGAGGCGGTGTACTCGCCCCAGGGCCGGGAGCAGGTGCGCCGGCTGGTCGATTTCTACATGGGAAACGCCCGGATCATCCGCCAGTCGCTGACGCAGGCGGGGCTGGCCTGCTACGGCGGGGTCCATGCGCCTTACGTGTGGGTGAAGACGCCCCAGGGCCTCACGAGCTGGCAATTCTTCGATAAGCTGCTCCAGGAGGCGCACGTGGTGGGCACGCCCGGTTCGGGCTTTGGCGCCTCGGGCGAGGGGTATTTGCGGCTCTCGGCGTTCAACAGTCGGCAGAACGTCGAGGAGGCTGTCCGCCGCATCCGCGACCGCCTGGGCGTGCCGGTCTGAAAGCCCGCGGCGGGGGAGCGGCTGTCCCGTCGAACGGTCAGCCGGCGAAGGGCCCTTCGGCTCGACGTGGGTTGTACGCCTTTTGCGCTTTTTACGCTAAGATGTGGCACTTGTCGGGCGGGGGTCGGCGCAGGACGCGCCGCCTGATTCGGGGTTGTTCCGCTGGCGTCCGTCCCGCCCTCCACCGGGCGCCGCACACAGGACGATGGACAGCATGGTCGCGGTCTGTTGTTATTTCCAGGTCCACCAGCCCTTCCGGCTCAGGCGATACAGCGTCTTCGACGCCCACCCGCATTACTTCGACGACGAGCGCAACGGGCAGATCCTGCGGTCCGTGGCGCACAAGTGCTACCTGCCCGCCACGCAGTTGCTGCTCAAGCTCATCCATCGCCACAACGGCTCGCTGCGCGTGGCCTTTTCGCTCACCGGCTGCGCCATCGAGCAGTTCGAGCGGTTCGCCCCCGAAGTGCTCGACCGCTTCCGCCAATTGGCGGAGACCGGCTGCTGCGAGTTCCTCAGCGAAACCTACGCCCACAGCCTCGCGGCGCTTTACAGCGTGGAGGAGTTCCGCCACCAGGTCGACCTGCACGACAATCTCATCGAGGACCTGTTCGGCCAGGTGCCCACCGTCTTCCGCAACACCGAGCTGATCTACAACAACGACGTCGCCGACCTGATCGCGGGCATGGGCCGATACCGGGCGGTCCTGGTCGAGGGCGTCGATCAGGTTCTGGGCTCCCGCTCGCCCAACGAGGTGTACGCCCCCCCGGGCCGGCCGGAGCTTTCGCTGCTGCTGAAAAACTACCGCCTCAGCGACGACGTCGCCTTCCGCTTCTCGAATCATCAGTGGGACCAATGGCCGCTGACCGCGGACAAGTTCGCCACCTGGGTGCACCAGGCCAAGGGCTCGGTGTGCAACCTGTTCATGGATTTTGAAACCTTCGGCGAGCACCAGTGGAAGGACACG
>JABRVU010000106.1:0-2787 GCA_039961895.1 Phycisphaerae bacterium | reverse complement strand
CCGCCGCGGCGGTCCCCAGGATGCAGCCCAGCAGGAAGGATACGGTCTGCGTGCGCGGCATGGATTCGGCCTCCACGGCAGTGTGCACGGGCACCAGCCGGTAGCGGCCCGCCGTACGGACAGGCCGCGGATGAGTGAAGACGCTCCCCGAGCGGCACTCACGCCCGGTCGCTACCGAGACGATCCCGCGACGTCATGCTGCTTCTTGGCCTCGATGATGCGGATGGTGGTCGAGAGATACACCGGGTGTCCGTCGATCTCATAGGACAGCTCGCCGAACCCCGCCGCAAAACCGCTCTTGGGCCGCGGGACGGTCAGCGTGTAGGTGTCGCTGCCGGCCTCGAGCTTCTGGGACGACCACTGCGATTTGCGGAAGTCGCGGGTCCTGGCCGTCGTCGTCCACGCGACCACCCCGGCGGGCTTGACCTTGGACGCGATGGTCAGCGTCAGACCCTGGTCGGACTCCTTGAAACTCCACTCCGGCCGGGGAAGTTCGAGCTTGCCGGCGGCCCGCAGCACCAGGGCGGCGATATTGGCCGCCACGCGCTTCCGGTCGGTGAGCCCGTGACCGGAATTGGGCACGTAGAAGACGTACTTCTCGCCCTTGAGGTCCGGCCAGTAGAGGTTCAGCGCGTCCAGCGTCCAGTAGCGGTCGTTGGTGCCCAGCAGGATGAACTTGGGCTGGGTCAGCTTGTCCAGGTAAGCATAGGGATCGACCAGGGCGACCAGCTTGCGCCCCGGCGGCGTGTCCAGGTGGTCCTGGAGCCTGGCTTCGGTGTAGTCCTTGATCTGTTCGCTGTACTGGCCGTAGCTTTCGACCTGGTATTTCATCTGGGCGTTCATGCTCAGCGTGTCGAAGACCATCGGCGCCAGGGCCTGGACCCGCGGGTCCACCACCGAGGTCAGGTAGGTGGTCCAGCCGCGCTTGGAGGCGCCGGTCACGACGAAGTGGGGCACCTCGACCTTCCAGTCGTCCCTGGCGACGGCCTGCACGGTGTCCATGGCCCGGACGGCGGCCTTGACCATGGGCATCAGCAGCGGCCAGTCCTCCTCGCCGGTCTGCATGTACTGCTGGAAGGTGTAGGAGATGATGGCGTCCTCGTACTTGCCGCCGAAGATCGGCTGGAAGGGCACCTGATTGAGGACGGCCACGGGCATCTTCGTCCTGGCGGCCAGGTCCACGGCGGTGGGCAGTTCGCGGTTGTTCCGGCCCAGGCCCTTGGCCTCATCGCCGCTGGGCCATTCGCCGCCGGAGATGAAAAGCAGGCCGTGGGTGGGCTTGTCCATGCCCGCCGGCCGCACGATGGTCAGCCGGTGCCTCCAGGTGATGCCGCGCCAGGTCTGCGAGGTCATCACCACTTCGATATAGGTACCGCCGTCGGGGAGCTTTCCGTCGCCCACCCGTTTGAAGGCGTAGGTCGGATCGTGCCTGGCCACGTATTCGGCCAGGTCGGCCCAAGCCTGGGCGGCCAGGGCCAGGACGACGAGGGTGCTGGCAAATGCTCGGCTCATGGTTCTGTCGCTCCGGTGCGATGGGAGTAGTCGGACGGCAAGGGGTTGATTCTCCGCCACGACGGCGGAGTCTGTCAAGCCTTTGCGTCAGACGCGGCTTTGCGGTTCAATGAGGCGGGTCGCCGCGGGTTGCGGTCCGGGAAAGCGTCCATCAGAAACAGAGGTCGCCGATGAAAGCAGGCATCAGCACGTGGTCGTTTCCGGGTGGTTTGTCGGGTCCGAAGGATTTCGCCCCGCTGGCCAGACAGGCCAAGGCGGCCGGTTTTGACGGCCTGGAGGCGGCCGTTTCGGCCGAGGGCGCGCTCACGCCGGAGACGCCGGAGCGCGAGATCGCGGCCATCGGGCGGGCCATCCGCAACGAAGGCCTCGAGATCGTGGGCGTGGCCACCGGCCTGCACTGGGAGCATTCGCTATCCAGTCCGGAGGCCAAGGTCCGCGAGCGCGGCGTCGACATCCTTCGCCGGGAGATCGCCGCCGCCGGGGTCCTGGGCGTCGACGCCGTTCTGGTGGTGCCCGGCGCGGTGGATGTGTTCTTCCTGCCGGCGGCCCCGGTGGTGGATTACCGCGACGCCTGGAGCCGGGCCACCGAGTCGCTGGCCAAGGTCATCCCGGAGGCCCAGGCCGCCGGCGTCCGCGTCGGGGTCGAGAACGTCTGGAACCGCTTCCTGCTCTCGCCGATGGAGATGGTCAACTTCATCGACCAGTTCAAGAGCGACCAGGTGGGCGCCTATTTCGACGTGGGCAACGTGATGCTGTTCGGCTATCCCGAGCATTGGATCGCGGCCCTGGGCCGGCGCATCCTGCGGGTTCACGTCAAGGACTTCCGCCGGTCGGTGGGCACGGCGGGCGGCTTCGTCGATCTGCTCTCCGGCGAGATCAACTGGCCGGTGGTCACTGCCGCCTTGCGCCAGATCGGCTACGACGGGTGGGTGACGGCCGAGATGATCCCGCCCTATACGCACTACCCCGAGGTGCTCATCGAGAACACCGCCCGGGCCCTGCGCGCGATCCTGAACGGCTGAACGGCCCGACCACCAGCCGCGCAGTCCGGCGCGGGAGGCGGAAAAGGGAAGATGGCCCAGCCCGAAGGACCACCGGCCCATCATCAGCGCCCATCCTCAAGCCCGTGTGGGACCGGCATCCAGCCAGTCGGCATGCGGGGTTTCAAAACGCGCTCTCAAACGGTCGCCGCCGTCGGGCTCGTCGGGCGCCGATGAGCGACAGGGAGAGCAGCATCGCCGACGTCGTCGGACAGACCGCCGCGCCGCCGGAGCT